>JAYPYW010000042.1:0-18198 GCA_038154685.1 Flavobacteriales bacterium | reverse complement strand
ATTGCTTGGAAGCGTAAATATCCAAATGTTGAGTTTCTAAATACTGTGTAAGTACAAACTTTGAAAACGGAGCTAATGTATGAGATACCTCCCACACCTGAGGATCGTTTTCCCAGTAATAAATCAATTCTAAATCCTTTGGCTCTAAAGCTCTAAGTGATATGTTTTCGCCCTTTAAAAGCATGAAACAAACTTGGGGAAAATAATTACTAAATCAAAATTAATATTCTCTTAACCTATGTCATCTGATCATTTAATATCCCACAACTAATTTGTAATCATGAAAAGTGAAAATGGTAATCCTTGCACGGAAAACTGGGACAAAATGGACCCAAAAGGAAAGAACAAATTTTGCGCTGTTTGCTCAAAAGAAGTTGTTGATATGACAAAATCTTCTTGGGAAGAAATTCATGCAATTCAATTAGAATCTAGTTTTAATACATGCGGTAGATATACCCCTACGCAGTTCAAGGAATATCCCAAAGAAATGGCCATTAGGAATAAACTAATTAAACCAGTTGCTGCTACAGCGGCCGTTTTGTTAAGTTTATCAAACCTAACAGCCCAAACAAATGGCCCTCAAATTTATGGTAAGATCACAGATGAAAATAATAAACCTTTGGCCTTTTGTCAGGTTTTAATTCCAAACACTGAATTTATAACCCTTTCAGATTTCGAAGGTTATTTTAAACTTCTAACAGATTCCAATTTCAAGGTTAAAAAAACAGACAGCTTGTTAATCCAACCTATGGAACTAACATACAAGCCAAAAAAGGTTGCTATTCAATCCGATTCAGTAAACGTAAACCTCACTAAATCTGAGATATTAGATGAAATTATCATAAAAATTAAAATGGAAGAACTAGAATTCAAAGGGTTAATGACAATTGGAATGATTGAGGTTGTACCTGCTAAGAAATCGTTTATTGATAAGCGAAAGGATTTCATAAAAATAGGTAAACGAGATAAGGGGCAGTTTTGATAAGTCATTAATTCAAAAATCAAGACAACACTTTAGGAAGCGCCTTATGAATAGCTTCATTCACTTCAAAAACAGTATACCTCTTCATCAATAACTCTCCAGCCGTCATTGCATCATCAAGATTCATTTGAAAGTATCCATCAATAATATCTTGCTCTTGCAACTTTGGTAGTAGATCGAAAATTAAATGAACATCATGAATCTCTGTTTGATAAGCCGAGCTCATAAAATCTTTAATCGGACTTAAACAAGTAGCAGCACCTATATCAACTCTAGGATAAGCCTTTACAACAGCTCTAACAGAATCTAACATTTGTTCGTCCGTGTAAACAGCAGGCAGTTTAAGCTTTACAAAAACACTTTCAACATTGTGTTTTTTAATATGATTCAAATAGATGTTAACGTCCTTATCAAAAGTAGGTCCCTTAGTACTAATTCCATAAACCTTCCCCGAAACTGTTAAACTTAAATGAGGGGGAACAGTACGAGCATTAAGAATTAACAAGTAAACCCCTTCGTATAGTTGTTCCTCAATTAAAGGTTGAAGATTTAGTATTTTGAAATCAGACATTAATTGTTCCTTTAAAAACAAACTCAGCAGGTCCTTCTAACCAAATGTTTTGATAACCTTGTTGAGCTTCTTCAAACTTCACTTTCAAATTCCCTCCTTGCGCTTTTACTTTAAGTTCGTTTCCCTTGAATTGACCAGTAGCATGAGCGGCTAAAACAGCTGCAGTAACACCTGTACCACAAGCTAAAGTTTCATCCTCTACTCCTCTTTCATAAGTTCTGATATTCAGTTTGTCCTTGTCGATATCAATGAAGTTAACGTTCGTCCCTTCATCCTTGAATCTTCCATTATATCTAACCTCTCTCGCCTTAGAAACTAAATCGAATTTCTGAAGATTCGACTCAAAAGCTACATAATGAGGTGAGCCTGTATCCATAAAACAGTAACCTGGACCTTTCTCTACATCAGGAACATCAATCATTTTTAAACTAATCCACTCTCCTTCTTCAGTCTGAATAGCATTAGCATCATGCGGACCATCAACTGCGATAAAATAGCAGCTTTCACCAACTACACCTAGCATTTTAGCAAAAGCAACTATACATCTCCCACCATTACCACACATCGATGATTCGTTACCATCGGAGTTGTAATAAACCATTTCAAAGTCAAAACCTTCTTTATTTCTTAAAAGCATCAAACCGTCTCCTCCAATTCCAAATCTTCTATCACAGAGGAACTCCACAAGCTTGGTATTTGATCTATCAAACTGTTCATTTCTATCATCAATAATTACAAAATCATTCCCTGCTCCCTGATACTTATAAAAGGTTATCTCCATGAGTTAAAAATCTATTAACATTTCTTAACGAGCAAAATTAACACTTTTTAACCGGACATGTGTGATTATCGGCCCACTCCCTCGTTAATTTAGAGTCAGGCACTATGCTTGATGATTTACAAGAACAAATTAAAAGTATTAGAGAATGAAAAAAATTAGTCAAAGTATATTAACAGCCAGTTTAGGAGCAGCTATTGCATTAGGAGGATTTCATTTATTAAACGATCAACCTAAAAACGCAAACATATCCCCAACGATTATTGAAGCCAAACCCCAAATTCAATTATCAAAATCAGCTGCTCCATTTACGGCTACCCCATCATTTGAAGAAGCAGCTTCTCAGTCTGTTAATAGTGTAGTTCATATTAAAACAGTCGCAACAAGAGAAGCTGCTCCACAATCTTACGATCCGATACAAGAGTTTTTCTTCGGACAACCAAGAAGGGCTCCTAAACAACAAGTTGCAGGATCAGGATCAGGAGTTATTATTTCAGAAGACGGATATATCGCAACAAACAATCATGTAATTAATGGCGCAACGAAAATCGAAGTCACGCTTAACGACAAGCGCACGTATAATGGGACAATTGTTGGAACTGATCCAACTACTGACCTCGCTTTAATAAAGATTGAAGAAAAGGATCTTCCTGCAATTTATTACGGAAACTCAGATGATGTAAACATAGGACAATGGGTTTTGGCAGTTGGAAATCCATTTAACCTTACATCAACAGTAACTGCAGGGATTGTATCTGCGAAAGGAAGAAACATTAATATTTTAAAAGAAGATTACGCAATTGAAAGTTTCATTCAAACCGATGCTGCTGTCAACCCTGGAAATTCTGGAGGAGCATTAGTTAATCAAAATGGTGAATTAATAGGAATTAATACCGCTATAGCGTCCAATACAGGATCATATACCGGTTACTCTTTCGCTGTTCCCGTGAATATGGTCAAAAAAATTATGGGAGATCTTGCTCAGCACGGGACAGTTCAAAGAGCCCTATTAGGTGTTCAAATTAGAGAAATCAACCAAGAGTTAGCTGAATCAGAAGATATTCAAAACCTTGAAGGGGTTTATATTTCCAAAGTAATGGATAAAAGTGCAGCTTCAGATGGAGGCTTGGATGATGGCGATATCATTAGATCTGTAAATGGAGTTAAAATCAAATCGCCAGCTGAATTGCAAGAAAGAGTTGGTCAGTATCGTCCTGGTGATGTTGTAAACGTAGAATTCGAAAGAGATGGAGAGCTAAAAACAACTGCTCTTACACTTAAAAACAAATTAGGAACTACCGAATCAATTGCTAAAGAAGTTTCATTCTTAGGAGCGAAATTGGGTAAAATATCAAGCAAGGAAAAGAAAGAATTAGGAATTGAAGGCGGTGCCAGAGTTGATGAATTAGAATACGGAAAGCTTTTAAAAGAAGGAATCAAAAAAGGATTCATCATCACAAAAGTGAATAATAAAACAATCAAATCTCCTGATCATTTAATGGAGGTGTTAAAAAACACAAAAGGTGGCGTACTTATTGAAGGAGTTTACCCAAGTGGATCTAAGTCATATTACGGATTCGGATTATAAAGAAGTTTGTTCTCAATTAGTCGTAACTGGTTAATACCTTTTAAAACCAATACGGTTTATGTTGTTCTCACCCTCCCCAGCACCCGCTGAGGAGGGTTTTCTTTTATACCGCCCGCAGATCTCGCAGATCCCCCAGATTTTAATAAACAACAAAGCTGTATAATTACATCAAGTTCAGTTTTGATCTGTGAAAGTCTGTGAGATCTGTGGGAGATAAAATTCGTCATCTAGTCAAAGGACATCTTATTAATCATTTAATCCATTTAATCTGTTGAGGAAAAAAGAAAAAGCATTATCTTTGTCTTAGTCATGAAAATGAACCAACACATACATCATCATTTAACTAACCTTCGATAAGCGAGGCAATGATTTTGTATGCATAAAATATAGAAACGAGCCACGCTAACTAGCGTGGCTTTTTACTTTTATAACAACCAATTAAAATGGGAGAAACTTTAAAAATTGCAGTTCAGAAAAAAGGGAGATTAAACGAAGAATCTATCGACCTTCTAAAAAAGTGTGGAGTTAAGTTTAACAATGGTCGCGACCAGTTAAAAGTTACTTCTCATACCTTCCCTGCTGAGTTATTATTCTTAAGAAACTCGGACATTCCTAACTATGTTAAGGATGGTGTTGCTGATATTGCTATTCTTGGTGAAAACACTGTTATCGAAAAAGGTGGCGGATTAGATATCGTTGAAAAATTAGGATTCTCTAAGTGTAAACTTTCTTTAGCAGTGCCTAAAGATGTTGATTATCCTGGTGTTGAGTACTTCGAAGGGAAAAAGATTGCTACATCTTACCCTGTTACTTTACAACAGTACTTAGACAAAAAAGGAATCAACGCTGAAATCCACGTTATTTCTGGTTCAGTTGAAATCGCTCCCAATATTGGATTAGCTGATGGTATTTGCGATTTAGTTTCATCTGGTTCTACCCTTTTCAAAAATGGTTTAAAAGAGTGTGATGAGATTCTTTTCTCAGAAGCGGCTTTAGTAGCTACTCCTGGTTTATCTGGTGAGAAGAAAGAATTACTAGACAAGCTAATGTTCAGAATCAATGCTGTTCAGGCAGCAAAAAAGAACAAGTATGTGTTATTAAATGCACCAAACGATAAGTTAGATGATATCATCGCTGCATTACCAGGAATGAAATCCCCTACAGTGTTGCCATTAGCACAAGAAGGTTGGAGTTCAGTTCATTCGGTTATTAAGGAAGGAGATTTCTGGAACAACATCGATGAATTAAAAGCTCATGGAGCTGAAGGAATCTTAATTGTTCCTATCGAGAAAATGGTGCTTTAATTAGATAACGGATTACAGACAACAGATAATAGTTTGATTATGGAATTTGTAAAATTTCCAGAGAAGAAAGATTGGGAGGAAATATTAAAGAGACCGGTTCAGGAGAAAGCAAATCTTGAAACTATTGTTTCTGGTGTTTTCGATGAGATAAAAGCTAACGGTGATGAGGCCTTAAAGGCTTTCACTAAGAAGTTTGATGGTGCTGAGTTAGATTCTCTTCAGGTTACTGAAGCTGAATTAGCTGAAGCTGAAGTAAACACACCTAACGAATTAAAAGCTGCCATTGATAATGCAGCTCAAAACATATTTAACTTCCATAAAGCTCAAGAAGCTAAGGAGGAAAAGGTAGAAACTCAACCTGGTGTTGAGTGCTGGAGAAAGGTAACACCTATTGAAAAAGTGGGGTTATATATCCCTGGTGGATCTGCTCCTTTATTCTCTACTGTATTGATGTTAGCTATTCCTGCAAAGATTGCTGGATGTAAGGAAATCGTGCTTTGTACGCCTCCAAATAAGGAAGGAAAAATCAATCCTGCCATTCTTTACGCAGCTTCAAGCGTTGGTTGTACTAAAGTTTTTAAACTTGGTGGAATTCAGGCTATTGGAGCAATGACTTACGGGTCAGAATCAGTTCCTCAGGTTTATAAAATCTTCGGGCCAGGTAACCAATATGTTACTGCTGCTAAACAAATGGCAAGCCTTGATGGTGTGGCAATCGATATGCCTGCAGGACCATCAGAAGTGTTGGTTTATGGTGACGAAACTGGTAATCCAGATTTCATTGCATCCGACCTACTTTCACAAGCTGAACATGGTGCGGATTCACAAGTTGTTTTTGTTACTTGTGTAGAGAGTTTGATTGATGATGTAAAAGCTGCTGTAGAAAAGCAATTAGCTGACTTACCTCGTAAAGAGATTGCTGCTAAAGCTTTAGATAATTCGGTTTACATCTTAATGAAAAACGAAGCTGAAGCATTAGAGTTAATTAACGAATACGGTCCTGAGCACTTAATCATCGGGGCTAAAAACGAAGACTTGTTCATTAACGAAGTAACCAACGCGGGAAGTGTTTTCTTAGGAAACTATACTCCTGAGTCAGCTGGTGATTACGCTTCTGGAACAAACCATACATTGCCAACTAACGGGTATGCTAAGTCTTACAGTGGTGTTTCTTTGGATTCATACACTAAGAAGATTACTTACCAGAGAATCAGTCAGGATGGTTTAAGGTCATTAGGCCCAATCATCGAGGTAATGGCTGAAGCAGAAGAGTTATTCGCGCATAAAAACGCCGTAACACTTCGATTGAATGAATTAAAATAACAGCCGCACGCGCTTCGACTCCGCTCAGCATGACAACCCGCGGACGGAGCTATTCTTTTTCGTCATCCTGAGCGGAGTCGAAGGGCAAGAAAAAGAAAGCGGAAAAGAGCTAAGAAAATGAGCTTTGATTTAAATACAATATTACGCCCAAGCATTGCTGCTTTAAAGCCTTACTCTTCTGCTAGAGACGAGTTTACAGGTAAAGCAGAAGTTTATTTGGACGCTAACGAAAACCCTTTTGATACTGGTTTGAATAGATACCCAGACCCTTATCAACAGGACCTAAAAGCAAGAATTGCCGACATCAAAAATGTTCGTGAGGATAGAATAATCCTTGGGAATGGAAGTGATGAAGTAATCGATTTGTTATTCCGTGCTTTCTGTGAGCCTGGACAGGATGAAGTAATCATATTACCTCCTACATACGGAATGTATCAGGTATCGGCAGATATCAATAACGTTAAGGCTACTAAGGTTTCCTTAACACCTGATTTCGAAATTGATGAGCCTAAGTTATTAGAGACTATCAACGACAACACTAAAATCATATGGTTCTGTTCTCCAAACAACCCAACTGGGAATACTTTGGATCCAGAGGCTATGACAAGAGTTTTAAACTCGTTTAAAGGAATTGTGGTAGTTGATGAGGCTTATATTGATTTCAGTGATTCACAAAGCTGGATTGACTTCCTAGACTTCCACCCTAACTTATTTGTAATGCAAACCTTCAGTAAAGCCTGGGGATTAGCTGGATTACGTTTAGGAATGGGATTCGCTTCAAAGGAAATCATTACTGTACTTAACAAGGTTAAACCGCCTTACAACATCAATACCTTAACGCAAGAAAAGGCTTTAGATGCTTTAGGGCACCTTGAAGAGAAAAACGAAGCAGTTGATATTATCCTAGCCGAAAGAGTTAAACTAGGACAAGCACTAGCCGAACTAGAAACAGTTCGTCACATTTACAGAAGTGACGCAAACTTCTTATTGGTGAAGATTGATGATGCATCAGATATTTACGACAAGTTGGTTGAGAAATCAATCATTGTGCGTAATCGCTCAACAGTAACGTTGTGTGAGGATTGTCTACGTATCACCGTAGGTACTCCAAAAGAAAATGAAAAGCTGCTTGCAGCACTTAAAGAATTGATATAACGCACGTGCTTCGACTCCGCTCAGCATGACACAGCGCGCGGACGGACCTTCTACTTTTTCGTCATCCTGAGCGGAGTCGAAGGGCGAGAAAAAGTAAAGCGGCAAATAAAATCAGAAAATGAACAAAGCATTATTCAGTGATAGAGACGGAACTTTAGTTATAGAACAACCATTCGATTACCAATTAGACTCATTAGAGAAATTGGAATTCTACCCTGGTGTATTCCGTTGGTTGGGAGAAATTGTAAGGAAAATGGATTTCGAAATCGTTATGGTAACCAACCAGGACGGTTTAGGAACCGATTCTTTTCCTGAGCACACCTTCCACCCTCCTCAAAATGCTATGTTAAAAGCTTTTGAAGGGGAAGGGATCAAGTTTGATGAAATTCTTGTAGACAAGACTTTCCCGCACGAAAATGCGCCTACACGTAAACCTCGTACTGGACTGTTAGAAGCTAAATACATGACTGGTGAATACGACCTAGCCAACTCTTACGTAATTGGTGATCGTATTACCGATGTAGAATTAGCTAAAAACTTAGGAGCTAAAGCCATCTGGATTAATCACGAAGATGAAAAAGGATTAGAGGAAATAGCTGGTCGTGTTGAAGATGTACGTGAGTGTATCGCTATCGAAACAACCGACTGGAAGGACATCTACTTACACCTTGCTGCTGGAGAGCGCAAAGCATCGGTAGTTCGTGAAACAAAAGAAACTTCAATTGAAATTGAGTTAGACTTAGATGGAACTGGTAAAGGAGACATGAAAACCGGATTAGGTTTCTTCGATCACATGCTGGATCAAATCGCTAAGCACTCGGGAGTAGATTTAAAAGTACACGTAAACGGTGATTTAGAAATCGACGAGCATCATACAATTGAAGACACTGCCCTAGCCTTGGGAGAAGCCTTCAAAAAAGCATTAGGTAACAAAATTGGAATCGAGCGCTACGGATACTCATTACCAATGGACGACTGCCTTTGCCAAGTAGCCCTAGATTTTGGTGGACGCCCATGGATGGTTTGGGACGCTGAGTTCAAAAGAGAAATGATCGGAGAAATGCCAACAGAAATGTTCCTGCACTTCTTTAAATCCTTCTCAGACACGTCGCTTTCCAACCTAAATATCAAAGCCGAAGGCGACAATGAACACCACAAAATAGAAGGAATCTTCAAAGCCTTAGCCAGAGCTATCAAAATGGCTATTCGTAGAGACCCAGAACATTTGGTGTTACCTTCAACGAAGGGGACTCTTTAGGTCTCACACAGATTAAAGGGATTATGTAATTATTGGGATTGATGACTTGTTAAGGTCGCACAAATGATATTTAGAGGAAAAAGCCTACAAAAGGCTTTTGGTAATAAATTTCGCAGATTATATTAAAAACCCTAAGCAAAAGCTTAGGGTTTTCTATTTTCATCATCTATAACACGCTAACGTCATTGCGAAGAATGAAGCAATCTCATTTCTAAAAAATGTGAGCTACTCTTTTTTTAATTTAATTAAAAAGGTAAATCGGCTACAATTCCTGAGTTTATTCCTTTATAAAAGTGACACTTTTGGTGCTATCATCCCCTATCACTCTTGCAACATAAGTACCTGGAGCAAGGTTTGAAACATCTAATTCTACCTGGTCAAACAAACCAGATAAAGTTCTCTGGGTTAAAACTTGGCCGCTAGTATTGATAATAGTAATTTCGCTTATATCATCCATCCCATCGAATGTTATTATATCCTTTGCTGGGCTGGGATAACAAACCACTTCATTTTTTGTTATCGACTTTGATTGTGTGATCATTAAGGGGCTCCAATGGTAAGTATGCCATGCAAACTCTATCCATTCATCATTCAAAACATCATGAAATAATTCTGTCATTTTAGATATGTTCCCATTTTCATTGTATTCGTAAGTAGTTTTATAACTAAAATTAATGTTCTCCATTTCAATTAATTGTTGGAATTCGTCATACTTATATACTGTTGTATCTATAGTTGTATCATTGTTCCAATCAACTATCATAGTAGTATGGTAATCTGTTAAATTATTTTCATTGTAAGTGTATTTCGAAAAATATCTAGACTGAATACGTTCGCTACCAGCAAAAAGGACACCACTTTCAGTAATTATCGAGTCCAATAGCCCATTCTCTTTATATCTGTATTCTGATCTACTGAAAGGTGATGAACTTGATTGACTCCAGTAACTTATATCAAAGCTTGAAATCACCTTATTATTATCTTGAATTAAGTATAATCGAGTTGTATCAGAATGAGCTAATGTGAAGCCTGAGCCTGTATATTGAACAATTGTGTCATTCGAATAAACAGGAATTTCAACCGATTTTTCTCCATATGCTGAATTTACTATAATGGAGTCCAAACGTTCCACTCCATCTTTTATTGAAATAGGTAATATGAATCCTCTATCATTAAAGGTTACTTGAGCACTTGTGCTGAAGCACATTAAAATAAGTGCTGATAAAATACTAATGTTAAACTTCTTCATAGGTCAATTTTTCATAACCTATTTCAACTATGATGCCATTTTTAACACGACAACAATCGCTTATTGTATACCGCACTAGTTGCGGAATCTTTGTTTATCGACCTTAAGCTGACTCGTGCGCGGTTGCACCGCGTTCGTTTGGTCCTAAGCAGTTTAACTGCGATTACTCGATTCGGACTACAAGTCCTTCTTAAAATAGGTACGCGCACAAGCGCGCATCAGTGAGAATTACCTTCAACGAAGGGGACTCTTTAATTTCTCACACAGATTAGTGTGATTAATTTGATTGATGACTTGCTAAGGTCGCCCACAGATTTCACAGATCTACACAGATGCCGATATTTGACTTCTGTATGCCCGACTAAAGTATCGGCATTATAATATTAAAGGGGCTTTCGCCCCTTTTTATTTACTTGTACAACTTCTTAATTGATTTAAAATTTTCTTTGGTTACTTTCTCGCCTGTTTGGATGTGGTGTTGAATGGCGATAAAATAATCACCAATTAGGTTCTTAAAACTGCCTTTCATCATCCCTCCCATCCATGCTGGAGTTGTTCTAAATTTCATATCAAAAGATAACTTACATGAATTCTCATCGATTGGCGTCACTTTATAAACTGCAAGAGTTCTAGCGGCATCTACAGGGAATTTACCAGCTTGATATACTTTATTGATTAAAGTAAAATTCTTAGCATCATACGATGCAATCTTCTCCTTTAAAAACTGAGTTCCATCTTCATTAAAGTAACAAACTCTTTCTGCTCCTTCTGCTCTTTTTAAAGAGCCTCCAATATAGTCAGACCTCATTATTTTGGGATGGCTGTGGGCGATTTTACCATAGTCCTCACCAACGACTTTCCAAACTTCTTCCGCTTTGAAAGGTAGAACCTTTTCTAACTTAAGGTGTTTAACATTTTTACCATCCAACTTCTCAGTTTTAAAACTCATCGAAATAAGCGCAACTGCAATACCTGTTACTATTAAACTTAAATACTTCATTTTATTTGTTTTTTAATTACATCACAAATTTCTCCAAGAAGAAGCATTTTCGCTTTGTGGTTTAGGTCAATAACTTTCTGATTTAGATCAAGTTTGAAAAAGAGAAACCCAACATCCAGCTAGTGCGAGCTTATAGCGCATACTAGTTATTTCAAGGACATGCAGTCCAAAAAAGCCAACAATACAACCACCACAGCTACACGCCAATTAAAAGATTGTTAACAACTAAATAATAATCACCAAGACTTACTCTTATAATACGGTTACCTTTGTAACTCGTTATTATATAAACTTCTAAATACACTATATGGGTAGATCTCAAGAGACCTTTAACAAGAAAGAAAAAGAAAAGAAACGTTTGAAGAAGCGTGAGGAAAAGAAAAAGAGAAAAGAAGAGCGTAAGGAAAATTCTAAAGGGTCTGATTTTGAGAGCATGTTAGCATATGTTGATGAGAACGGAGTTATAGTTGACACACCACCTGATCCAACTAAAAAGAAGAAAATCGATTCGGAAAGTATTGAAATTGGTATTCCTAAACAGGAAGACATTGAAATTGACCCAATTAGAAATGGAAAGGTTAGCTTTTTCAACGATTCTAAAGGTTATGGATTTATAGTGGATAAAGAGACTAACGAAAGTTATTTCGTTCATGTTAATGGTCTTATCGATGAAATAGGCGAAAACGACATTGTTACTTTCGAACTTGAAAAAGGACAGAAAGGAATGAATGCTGTAAACGTGAAGAAAGCTTAAGACTGAAAAAAACTGCTTCGTTTTTAAGTCGCAATTCATCTAAAGAACATAAACAGATCCCGTGTCTTTCACGGGATTTCTTTGTTTTATTATCTGTGTATATCTGTGAAATCTGTGAGAGACTTTAACAAGTCATCAATCCCTTTGAGCCTGAATTTCATCACTAAAGGCTGGAACATTCACTACGATACTTCCCGCCACTTTTTTATTGATTTTTAAAGTAAAATCCTTTTAAACAGTTAATCCTAATAAATTGAGGAAATATCAAGAAATTAAGATTTGATATTTTTTGGCATAATTAAGTTTAATTGCGAAACCTAGATCACATACAATCGTAATAACATTAATAACTTTTTATCATACTTTAATGATTAAGCCAACCAAACCGACCAACGAAAAAGAAAGAATTGATAAACTTAAAAGTTACAATATTCTAGATACAATTCCAGAGGAAGAATATGATGCCCTAACCTTTGTAGCATCGCAAATTTGTAACACACCTATTAGTTTAGTTTCATTGGTTGACCCTGATAGGCAATGGTTTAAATCTCACCATGGTTTAAATGCTACTGAAACACCAAGAGATCTTGCCTTCTGTGCACATGCTATTAATAAACCGGATGAAGTACTTGTTATTCCTGATTCAAGAAAAGATGAAAGGTTTCACGATAATCCACTTGCCACTGGTGCTCCAAATGTTATTTTTTATGCAGGCGCACCTTTAAACACATCTGATGGCTTTTCCCTAGGAACCCTTTGTGTAATTGATAATAAACCTAGAGAAATTACTGAAGATCAAATAAAGGCATTAAAAGCCCTAGCTGATCAAGTTGTAAGTCAATTAGAGCTTCGAAAAAGAAACATGTTTCTAGAAGCTTCTAACGAGAAGATGACTCATTTAAATGAAAGGTTAGAAGCTTTTGCTGCTAGATTAACGCATGATTTGAAAGCCCCTATCCGCGGAATGAAAAATTTAATTTCATTTATAATTGAAGATCACAAGCAAAATTTAGATCAAGATGGAATTGATCTAATCAATAAAATGGATGAAAAGGCTAGCTACATGAATACGGTCATTGACGGTATGTTAGAGTACTCTAAAAACTCTAGTATTGAAAATAAAATAGAGAAATTCAATTTAGAAGAACTTGTCCTAGAAATTGAAAGAGCATTAAACCCTCCGAAATCAATAGTTGTAAATTTCAATGGTCCTAAACAGATTGAAAGCTACAAATTTGGATTATCAAGTATAATTCAAAACTTAATGTCGAACTCAATTAAATTTTCTAACAAGGAAGTATGCCAAATAGATATATCGGTAGAATTAAAAACGAATAAAACAGTGATTTCTTTTGAAGACAATGGTCCAGGTATACCTTTAGAAAAAAGAGAAAAAGTTTTTAATATTTTCGAAAACCTTGGTAACAATAATATTGAAAGTACTGGAATTGGCTTAGCCACAGTTAAATCAATTCTTGACAGAATGGAAGGTAATATTTCAATTTGTGATAGATGTAATAATAAAAATGGAGTAAAGTTTGAAATTGAAATTTAATCCCTTTGCGCCTGAATAACATCACTAAAGGTTGGCACATTCTCGACAATACTCCCCGCTCCTTTTTTATTGATTTTTAAAGTAATATCCTTCTCGGTTGTGAAAAGTAAAACACTGAAGAACGATTTCTTTAAATAAGGCTTTAATACTTCATGAGCTTCTGCCAAGGTATATTCAGTCTCGATATCTTCGGTATCTCTATCTCGATACCTTAGCTTTAACAAAACAGTAAATCCAGCATCGGAATAAACTGGTCTTAAAAAGATGTTTCTCAGGTTCGGCTTTCCAATTGTTTTGGCTAAAGTCATTTTAGCAAATGTTCCCGCTTCCACACTCTCTTCTACCAATTTCCAAAACTCTAAGTAAACCTCTTGATAATCCATATCCACAAATTAATTTAAAAAGAAAAGCCGCATTTTTCTTTGCCTATCATTTTAATATTCTTTAAATAAATGATGAAAAATTACATGTAAATCAATTTCTCAATGACATTTATTCTTATTGGTTTTGGTATATAATTATCAAAGCCTTTTGCTAAATAAATTTCTTTATCACCCTCCATTGCATTTGCACTTAAAGCAACAATAGGTGTTTTAAGTCCAGAACTTTTAATGCTCTGCATAGCCTCAACACCTCCCATAATTGGCATTTGAATATCCATCAATATAAGATCAAAAGAATCATTAGCTTTGTCAATTGCTTCCTTACCATTATTAGCTATAACAACATCACAATTCAACTTTTTCAATACTAGTGAGGCAACTATTTGATTGGTATGATTATCTTCAACTAATAGTACTTTTACGTTTTTACCTTTTCTTTCTGCAACCTCCTTAAAACCTGTATGTTTTTTCAGTTCCTCTCCAATAACTAAAGGAATATGAAACCAAAACTTAGTCCCTTCACCTTCCTTAGAAAAAACACCAATATCGCCACCTAGAAGAGTAACTAACTCTTTACATATTGCTAAACCTAAGCCTGTACCTTTAATGGTTGTATTTTGCTTTTCGTTCTTCTCTTGAAAGAACTTTTTAAATAGTTTTTTCTGACCTTCTTCACTAATCCCAATACCATCATCTATAACCTCAAACCTAATAAGTGATTTATCTTTTTTAATGTTTAAAGTGACTTCACCTTTATTGGTGAATTTTATTGCATTACTTAATAGATTGTTAACAACTTGAAAAACCCTTGTTTGATCTGAAACAATATAATTAGGCAAATCATTGTCAATTAAAACCTTAAGCGTAACACCATTTTTATTAACGAGTCCTTTATATAAATTTTCACTTAATTTTGCAATATCTCTAAGATTAAAACTCTTATTATTTATTTCTACTTTCCCTGCCTGGATTTTTGAAATCTCTAGGATGTCGTTAATAATATCCAATAAAACATGTGAACTACTATTAACTATTTCTAGTAAATCCTTTTGTTCCTTATTTAAATCCGAAAGAGAAATCATATCTAAAACACCAATAATTCCATTTAATGGTGTTCGGATCTCATGAGACATATTTGAAAGAAAGTTATCTTTGAATTGGGATTCTTTTTCCGCTAAATCCTTTTCCCCTTTTAACTTAACTACTTCAATTTCTTTAGATTTTGTCTTTGTAACATTATTAAGTACTAATAGTAGATTTTCGTTTATTGGAGTTACAGTTCCTTGAAACCAAAGCGTTTCATTATTTTGAAGGATGGAAATCTCACCTTTCCAGTAATTCCCTTCATCTGTTTTTTGAATAACCTGCTCAAAAGTGCACGAACAGTTAATATTTTTAAGTAAAATATTTAAATCTGAAACCCCTTTTGGATTAAACAATTCTTTAAAAAGGTTATTCTCTTCTAACAAACCTCCTTCGTAATTAAAAATAGCAGTTGGATAAGTTTTGGAAATTGCTTCCTGAAATCCTGTTAATGCGTCAGTTTTTAATTCCCATTCCTTAAAAGCTATCCTTTCATCCTTCTTCAAAAAATGAATTATTAAGTTAAAACTAAAAACCAAAATTACGGCTGTTATAAATGCTGACAATGGTGGATTGATAACTGTTTTAAAGTTATCTCCAACAATAAAAAAACCAACAAACATTAAAACATACGAAATAATAGATACTATTATAACAGATTTAAACTCTTCCTTTGAATGGATTAAGTAAGCCAATGCTATAGGCCCCATAAAGATGTAAGGGATATCATTGGATCTTCCCAAAGTAAAGAAGGAAGAAAAACAAGCTAAACTTGTAATTACAATAAGAACAATTCTCGCAGAGACAAATTTAGCTTTAATAAATAAGAAGAGCGATGTGATTAATATTAACAAAACAATTAAGTTCACAAATCCTTTCTGATATTGATTTTGAGCAAAATCCAAAATCATAATCAACCCCAGCAAAAATGTAATCACAATATTTATAACATATGATGTTTTAATTTTAGCTCTAAAAGAAGGACTTTGTATTTTCTCCAAGAAATAAGGGTTAAATATCCTTTTATTAATCATGACAAAATTTGTTTTAATAATAGGCCGTCTACTTTTTAGGTTTCAATTTAAAATTTCTCAATAATAACTAAAAAAAGAGGAGTGTCATATTATAACTTCAATTAAAAATGATAATTACGCGACAGCACCACAGAGAAATGAACCGAAAATTTATTTATTGCTATGGAATTAATAAACAAGCTAATTAGTTTATTACATTCTGTTCATCTCATTCTTACTAAGATTAATCAACAGACTTCAATACAAACAATTAAATAGAAAATTATCCAAAATTTAATATCGCTCTAAACGATGTTTATTTCAAGTTTTTCACAAAGTACATCTCTAACTCTTTTTTGTTTTTTATGGCTACTTTACCCCTTGGCTCTACTTCATAAAAATCTTTAATCTCATCATAAGTAGATTGGGAAATATTTATTTGACCTGTTTCTCCAGCTTTTTCCAAGTGAGAAGCAATATTTACAGTATCTCCCCAAATATCAAATGAGTATTTTTTTATCCCTACAACTCCTGAAATAATAGGCCCAGTATTAATCCCAATCCTTATTTTTAATGGCTCTTTTTTCTTTGCAATACATTCCTTTTCATAGGCTTCCATAAATGATCTAATTTCTAAAGCACTATTTATTGCGTCTAATGCAGGATTTTCAGAGTCAGTATCAATTCCAGCGCAAGCCATATATCCATCACCTATTGTTTTTATTTTTTCGACTTTATTGAAATAAAAAATACTATCGAAATTACTGTACAAATAGTGAAGTTCATTTACAACCTCCTTAGCTGTTCTTTCTGACGAAAAATTTGTAAACCCCTTAAAGTCTGTAAAGACAACTGTGCATTTATCATATGGCTTAGCACTTATAGTCCCTTCATTAGATATTTCCTCAAGTTTAGAAATAGGAAACATATTCGCTAATAACCTATTAATCTTCGCATTCTTCCTTCGAAGTTCAAGCAGGTTAACAACTTGCTTTGCTAAAGCTTTTAGTGCAAATTTCTGTCTTTTGTTTAGCGACCTCTCTTTATGATCTATAATACAAAGTGTTCCCAAAGGATAACCATCTGGATTTACTAGAGGTATCCCAAAATAGTAAGTAACAAAAGGATCCCCAACTACTAGTGGATTCCCTTTAAACCTGATATCTATACTTGAATTTTTAACCTCAAATGGTTCATTTGGTACTTCAATGGCTTTTCCGCAAAAAGAAACATCTCTGGAAGTCTCCCTAATACCAATACCATGATTTGATTTAAACCATTGTCGATTTTTATCAACAAGGCTAATTAAACATATTGGAGCTTGGCATAAATCAGCAGCAACATTTGTTATGTCATCAAAGTCTTTTTCAGCGAATGAATCCAATACATTGTATGAATGAAGTGCTTCTAACCTTTTCTTTTCGTATTCCTTAGATTGCTTATTAATCAAACCTTAAAAATTAAATAAACTAAGTATTTAGTATATTGACTAATATATAGAATCTTATTAGAAACAAATGGCGCTAAATAATCAAATTTTAATTGTTGATGATGACCCAATCACTAGGGAACTTATAAAGTTTTTTTTAGAAGAAAAAGGCTATAGTGTTTTAGAAGCTATTAATGGAGAAGAAGCTTTGGTGAAATTAAAAAGTAATAATCCCTTTCTAATTATTACAGATTTATACATGCCGGAAAAAACTGGAATTGAACTAATTAAAACAATTAGATTAGATTTAAAATTATCTGTTCCTATAATTGCAATGAGCTCAGATGACACTGATGATTTAGTAATGTTTGCTTTTGATTTAGGCGCAAATGATATAATCAAAAAACCAATTGAAGCTCATATATTGTATGAAAGAATAAATAAATTATTAGAAAACAAATGGATTAATACTTGACTCTAGTGAATTAAAACACATGCTTAAATTCTTTTCCAATAGTTAACCTTGTAGCCTATCGTATTCACAAAAATTAACTGTAGAGTAATTTCCATGCTGCATCAACCTTGTTTTCTTTTAATAAGATTTTAACCTCCTCATAATTAATTTTAGAACTGATTATTGCTCCTTGTTTAATTTGAGTTGGTATATCCTTTACTGTAGCTAACTTGGCTATTTCATTACCTGTAAGGAATTTATTATATTTTATTCCATCAGGGAGAGCATCCCACCCTATACCTAAGGATGAACTATTTTT
>JAYPYW010000041.1:10572-27245 GCA_038154685.1 Flavobacteriales bacterium | reverse complement strand
TATTACTTGTTAACCCCATAAGATTATTAGGATTATGAGATTATGTAGATTTTTTTAATCACCCTAATCATATAATCTTGTTAATCTGTTGAGCAAAAAAAGCCCCTCAATTTCTTGAGAGGCTTTAACACTTAGTAACCCGTGAGGGTTTATAAAATCATTTCCTAAGAACTCTATTCTCCATTCTCAATTCTCTTCACTATCTAATCAGCGATACTCGTCCGTAGTAAGTTTTCAGTACAGCATCTACATTATCCCATACCTTCAACTTCCATACATATACATCCTGCTGAACCTTCGAGTAAGTTCTTCCATGCGTTCCATCCCATGGTTCGTATGGTGTATTACTTTCCCAAATTAAGTCTCCCCATCTGTTAAAGATTAAGAACTCGTATTCTGATAATCCCTCTGGGTTATCAAATGTATTTCCTAATGGTAAGAAGAAATCGTTATCCCCATCTGCGTTTGGTGTAAACGCATTTGGTACAAATGCTGTGAAGTTATCTAAGATAAATACTCTATCAACAAATGTATCTCTACACTCTCCATTTGTTGCAATCAACGTAACATCATACCAACCTGAATCCGGCGCGCTATAAATCGCTGATGGATTTACTTCATTTGATGTATTTGGTGTTGGACCAACTCCTGTTGAGTTACTTACCCTTCCTAATTCCCAATCAAACTCATCTCCATCTACAGATAAATTCTCAAACTGAATGAATGGCTCTATCACTGTAGCATTCTTTGGCCCCCAATCAAACATTGCAGTTGGCACTGGATTTACTCTCACTAGTCCATTTGCTGCACCTAATGAATCAATACATCCATTATCAAACTCAACTCTAATGTAATATCCATAATCGCCATCGTTAGGGAATGTTTGATTAATGTTATTTGTTCCTGCAACCACAGAAGTTACTCCATCAACCGTCCAAGTTGAAGTTACTGGCTGACTTCCTGCAGGGTCATCTAACACTAAGTACATATCTGTTGTATGAGGCTCACATCCGTTAGCATTAGCAGCCTCTGGTGACCATCCCGGTACTGGATTTACAGTAATATCTTCTTGCCAAACTGCTGGACAACCTCCACCAACGGTATAAGTAATTTCATTCACTCCGTCTGCTGCCAATGCTAAATCCAATTCTCCTGTTATCGGATCAATAGATCCTGGAGCAGATAGGTTTTCCCAAGTACCTCCTTCTGTTTGGTCTGGATTATTATCTAAACTAACGGTTCCTAAGTTTTTACAAATTGGACCTACTGGACTAAACGTTGGATCACCAGGTGTTTCTACTAAGATGTTTCTTGCAGGAGAAGCTCCTCCACAACCTGGGTGTGTATAGTAAACAGCAACGTTTGTATTTGCATTACCATTTGTAGCTACTGCAGCTACTAAATCTAACTCTCCTGTAACTGGATCAATAACACCTACTGGATCACTCGACCAAACACCTCCTGGATCTGCTGTTGGTGCTAAAGTAAATGCATAAGTCCCTGCAGATACACAAACATCCGCATCTGATGGTGCTATTGTTGCATCCAACACTGGATTAACTGTAATATCAATCGTTCCATTTACTGGACAAGTCCCTGTAAAGTCATAGTTAATTGTAAAAGTACCATCTCCTGATCCTGCTGGACTAAACACTCCAGTTACAGCATCGATTGTTCCCGTTGGACTGCTCCATGCTCCACCTGCGCTTGCTGCCACTAAAGCCACGTCCGCATCATCTTCACAGAATGGACCTGCTGGTGTTATTGTTGGATCAGCTGGCGATTCTACATAGAAGCTTGCTGTACTATCTTCTGAACATCCTGCTAAGTCAACTGTATAAGTAACTTCATAAGTTCCTGAATCCCCTAATGTAACAACTCCTGTCCCTGCATCAATTGAGCTTCCTGCTGGGCCTGTTAATGTCCAAACTCCCCCTCCATCAGCTGATCCATCTAAAATCATGTTCTGATCTCCTGCATCATTACATATTGGGCCTGCTATCCCTGTTGTGAATGTTGGGTTTGGAATGGCATTAATATTAATCACTACCGAGTCACTATCTCCACAAGTACTTCCTGGAGGCTGAATTACATATTTAACCCAGTATGACCCAGGTGTTAATGCTGTTGGATCTAACCCATTAGTTCCTACAATACCTGCTGGAATTGTTGCTCCACCTCCTACTGGGTAAACTACCCACTGATCAGCATCACTTGTTGTTGCTGGCTCTAAGTAAGCTGTTAAATCAAATAATGGCTCATTAGCACAGAAATCAATATCTGCTGGGGCATCAAATACATCTACTACTATCTCTCCCACAACTGGGATTGCTAGTGTATCTTCTTTTGGACAAGTTCCCGAAGTAACATAAATTACTTTATTAATCCCTGCTACTGCAGCTCCTGGATCAAATAAACCGGCTGCATCAATGTAAGTTGCAACATTTACTCTTGCACTATCATACCAAGTTCCTCCTGGTGTAGATGTAGGCATAATATTTAACGCTACAGGTGCATCTGTTTGACAAAATGCTGAAATTCCTGCTCCATTAATATCTGGAATATCTAACGCATCTATTGTTAATGTGAATGCTATTGTATCACCACAAACTGTATCGTTTGTTTCAATACTGTAGAAAATAGAATCTACTCCAGCTACTCTGTTTACTGGATCAATCGAAATATCCTTTCCTGTTACTGTTAAACCTGCTGTCCAATCTGCTGGCCATGTTGGGCTTCCAAACCATGTTCCTGTTGGATCATATAATGGAATTAAAATATCATGACTTCCTGATACTTCGATCGCTGCTCCTTCAGCACACTGTGTTGCTGATGTTTGATCAAGCGATACTGTTACTCTTGGTTTAACTAACAACCATGTTGTATCCTCTACAAAACATACTCCTGGCGTTTTATAAATAATCTGGTAATAACCTGGTCCGGCAATCGCTGGATCAAAAATACCAGCCGCTGGGTCAACCATCGATCCTGCTGGAGCATCAGTTCTCCAAACTCCACCATCTACAGATCCTGACGCTGCCACAAACTCAAAGTCGACAACTCCTGCATCGGCACAAACTGGCTCTATTGTATCAATATCAGCAATCTCCATGTCGCTTATACCTATTCTTAAAGTATCTGCCGATCCACAAATCGCTGCGTTATCGTCGATTATATAAAAGATTGTATCTGTTGTTACTGTTCTTCCTGTTGGGTCAAATCTTAAAGTTGAATCATTATCAAAACTCAATCCTGCATCCCAATCTGCTGGCCAAGAAGCACTCTTCTCCCATCTTCCGATTGTAAATCCAGCAACATTGTTTGGTGTTGCTACTGCAACTTGCTCACTCGCAACTCCACAGAATGCTAATTGCAAACTATCAATACTTGCTACAACTCTTGGTCTTACTATAATTTGAACTGAATCTACTGTTGGACAAGTTCCTGCAGTTGTATACTTAACCTTATGATCTCCAGGACCTGCAGTTAATGCATCAAATGTCCCTAAAGCTCCATCAGTAATTCCTGCTCCACTCCAAGTTCCTCCTGGTGTTGTATTTACAGAGGCAGTTAAATCAAATGCTGGCTCATCAATACATAATGGTAATACCGCATCAATATCAGCAGTATCAGGCGCTACTAAAGTTACCTCTAAGAATACCGTATCACCACAGTCTCCTGCCTTTCCATACCATATTGTATCAATCCCTGCTGCTGTGTATAATTTCGGATCCCACTCTCCTGTTGCTGGATCTACAATACCAACTCCACTTGTTGTCCAAAACTCTCCTCCACCCGGGCTTACTGCTATAAAATCATTAGCTGCATTCATACAATACTCATCCTGCACATGATCCATGCTATAAGTAATGTTATTAGTAACAGTCACATAAGCTGTATCTCTTCCTGCACATGATCCATCTGTTTCGAAGATTACCATTACACTTCCTGTTGGTAATCCTCCTCCAAACTGAGGATCAAATAGTCCTGCTGCATCTACATAAGTTCCAACATTCACCCCTGTACTATCATACCAAGTACCAGTTGTGACATGTGCTGGATTCAACTGTAAGTTCACTGCAGCATCACTATTACAAACACTTGGTAGGTTGATGATTTCTGCTGTATCTAAAACATTAATCGTTACAGTAATACTATCACTATCGCTACATGCTGCACTAAATCCATCCATTGCATATTTAATGATGTAATCTCCAGGCTCTAATCCTGCTCCATCAAAATTACCCGCAGCATCCACAGCTGTTGGTACAAATGCAGCATTAGTAACATCCCAAGCTGTCCATCTTCCTCCTGTATTACTCGTTGGTGTTAACTCAACTGTGAAAGTAGTATCCTTTTTACAGAAAGTTACATCTGGTGTGGTTACTTCAACTTCCATAACTGGCTCTATAGTTAACTCGATACTATCCTCTTTCCAACAACCTGTTTTTGGTGAATTGTAGTAAATCCAAACAGTACCTGAATCTACTAACGTAACTTCACCTGCATTATCAACAGTTGCTTTGGCAGTATTACCTGACCTCCAATCACCACCTAAAACCGTAGTTGGCGAAAGTGTAATGGTTTGATTTCCATCATTCACACAAAACTGAGCTGGCTGACCATCTTCAATATCAACAATATCAAATGCATTAACAGTAATCGAAATAACATTAGAATCAGGACATCCCGCTTTTCCGGCATCAGCCCCATGGTAAACAACATATCTTACATCAAAAGTTCCAGAGTAAGTATCATCAACGTTCAGGATAGTATCAAATGTAATTGACACACCAGGAGTTGGTGTAACCAATTCCCATATACCATCTTGATAAGTTGTATCATGCAATAATTCATCAAGATTAACAATAGTATCAGGACAAATATCTGGCATTCTAAATAATGTAGTATCTCTACATTCACAGTCTTTTTCGTACGAACAAACTCTTTTTCTAGCAAAACATGGGTTCATTTCATAGATATCCCAATTTTGAAAAAATTCAGAACCATTAACAGCTATGATACCATCAACTGAAACAACATCAGACCCCCATGCACCATTTGGATAAAAAGAACCTCCAACAACTTCAATTTCATAACCAAAACCTTGAGGAACGGCTAAATTTAAATCAGTTAAAACTGTATTACCCGTTGTATTCATGTCCACATTAACAGGACCAGCAACAGTAGTCCCTCCTAATTTAACAGAAATGGAAATGTTTTCAGTACCTGCCGACCAGCTACCACCAGTAACAGTGAAACCGTCAATTTTAATTGGTTTTAATGCATCAAATGTATGAGTTCCAGAAGGTCCTGTAACAGCACCATAACCTTGATCAGTTGAATGACCAGCCACAAAAGGACCACCAACAACCCCATCAGGCTCAACCCATACACAAACACTATCTTCAACAAGTGTTACTTCAACTGAGCTACCAACATTCAACTCTGTACCACCCGTTGCGGCATCAAACCATTTATAATCTCCTGCAGTAGGATCTGGGCTAGAAAAAGTAACATTCTCACCTGGGCAAACAGAGTCGACATCATCTATATTAACTTCTAACTCATCAATAGTAACATATGCAGTATCATATCTAGTTCTTCCACAAACATCATTTACCTCAAGAGTTACAGCATAGGTACCTATGTCATCCCAAGTATATGTTTCATTCTTAGCAGTTGATGTAGATGCTGGCGCACCAGTTGCTAAAGGGCCATCATAAAACTCCCATTTTCTAACTTCTGGAGTTTGTTCAGTTCCTGAAAAAGTATATGTAAAATCAATTGGCTCTCCTTTACAACCAGTTTGGAATCTAATATCAACAACATTAGAAACTAATGAAGCAGGAATTGCAGGAACGCCCATTCCAACTAATGCATTTGGAATAACAACACCATTTTCATCAAAAGAAGTCGCTCCATCAGGATCCGATATAACACCTAAATAACTTTCTTTAGGCGTTCCAGACCAGTCTTGCATACCTCCTATATAAATCTTACCATCAGGCCCCATTTGCATACCTCCACCACGAGTTAAATTCATAGTACCAATTGAAGTAGGCGCACCTAAAGTTGATCCTGCTAAACCACCAGGGGAAACGGGAATCTTATAAATTGGACGAGGACTTTTACCTCCAGTTGTACCAGTACTGATAAAAACATTTTTTCCCGAAGCAGAGAATTCTACTCCATATGCTTGAGTAATTGGACCTGCGCTATTTTGGTAATTAATAGCTCCAGTTTCAGCGTCAATATCAAATAAGTAAACGTTATCACCATTCCCAATTACGAATTGGTTAAAACAACCATTTGACTTCATGAAGTTAATAACATCAGCACCTGGATCTCCACATTTTTGAGTAAATGAAGGTCCACCTCCAACTTCTTCTCCAACATAAACGATTGAGCCATTCTCAACAGAATATTTGAAAAATTTATTGGAATTCCTTTCATGGTGATACATCCAATATTCATCTAAAACTTCACCTGTTATTGGATCCGTTTTAGGAATAATCATTTGACCGTGTGCAACATTAGAGGTGGGTAAAGTTGTTTTCCCAACAATTGTTATGTTATTTCCAGTTGTTCCAGTAACTCTAACTCGTGTATAACCTGGGCTACCAGAGGCACAAGGTCCCGACCCATACGGAACTGTAGTGACATAATACTCATCATCAGTTCCAGGAACTGGGATAATCATAGCACCTTGAGAAGTTTCACCAGCTTCATCGGTTGAATGGGTTGTACCTCTTTTTACAAGGTCAGCAGAGTAAATATCATTTCCGTTTACACCAAACAAGAAATTACCATCATCATCGGTAATCGTAGCGGCCATCTCCATTAACCCAGCACTTGCATCAACACCAGTCATACCAGCAATTACTGTTGGAGGGTCAGTGGCAAAATCTAATCCAGCAGATTCACCAAAGTACCAAACACTTGCTCCTTGTGAAAAAGAAAGTAAAGATGCGCATGCAAAAGCAGCATTTAAAAAGAATTTTTTAATAGTCATACCCAAATAATTCTGCCTGTAGAACAATCAAAGAAGGAGATTGTTACAGGAATCTGGCACAAAATTAAAGTTTTTTAAAAGGTAATTCCAGTTTTACGAAACCTTAATCCGGTTTAAAACGTTGTAAACCGCCTTTTTGTGGATAACTAACTGATTAAAAGCTAGAAAGAAGTAATTACAAACTCAACCCGTCTATTAACAGATCTTCCTTCCTCGGTGCTGTTTGAAGCCTTTGGTTTTGTCTGTCCAAAACCTTTGTAAGAAAGTCGATTTGCAGCAATATCATTCTGAATCAAGAAATCCATAACCGACTTAGCTCTACTTTTTGATAACTCAAGGTTAGCGGCCGCACCACCTCGGTTATCTGTATGTCCATGAATCTCTATTTTCATTGAAGGCTTTAATTTTAGGAAACCGACTAATTCATCCAAAATATCCATACTCTTTCCATTTAGAATTGACGAACTAGTTGAGAAATTAACCTCATTAAGTCTGATTGGTTTATCCTTGGCCAAACTTTCGATTTTGATTGGATCTTTTGGGTAAATCTTCTTAGCGCCATCAACCTCTTTTGGATTAATTTCAACGACTTTTGTTGAGAATGCTTTCCCATCCCCAGTAGCGTTAACAACTAATCTCTGCTTCTCTAAACCATCTTCACTTTTTTGTTTAGGCATTACAACAGCTTCACCACCTAAATCTACAATTTCATGATCTTCAGGAACAACAACATCAACCCCATCTATATTTCTAACTTTATCCGTCTTTTTGATAATCTCTTCCTTTCCATTCACTTCAGCAACTCTCTCATCTTTTGCTAAAACTTCCTCTTTTTTATTGACAAGTACAATTTTACCTCCTGGAGGAACAATTACTTCTTTCCCGCCTATCATTTTAACTTCACTTCCATAGTCCGCTTGAACTTCTTCACCATTCACTGAAAGTGTAATTTTTTCAGGTTCAACTTCTTTTCTTAAAGGGTCTTTAATTGGCATTACAACAACATATTCACCAGTCTCTTCATCAACTAATCCTTCATGAATTTCACCTGTTTTCTTATCTGTAATAGAAATCTTTCCATTCTTAACAGCTTTTCCATCTTCATCCTTTAAAGTCCCTTTCATCATCACTACTTTTTCTGGTCTAGCGTCTTTATGTAAAGGAAAAGAAACTAGGTTTAAACCACCTACTCTTGCTACTCCTTGCTCTCCGCTTGTGAAGAAAGCTTTCTTCCCATTTAAACTTACAATTAAACCATGCTGGTCCTTTTCGTCGTTGATTGGATAACCAATGTTTTTAGGTTTAATCCAATTACCGTTTTTATCCATCCTTGTATAGAAGATATCATACCCTCCCATGCCAGGATGCCCATTAGATGCGAAATAAAGCGTTTTACTGTCGGTATGTAAAAACGGTGTTTTCTCATTCCCCTTTGTATTGATAAACTCTCCCATGTTTTTTGGGGCCGACCATCGTCCACTTTCATCTTTTGTACAGTAAAATAAATCCATTGTTAGCCTCTCATCATCAGTACCTGGAGCAATGGCTGTGCTCGACATACGTACTGAAGAGAACACCATTAACTTACCATCTGATGAAATTGTTGGCTGACCCTCCCAAGTTGGTTCACCTTCTTCATCATTTACTGGTTCAACTGGCTTCATTTCACCCCATGATCCGTTCCTATACTCTGTTTTAAGAATTGAAACGTTTGTATAACCGCTTCCTCTAAGCGGAACCATATATAAATGCGCTGTTAGGTACATTGTTTTGTTATCAGGAGTTAAACAAGCTCCTCCCATACCTTTTAATTTGTTGTTTCCACCTACATTTAAGATTGGCTGCATATGCATATTAAATGGTTTTCTTAAGGACATTCCACGGGCAAATGAATCAACGGTTAAAGCCTTACTTCTAACAAAGTATTCCTTATCATCATTTCCTGGGGTATTGGGAGGTAAGGTAATATCAGGCGCTGTGTTTCTTTTTCGAGTAAAGAAGATCCACTCATTATCAGGTGACAACATTGGTAGGTACTCATCATGTTCAGTGGAAACACCTTTTACGTTTTTTGGATCATATTCAACTGGATTAGCCAATAACTCTTTCTTAACAAAAAACTCATCTCTTAATTGCTCTGCGATTCTTTTATACTCTTTAGGTGGCTCTGCCTCCATTTCAAGATATTGTTTAAAATACGTAGCAGCTACAGAATCTTTACCATCTTCGTGATTCATTCTACCTAACCAATAATAAGCTAAATGGCCCTGGTAACCGGGGCAAACGTCAATTAAATTTCCATACCATTTTTTCGCATTTGCCCTTACTTTAACCCTAACACTTGGATTCATGGCTTTGTAGGCACTTTTTTGATAATGATAAGCAATGAAACCAACCAAATCTGGATAATCAGGATACTTCTCTGCAAGCTCCTTCATTTCCTTAATAGTCGCATTTCGATCTAAAGCGTAATCGAAATCACGCATTTTCTTAAACTTCTTTTCAGCTTTTTTATTGGAATATTCAGAACAGTTCCCTTCTTGCCCAATAGCAAGGAAACCAACACACACATATATAACTAGTAATAGTCTTTTCACACCAAATAATAAGTTTAACGTTTAAAGTCTAAGGTTTAAAGTTGCTTTAACTTTAAACTCAAAACTTAAAACGCTTCTTTCTAAGAAGCCTTTATTTCATAACCCAAACAACTCAAAGAGTTACATTAAAAACCAAGGCCTTTCTTTTTTAATAGGTCTTTAGCCTTGCTTTTAACTTCATCTTTAGCTTTTTCTTTCTGCTTCTCGGCTTCAGCCTTTGCTTTTTCCTCAGCTTCTTTTTTCAATCTATCAGCTTCAGCTTTTGCTTTGTCTTCAGCTTCTTTCTTTAATCGAGCAGCTTCTTCTTCAGCTTTCTTTTTAGCCTTATCAAGCTCTTCTTTAGCTTTTTCTTTTGCTTCGTCAATCTTTTCGGTTATTGCTTCTTTAGCCTGAACCTTCATTGATTTTTCACCAGAAGTCCCAGCTGGGACAACTTTATATTTAGGGTCATCCATAGATCCAGTAACTAAAACATTAACGTTCACATATTCTCCTAATGAAAGATCTATGCCATTTTTACCAGCTAAGCCTTCAGCAAAGGAAGCAGCATTGTTTGCAGCGCTCCCTAACTCTTCTCTAGGAATCTTTAAAGCATACTTGTAATCAATTTCATTATCAAAAGTTGTGTATCCACTTACCTCTCCTTTAATCGTTCCCATGTTAAGTTTGAAAGGGTCCGTTTCTAATTTCCCATTTACAAAACGGTAATAAATCTTAATATCCTCCGCTTTAATTTTATCAAACTTCTCTTGTTTTACTTTTAAAACATCCATCGTCTTTTTCCACATATCTGTCTCTGCAAAACCAAGGTTTGTTGTACTCAAGAATCCTTTTCCATTCATAGTCTCATAAATCGGACCTAATGTATCATCTATTTCAGTTGTAAATTTAAGATCAGTATGGAACTGTCCCTGTGCTTTCTCTGCAATTGGAACCATTTGTTGAACTGTGTTAAAAGCAGCATAAGCTTGCTTTATTTCCATTTCATCAATTGATAAATCCAAACTTGTTGAAGGGTGTGCAAGATTAGACGTATTGTATTCCCCATCAATCTTGATAATTCCATCATATACTTTCATAGAAGCTTCATGGAAATGAGCTATACCATCTTTTAATTTAATCTCCCCTTTAAAATCATCGATTGGCATTCCTTCCATATCGATTTTCTTAAAACTAGAATTTAATACAAAATCAACATTTTTAGGAATCTCAATTACTTCCATAGGCTCTTCATAAGATGAATCAACAGAAGCCTCTGCGTCCTCTAAAGCAGCAGTCACCTCGTCTTCAACAGACTCTTCAACTTCAGTTGAATCCTCCTCCATTAATTCATCTAAATTGAAGTAATTTGAGTTAATTGAGAACTGACCAACTATTGTTGAATCATGGAAAACAAATGGTAAAATATTATCTACTCTTCCGTTCGCAGTTAAATCACTCTTCCCTAATCTTAAATCAAAATTACTCACCTCAAAGTAATGAGGAGAAAAGTTTAGATAACCTGTTTTAATTAACGTTGTTGGTAAATCAGCAGACTTATAAAGTAAGTTATCAAATATGATAGAACCATCAGCTTTGAAATTATCATAAACCTCTTTTTCAATATCGCTTATCTTTCCAGCAAAAGCAAAATCAGCATTAATCCCCCCTTTATACTCTTCACCTTCTTCCATTGGAATAGCTTTAGCTAATTTTTCTAATTGAAATTTAGATTTCACTTCAGCTTTCATATCCTGAGTTGATTCTACATTTGTCATATAGAATTTCAAATCAATTGGATTACCTGCTATATCCATATGGAATAATGACAAGTCGATTACTGTATGATCAATAATTCCATCTTTATTATCCACCGCAAGATCCATGTTAATATTCTTAACAGATTCAGGTAAATCAGGATAATGGAACGAAGCATCGTTAATATTAAAATCAACATCAAAACCAGGTAAATTCTCATCAATCATTTCACCTTTAAGGTGAGCAACTAAACTAAAATCACCAGCAGTCTCAACACCTTCTAGGTCTGTTAAATAAGAAGCAGGAACTAATGATAAAACATCTTTAAATTTATTGTCTTTAGCAGATAAGGTTAAATCAAAATTCATATCATCAGGCATGGCCACATAACCATCGATTCCTAATTTTAATTCATTCAGCTTAATTAAGTTTTTATGAAACAAGAACCCCATGTTATTTAAATCAGCTGCTAATTGAATATTAGATTCGAACTTCAAGTTATTGGCTAATCGCTCTCCTTCAAGATCAAACAAAAACGATTCGATCCCAGTCTTAATATCAATCATAGCAGAATCATTAACCATAATAACGCTTCCCGATTGGTTAAACCCTTTGATAATGGTAACCATCTCAGATTGTAAATCAACAAAAGACACATTTACATTACTAATACTGAATGATTCTAACCCAGTTATAAAATCACCAGCTTCCTCTGCTTCTTCCGAAACCTCTTCTGATACCTCTTCTACTTCTTCAACAGCACTTGAATCTTCAATAGCGATATCCCAGTTAGCGGACCCGTCTTTTAATATTTTAGCGTTTGCAGTTACATCTGATAAGTTAAAGCTAGAAACAACGTACTCACCTCCAATTACACTCATTAAATCTAGTTCGATGCTTAAGTTACCTAGGTGAGCCAAAGTATCACCTTCAAAAGGCGCTTTATTGATAACACTTACATCGTTTATTTCAAATGAAAAATCTGGAAATGAAGAAATTAGAGATAAATCAAAATCCCCAAAATCAACTGTAGCATCAACAGATTCATTAGCGATTTCTTTTACTTTGGCAACAATTTCATCTTTAAAAAGAACAGGAATCACAATTAAGGCAATGATGATAATTCCAAATAAAATTACTACGTACTTAATCAGTTTTTTAATGATTTTCATAGTCAAGGATTTTAATAGAACTAAACTAACGCTTTTTACTTTAATTTATTTTTAATTTTTTCACCAATTACTGTTGCAACCATAGCATCTCCAGTGACATTCACAACAGTTCTGCACATATCCAATAACCTGTCTACTCCAAGGATTAGAGCTATCCCCTCCATCGGCACACCTAATTGCCCTAAAACAATGGCTAACATTACCATTCCAGCACCCGGAACCGCTGCCGACCCAATACTTGCTAAAGTTGCAGTCAAAACAATAGATAATTGATCTCCAAGTCCCAAATCAAACTGATAAACATTAGCAATAAAAACTGCTGCAACTGCTTGGTAACATGATGTGCCATCCATGTTAATTGTTGCTCCTAAAGGCAAAACAAAACTCGTCACCTCTTCATCTACACCAACATTGTTATTAACACAATCCATAGTGACTGGTAGTGTTGCAGCACTTGAACTTGTTGAAAATGCAAGCAATTGAGCTGGGGCAATACTTTTTAAAAACTTACCCGGTTTCTTCTTACCAAACACAAAAGCCAGCATTACAGATATTGAAAAAACTAATAATAATGCAATTAAAACTGTTATGGAATACATTCCGATAGCAGTAATTAGCTCAGAGAAACTCTCGCTATTTTGAACGAATACATTTGAAATAAGAGCAAATGTTCCAATTGGCGCCAAATACATGATGAAATCAACCATCTTTAAAACCACTTCATTAACTCCCTCAAAAAAGGATTTCACTGGTTTAGCTTTTTCTTTATCGATTGATAATAATGCAACTCCAAACAACAGAGCAAAAACAATTACTTGAAGCATATTTTTATTAGAAGAGGCTGCTTCAATAATGTTATTAGGAACAAGATCTATTAAAAATTTAAGAGGGCCGTCATTTTTGACAGACTCAGCAGTAGAGATTTTAGATCCAACTTTTCCCGAGTAATTTGATATAATTTCCTGAGCAGTTTCAGAAGATATTGCCTCCCATGGACTAAATAAGTTAACTATTAATAAACCACAAGAAACGGCAATAACAGTAGTAGAAAGATATATTAGAATTGTTCTTCCTCCTATCCTACCCAATTTAGATATATCCTTTAGAGAAATAATTCCACTAACCAGAGAAAATAAAACGAGGGGAACAGCAATTAATTTAAGGGCATTAACGAATATTTTACCCAAAGGGGCAATCCAATCAGAAGTAAAGGATTTAAAAAGTTCAGGTGAATCAGAAAAAATTGATACTCCACCTCCATATAACACTCCAAGGAATAACCCAATTAAGATTTGCCAATGAAGGGGAAACTTTCTTTTCATTTAAACTAAGTCGCTAATCTTGTTAGTTTTAGCAAGCATAATGTAATCGATAATAGTTAAAGCAGTCATTGCTTCAACAATAGGCACCGCTCTCGGAACAACGCAAGGATCGTGTCTTCCTTTTCCTGAAACAGTAACCTTTTCATGGTCTTCATTGATAGAATCTTGATCAATCATGATCGTTGCAACGGGTTTAAACGCAGTCCTGAAGTAAATATCTTGTCCGTTAGAAATCCCACCTTGGATCCCTCCAGACTTATTGGTCTCTGTAACCACTTTTCCATCTACAGTTTTAAAAGCATCATTATGCTCAGAACCTCTTTGCTTAACCCCTTCAAAACCAGAACCATACTCAAACCCTTTTACAGCATTAATTGAAAGCATCGCCTTCCCTAATTCTGCGTGTAATTTATCGAAAACTGGCTCCCCAATTCCAGCAGGAACATTCTTCACAACACACTCAACAACACCTCCGATTGTATCACCTGCTTTACGAACTTCCATAATATGGTCAATCATTTGTTGTGAGACTGATTCATCCGGACATCTAACGATTGTATCTTCAATTTTAGAAAAGTCTACCTCGTGAGCAGCCTGGTTCATTTGAATAGCTCCAACTTGAGAAACGTATGCGTTTACAGTAATATCGAAATGCTTTAAAACCAATTTGGCAATTGCACCAGCAACAACTCTAGAAACAGTCTCTCTAGCAGAAGATCTTCCTCCACCTCTATAATCTCTTATACCGTACTTTTCAGTAAAAGTATAATCAGCATGTGACGGACGGAATTTATCTTTAATATGATCGTAATCTCTTGATTTTTGATTATCGTTTTCGATTACAAAACCAATTGATGTCCCTGTTGATCTCCCTTCAAAAATCCCAGAGTAAAATTTCACTTTATCTCCTTCTTTTCTTTGAGTAACAATTTTACTTTGACCAGGCTTTCTTCTGTCTAATTCAGCTTGAATGAATTCCTCATCAATCTCTACTCCTGCTGGACATCCATCAATCACACCTCCCAAACCAACACCATGAGACTCCCCAAAAGTTGATACTCTAAATATATTTCCGAAAATACTTCCTGCCATAATGATGTGAAATTACTAAAATTCGATAGTTTAGAAGCTATGAAAAGCTTAAATTTTATCAATGTCCAAAGGGTCGTTTTAAAGTGTTTTAACAAGGTTAGTTTCACACTACTTCTAATCACTTTGTTTTTAGTTAGTTGCGAAAACAAAACGCTTAAAACTGGATACATTGATTTAAACCAAATAAACAAGAAATATAAACTAGCGATTGCCCTTGAAGAAAAAATTAGAGCTGTTGAAAATAAAGTTGCGAGTGACCTTTTGGGTATGCAAGCAGATGTTAATTTGATGCAGGATTCAATTAAATCATTAAAAGAATCGGGCGAAGTTTTGGATCAAGCTTTTCTTAAAAAATACTTCGATCTAAATAACGCCTACGAAAAACAAAAGGAAGTTCAATTAGCAAACGTTCAAGATTCTGTGATTAAGTATAGAGAAGAATTAATCTCCAACATAAATAAACTTGTTAATGAATATGCTCAAAAAGAGCATTTTCACTACGTATTTTCTCCAGCTGGATCCAGCGCATTTATGTATGGCGACACCACTTTAAACATAACCAAACAGGTCATTGCCTACCTGAACTCCAAGTAGTTATAAAAATTAATATTCTCGTGTTTAAAAGAGAATATCTATTAATAAGTGTGGCCAAGGTTTTTTTATTAATTTTGGCGGTTCAATATTAAAACACTCTTTTATGGGATGGTTTAAGAGAATGAAAGATAATATCGCTACTCCAACAGTAGCGAAAAAAGAAACTCCAGAGGGGTTATGGCACCAATGTAAGAAGTGTAAAACAATGCTTACAGCCGAAGAATTAAAAGAAAACTTTTATGTATGCCCTACTTGTGAGCACCATGAAAGAATCAACTCGAACGAATATTTCTCCTTCCTTTTTGATAATGGTAAATACACAGAATTAAGTCCAAAGTTAATTTCTGGTGATCCATTAAAATTTGAGGATACTAAAAAATATAAAGACAGGTTAAAAGCTGCCAAAGCAAAAACTGGATTAAATGATGCCATTACAACTGGATACGGTAAAATGGAAGATATTGATGTAGTTATCGCTTGTATGAACTTCAATTTTATTGGAGGTTCTATGGGTTCTGTTGTTGGAGAAAAGATTTCAAGAGCAATTGATCACTGTATCAAATACAACAAACCATTTATCTTAATCTCTAAGTCTGGTGGGGCAAGAATGATGGAGGCCGCGTTATCTTTAATGCAAATGGCTAAAACATCTGCAAAGCTTACTCTACTTGCTGAGGCTGGATTGCCATTCATTTCTTTCTTAACTGATCCTACAACAGGAGGAGTTACTGCTTCATATGCAATGTTAGGAGATATTAATGTGAGTGAACCGAATGCATTAATCGGTTTTGCTGGACCAAGAGTTGTAAAAGAAACAATTGGTAGAGATTTACCAAAAGGCTTCCAAACTGCTGAATTTGTATTAGAGCATGGATTCCTCGACTATATTGTTGAAAGAAAAGACATGAAATCAAAATTAGCTCAATCGATTAGATTGTTCATGAATTGATTTTAATAGCTTTTTATACTGAGAGGCTGATTCTTATTAGAATCAGCCTTTTTTTATTTGTAATTAACTGGTGTCTTCCCCCTTTTGTGTAATGTTGGTTTAGACTTCGTTTTGCTGTTAGTTCCTGAACCCGAACTTGAAGTTCCTGAACCCGAACTTGAAGTTCCTGAACCCGAACTTGAAGTTCCTGAACCC
>JAYPYW010000041.1:4941-10472 GCA_038154685.1 Flavobacteriales bacterium | reverse complement strand
GAACTTGAAGTTCCTGAACCTGAACGTGATGTTCCCGAACCTGAACTCGAAGTTCCTGAACCTGAACTCGAAGTTCCAGAACCTGAACTTGAAGTCCCTGAACCTGAACTCGAAGTTCCCGAACCTAAACTTGATGTCCCAGAATCTGAACTTGGAATATTTAGGGTTGGACTTTTAGTATTCTCTTCTGCACGTTTTTTAGCTTCCTTCAAGTCAAACAATTTAAGCCTAAACCCAGCACTAATTGTAATTAAAAACGGTTTCGATCTAGGCTCATCATAATCAATATTAACTCCATCAAAAACATATGAATTAAGGTTAATAAATTTCACATTTCTAAATGCCCTTAAAACAGATATACCAAGATCAAACGACCAATTTTTCGACACTTTATAATAAAATCCTGCTTGAGCTCCATATTGCATAACCCTTTTTGAAAACAAACTTCCACCCCAATAATCAGATCCATCTTCCTGCGTTACCTCAAAGTCAATATATTCTGTGGATTTATAATTAGCACTTCCTCTGCTTAAACCAATATAGGCTCTTGTTTTGTACAATTCCCAAACAGCATTTATTTTAAACTGTGTTTGAGACCATTTATTCATTACAAAGTAGTCTCCTAAAGGTAAGCCTGCTTCCTTGTTACCGTTTTTACTACTTAACCAATTCCATCCAACTTCAAACCCAATATTTCTTTGATCGTAAATATGAGTATAACCTAAACCGTACTTTGCCCCCCAACCCATATGGTATTCATCGTGGCAAAAATTAGAAATAGGTTTATTAAAAAGTCCACTAGCTGAAATATCTAGCTGAGCACTCACTAAAAAACCAAACAATAAGAAAAAAGAAAAAAAATAAAATCGCATGTAAACTAAATTCAACTAGAAACTATTAAACAAAGAGCATTAATAAATATTACTTGAAATTCACTGGAGTTTTCCCCTTTTTTAAAAGCGTTGGTTCCGAACTTCCTTTTTTAGAGGAGCTACCCGATGAAGAACCTGAAGAGGATGATCCAGACCTTTGGGAACCGCTTTGAGTGCAAGTTGAACGTGATGTTGAAGTTGAAGAGTAATCATAAGCAGAATCATCGTAGCTATACAAACCCCCTACTGAATCAAACTCTATATTAGACAAGTTAATTCTAAACCCAGCACTGATGGTTACCAAGAAAGGATTTGAGCTTGGCTCATCATAATCGATTAATTCTCCATCAAAAAAGAAAGAATCAAAATTAATGTACTTCACAGATTGCGGAGACTTTAAAACAGAAACCCCTAAATCAAAGGACCAAACCTCAGACAACTTAATGTAAGCTCCCATTTGAGCGCCATATTGAAAAACTCTTTCTTTATAAAGTGTTTCGTCCCAATACTCTATCCCGTCTTCCTGAGTTGAAGAGAAATCTAAATACTCAGTTGTAAAATATCTTGCCCTACCTGCGTTCACACCAATGTAAGGCCTTATGTTTTCAAACTCCCAAACTGCATTTAATTTAAGTTGCCAGTTGTACCAATTATTTCTTAAAGTATAATCCCCTAAATCCAACTCTGTTTTACGGTATCCATTATTACTAACTATCCAATTAGCTCCCGTTTCAATTCCAAAATTTGTAGGAAGCATAAAAGTATACCCCAATCCAAACTTCGCTCCCCAACCATCAGAATATTGGTCATCACAAAACTTTTTTATTGGAGCTGAATACAGTCCACTCATTGTAAAATCGAATTGGGCACTCGCTATAAAAGTTGATAAAAGCAAGGTTAAAGTGTGTATATGTTTAATCATGGCTTTTGGTTTTAACAGAATATTAACAAAATCCATGCCGCAATTAACCATCATAATTAAACCTATGAAACATTAACAAAACTTTAAGTAATCATTAATAAGTTAAACAGCCATAATTAAACAAATAGCAGCCCGTTTCAGCCTAAAAAACAACATTATGAAAAATCAGGATTTAGAGAAAAATAGACCAATATTTTTACTTATTGGATTATCAGCAGCGCTAGGAATAAGTTTTCTTGCCTTTGAATGGCGCAGTTATGAAAGAGTAGAAAATGATCGATGGATATTCATCGAAGATATCATGGATACCCTTCAACCTCCTCAAATCATTCCAATACCTAAGGCAATAACTAAAAAGTTACCAAAGCTTAAACCCAAATCAACAATTATTGAAAAGGTTAAAATAGACTTACATGATCTAGAATTAGAGCTAAAAGATAAAAATGAAAAAACTGAAACTGAATCAACCCTTGAAGAGGCAGACCTATGGGAAGATGGGGATGAATCTGAAGAACTAACTTCCTTGGGGTTTAAACTCCCAATGATAAACCCGGATACAAGACCATTTTTTGAAAGTAAACCATGCTTAAAAATTGCCTCTAACTTCGATCGTTACAGGTATTCTATTCAAAACATTCAAAAACAAATCCAAAACAGGTTATATACTCCAGACCAGCTTACCTATCACCTAGAATTTGAAATTAGATTTAGGGTTGATACCCTAGGGAAAATCATGAAAGTAAATGTATTAGGAACCGACAACCCTCACATTATTAAATCTGCTAAATATATAATGAGTCAGCTTCCTAAAATGAGACCGGCTTTTCATGAGGGTAAAAAAAGAGAAATGGAAACTGGAATTCAAGTAAGAATTATCTATTAAGTATTTCAGCTTTATTAACAATATATCTCAGGGATTGCCCAACTTAATCGTTAAACTTGTAATAAGGGAGAATCACATTAAATGAAGAGAATATTCGCATTAGTTTTAATTCTTGCAGGATTAACAAACAATACATTCAGTCAAAATCAATCTAGTCTACTTTGGGAGATTTCAGGTAACGGTTTAAAAAGAAATCCTACTTATATGGAACTATGCATGTAAGTAATAAAATTGCCTTTCACTTAGGTGATACTTTCTTTTTAGCCCTTGATCAGGCAGATATGGTTTGTTTGGAATCTGACCCAGGAAAATGGATTGATGAAATGTACAATTCTGATAATGGATTAACAAGGAATAGATTAACAGATTATTACGGAAATGGAGCTGGAAATTTTTATGAAAACCTAACAGACTTTTCTGCACCTCAAAAGAAAGATTTAGAGCAAGCTTTACGTCAGAAACATTCTTTAGAAAATGGATTCCTTTACCGAGGTTCTGAGTTTAATGATGAGTATGAAGAAAACACATACCTAGATTTGTTCATCTACCAATATGCTAAGAAAAATAAAATAGAGGTTTTAAATCTTGAAGATTTTGAGGAAACAAACAAACTTCAAGTTCTTTCGATGCTTCCTGATGATAAAGACGAAAAGGAGGATAAAAAGAGAAAAAAGAATTATTACTCCAAGTGGAATAAAGACATGAGCATTCGTGAGGCGTTGGAAGACGCTTACAGAAATGGGAATATCGATATCATTGACTCTATTACAAGAATGACTGCAATGTCTGATAATTACTTGCATTACTTCTTGCATGAGAGAAACAGGATAATGACTGAAGGAATCGACACGTTAGCTCAACAAAAAAGTATTTTCATTGGTATCGGAGCAGCTCATTTACCAGGTAAAAATGGTGTAATCGAAATGCTTGAAGAAAAAGGATATAAACTTCGTCCAATCATTAGAAACAAATCTGAGATTGCTAAAAAAAAGAAAAACAACATAGAAAAAAGATACCTTGATCTTCCCTACAAACCTTTTACAACTAATGATGGCTATATAACTGTAAATGTCCCAGGTAAACTATATGAAACCAATGGAGCATTTGGGGATATTCAATATTTCTATCCCGACATGGCAAACGGAGGGAATTTTCTTGTTTCAAGATTTCAAACCTACGCCCCACTAAATGGATCATCCGCTAAGCAATGGAAATCTAAAGTCGACTCCTTACTTTTTGAAAATATTGAAGGAAAAATAATCAATCAAAAAGAGGTTAAAATATCTGGTTTTAACGCCATTAAAATTACCAACAAAACAAGAAGAGGTGATTTTCAGCAAAGACTTATAGTTTTCACTCCGCTTGAAATTATTTTCTTTAAAATGAGCGGTACCGGTGAATGGGCTAAAATTTATGGAGATAGATTTATAAACTCAGTTAAGATTAAAAACGATCAAAACAACTCAACAAAATACACTTCAAGTTTAAACGATTTTGAAATTGAATTCCCTACTCCCCCAATCAACAATGAGCATGCAGTTAAAATTAGTAACTCTCCATCTCATTACGCAGTTCAGTCATACTCTAATAAGGACAGTTCGTTCTATATGCTTCAGACTGATTGGCTAATTGACTTTGAATACATTGAAGAAGATTCTTTTGAACTCTCTTACTTATTTACCGTTTTCGCTGATCAACTAGATTCGGTCCAAACTATTAAAACAACTTCTAATAAAAACAACATCGCATCTGGTTATATAATTACTCAAACCGGTGATTCAATTTTCTTACAATCTCAGTTATGGAAAAACTTCTATTATTTAATGTCTGCAAAATCAACGGAGCAAAAAGCTAAGCAGTTTTTCAAGTCTTTTAAATTCACCAACAATTACCGAGAGGATGAATATGTTTATTACCATGACACAGTCTTAAACTATTCAGTAACCACCCCCGTTACCCCTCCAGAAATGGAAGACCTAATGAATTATGTAAGATCTAAATCAACTTCAAACGAAAAGGAGGATTGGGATTACATTAAAAACTATAGAGGTTTCTTCTACAAAAAGAACTATGAATCCATCAGAGTAAAGTATTTAAAACACAGTGATTACTACCACTTTGAAACCATGAAAGAATTCTGGAAAGATGAACTTGAGGATTACCTAGAAGGTGGATACATCATTAAAAAAGAAGAATACGATAATAACGACACAATCCCAACTGCTCATGTCATTGTTTCAGACACAGGAAGTCAGAAAGTTATTGAACTGAAAACGCTAGTTAATCATGGTGTTGTTTACACCATTAGAACAGCTTACAATAGCTCTCAAAAACGATCAAAGTTTGTAAGCACTTTCTTTAATACATTTAAGCCAGATAGGAATAAACTACTTGGTAAGAAAATTACTGTTCCAAATGCCCCACTTTTCTTTGCGGACCTTTCAAGTGGAGATTCAACTTCTATTCAAAGAGCCGTTAACCTTTCGAACAGAATCACTTTTACAAAAGATCATGTAGACAGTTTGATTTGGTATATCGATAATTTTGAATTCCCAAAGGATGATAAGGAAGGTACAGCCAATGAATTAATTCAAGAACTAGGCTATTTAAAGCACCCAGCTGTCCTACCCTATTTAAGGTTAAAATATGAATTGGCGACAGATGATTACCAGCAACAATTCTCAATACTGAAAGCGCTTGCAAAATATGGAACCAAAAAATCTTACAGATTATTAAACAGACTGTTACTTCAAGAGCCACCTATTACCCGAAACGAGAACCCAATCGAAAGCTTCTTTTATTATTTAGATGATTCTCTTTCTTTAGCTGCTAAGCTTTATCCAGACTTATGGGA
>JAYPYW010000041.1:0-4931 GCA_038154685.1 Flavobacteriales bacterium | reverse complement strand
ACAAAAGGGAAAAACCATTAATTCTTAGAGAGGCAACAGGTAAAACTACAACCAAAAAAGGTAATTCTTACGAAAACACTTACAGCTCATCTATTAAACTAAAAGACACTGATTACATATATTCTTTTGGAAAAAGAAAGGAGTATCAGATAAGTACTATCGATCAGTTTAGCATCACACAGTTCTTAAAATTATTAGTCCCTTATTACAGTTCCGATAATAAGGTTCAGGATTATTTTAACTCCCTTTTACAACACAAGGACAAGGATTACCAGTTTGTTTCAACTATAATTTTAACTCAAAACAACCTTCCGGTTCACGATAGCTTATATAAGACACTCTCAGAAAGTCCAGATTACCGTTTTGCTTTTTACAAAGCGTTAAAATTCATTGGAAAAGAGCAGCTATTTGACAAGCAGTATTTAACTCAAGAGAAGTTAATGGAATCAGCTATATATGCTTCCTCTTCTATTGAAGAAAAAGACTCTCTAGAATTTGTAACCAAGAAGTATATCAAAAATAAATTCGATGAAGGTTGGGTGTATTTCTTCAAGCATCAGTCAGATTACAGTAATAAATGGTTTATTCACTATGCCGGATTACAACCAAAAGACACTAATCAAATATCAAGCAAAACTTATATGGATTACATCGAAAGAAAAGCATCGAGCGTATTCATTGAATCTGAAATCGAAAAAGAAATAGATGATTGGGTGAAGTATTTAAACCTTATTGGTAGAGAAAGAGCTGCAAGTAAAGCGTCGGAGGACTTTTCATTTTACGAATAAAGCTTAATTCAGAATATTAGATCCTGGTTATCGAGATAGCTAAATTGTAAAGCCTTCACTAACATTCGTCATCTCTTTGAAGAAAGGGATCTTTTTGTTTAAACCGGATCAAGAAGTTACTGCCTGCGCAGGAATGTAGAAACTTTAAAGAACAATCTGAATCCCAAAACCTGAAACCTAATCAAGAATAAACTTCACCATACTTCTCCTTCGCGTAATCCACGAAGTACTTAATGTTCAATGGTTCTCCAGTAAAACGTTCACATAACTGTTCAGCGGTGTAAACTTTTCCACATTCATGAATTTTCTTTCTCATTAACTTTAAAAAGGCTTTTACATCACCCTTAGCCAACTGAGTCTCTAATCCTGGGATTTCTTTTTTAGCCTGAGCATAAAATTGCGCGGCATAAAAACTACCAATTGAATAAGTAGGGAAATAACCTAAACTACCATGACTCCAGTGAATATCTTGTAAAACACCTTCGGTTGGTTTTGATGGAGTTACTCCCAAGTATTCGGTATACTTTTCATTCCAGACTTCTTCTAAATCGGCAACTTCATAAACTCCTTCCATTAACCCCTTCTCTATTTCATAACGAATCAAAACATGAACATGATAGGTTAATTCATCTGCAGATGTTCTTATTAGTGAAGGCTGAACCTTGTTCATTCCTTTGAAAAAATCGTCTAAACTTACCTCCTGCAATTGCTCAGGAAAAACCTCCTGCAACTTAGGATATAAAAACTGCCACCAGTGTTTTGCTCTTCCTACATTGTTTTCCCAAATTCTACTTTGAGACTCATGGATCCCCAAACTAACATATTCACCACTTGGTAATCCGTAATGATCCGAAGGCAAACCTTGCTCATATAATCCGTGTCCTCCCTCATGAATGGTACTCCAAATTACTTCAGCTAAATCATTTTCATTTACTCTGGTAGTAACTCTTACATCCTGAGCGTTAAAATTAATTGTAAATGGATGAGTAGATAAATCTTGTCGACCAGCATTAAAATCATATTGCATATGCTTTAAAACCTCAATACTAAAATTAAACTGTTTATCCTTATCGTATGCCTTATACATGAAAGCATCACCAACCTGGGCTTTCTTTCCAAGCTCTTTAACTAAAGGAACAATTTGATTCTTTACTTGTGAGAACATCTGTTCCAACTGACGAACTGTAGAATTCTTCTCATATAAATTTAAAAGCGCGTCATAAGGATGATCACTGTATCCTAATAACCCTGCTTTTTCTCTTTCCAATTCAACGATCTTCTGTAATGCAGGAACAAAAACATTGTAATCTTCTTTATTTCTGGCTTCTTCCCAAGACTGGAATGCCTCAGATCTAGCCATTGCAGCCCTTTGAATAAAATCCGCAGGTAACTTTTTACTTTGTTCAATAGACTCCTTTGATTCTTGCAGATTTCTCATCTCCTTAAAACCAAAAGAACTTTTCTTTAATAAATGGTCAACTAAATTTTCAAACTGAGGATCGGTAGCCAATTCATGCACAATACCACTTAATGTACTAAACTGCTGCGCTCTAACAGCTGCACCATTTTTAGGCATATAAATCTCCTGATCCCAACTTAATAATGCCATCGCCGAATTAAGATGAGCGATCTTTTGTAAATGCTTTTTATATCCTTCGTATGAATTTTCCATTAATCTTTTTTCAATTTTAAAGCATAAAGAATTAAAACTCCCCAACCTATAATTAAAGTCAATCCTCCAAGAGGAGTGATCGGTCCCAGAACCTTTGCCGCAGATTCCAATCCAATTTGGGATTTTAAACTCAATAAATAAATAGAACCTGAGAAAAGTATAACCCCAGTTAGAATCAAATTATAAATTAGATTTAATAATTTCTTGTAATATTCAGTTGGAATTAATCCTAAAAACAACAATAAGAAAGTGTGGTAAAATTGATAACGAACACCAACTTTAAAACTTGCTATCTTTTTAATCTTATCAGGATCTGAATCAGGAATAAAACCTTCAATACCATGGGCAGCCCATGCACCAATAATTACCGATAACATTCCTAAAATAGCTGCGGTAATTATAAACTTTCTTTGCATCTTAAAAATTTAGTGGAATATCTCCTTCAAGGGAGATACTCTCAGTCCCGTATGGATAATAAACGGAATCCAAAAGTGAAGTGTCATTAGCGTAAACAAACACACCTAACCTTCCATCATAAGGAGTTAACGAATCAATTTGAATATTGATGAAATAACCATTCTCTTTATCATCTTGTAATCTCTGCCCAATCCAAAATCCATCTAATTGTTGAACATAATCACTATCATGCACAACAATTGTATCATAAACCCCAGAATCAAAGTATTTATCAGAATTATAAGTGATTTTCAAATCATGATCGGGCGGTAACTGAACAGCATACCAAACTCTCCATATAATTCTACCATCGTCTTTCTGACAACCTATAAGGGCAAAAATGAATAGAAAACCAATTAGCTTTTTCATCAAAATCTAAATTAGCTAAAAACTAACGAAAGCCAGCAGGAATAATTATGATTAACTAGCAGAATTTTTATAATCCTTACTCAAAAACTTAGTCAGTTCCTCCTTAGAAACATTTGTATTTAACTTCCCTCCTTTTGCGTAACTAACCTTACCCGTCTCCTCAGAAACAATTAAAACAATACCGTTAGAAACCTCCGATATTCCAACGGCAGCTCTATGGCGCATACCAAAAGCAGCAGGGAAGTTTTCATTTTCGGTAACAGGCAACACACATCTTGCGGCAACAATCTTATCCTTTGCTATTATAACAGCACCATCATGCAAAGGAGAGTTTTTAAAGAAGATATTCTCAAGTAACCTTGCACTCACATTAGCATCTAAAGTATCCCCAGTTGAAGAATAAAAACTTAAATCAGAATCATTGCTTAAAACAATTAAGGCTCCTGTATTGGTTTTGGCCATATTAAAACAAGCATTTACAATGGGCTTATACTTTGTACCTAACTGACCTTTCTTTTTAAGGAAAGGAACCATTTGAAATAACCATCTTGCTTGTTTACTGTTATATGATTTGATACCAATTAAGATCAAGAATTTTCGAATTTCTTGCTGGAATAAAACAACCAAAGCAATTGCACCAACACCAAGAACTTGTCGGAAAATAGTCCCCAACAACTTCATTTGCATAAAGTTTACAATCAGGTTTAAAAAGTAAATCGCTAAAATCCCAATGAATACATTAACCGCAACAGTCCCCTTTACAATCTTATATAATTGATAAAGTAACACAGACACCAATAAAATATCTATGGCATCTTTCCAGTGGAACAAACCACCCAAAGCCGCTGCTAGTTGCGCCGAATGCATGGATTAAAGATAGGATTTTTTGAAGAAGAGAGAATACAGAAAGGAGAATAGAGAAAACTTAGATTTAAAATAACACTACTAATCTCCACATCTCCTCTACTCCATTCTCAATTCTCTATCATCTATAAACAACCGTTAATAAGTTTTTAAGGTTTTTCCCTTCTTAAGAATTAAATTTGAAGCCCAAATTAATAGTTATGACTAAAGAGCACGTAAAATGTTTGATTATTGGTAGTGGACCTGCTGGTTACACTGCTGCTATATATGCTGCAAGAGCAGAGATGAAACCTGTAATGTACGCTGGATTACAACCTGGTGGACAATTAACAGAAACTACTGATGTTGAAAACTTCCCTGGATATCCTGAAGGAATTAACGGACCAGAGATGATGATTCAGTTTAAAGATCAAGCTGCTCGTTTTGGAACAGATATTAGAGACGGTTTAGCAACAGAAGCTTACTTAAACGAAACTCCTAAAAGAATTATCGTTGAAGACAAAGCTGAAATCACTGCTGATACTGTTATCATTTCAACTGGAGCTTCTGCAAAATGGTTAGGATTAGAGTCTGAAGAAAGATTAAAATCTGGTGGTGTTTCCGCATGTGCAGTTTGTGACGGATTCTTTTACAGAGGTCAGGACGTAGTAGTTGTAGGAGCTGGAGATTCTGCTTGTGAGGAAGCAATGTATTTAGCTAAGCTTTGTAAAAGCGTAACAATGTTAGTTAGAAGAGATGAGTTTAGAGCTTCTAAAATCATGGCTCAGAGAACTATGGATACT
>JAYPYW010000040.1:15911-28755 GCA_038154685.1 Flavobacteriales bacterium | reverse complement strand
ATTCAAGAGGGTAACTAGCATAATCTAAACTTTCAATGAAGTCATTAATACCTCTTACATATGACTCTAATAATTCAAATGTTTCCTTATCAGAAATCGATTTATTTAAAGTTCTTTTTGCTGCATATGTTATTCCCTTTCTCCTTTGTTCTCTGTCTCTTTTAAGTGCTCTCTTCCCAAATATTTCAGATAATTCACCGGCTGCTGCCTTTATTTGAAATTCCATCTGCCATAATCGATGGAAAGCAGTAATATATCCTTGGGTATAAAATAAATCTAAATCATTTTCAGAGTAAATATGTGGGATCAATAAACTATCAAATTGAACTGTTACTGGGCCTTTGAGGTCTTTTAAATTAATTTTCTCAAGTGTTTTTACATTATTTTTTTCAGCATTTTTCCAAAAACCGTTATAAGGATTTAAAAACTTTCCAATGGGAGGAATATTATTAAATTGATTATTTAGAATTAATACTGAACTTATAGTAAGGATAAAGAAAAATAAAAATAGAATCTTTTTTCTCATATAATTTATTTGCGCGTTGGGAAGGATTCGAACCCTCAACCCTCAGAGCCGAAATCTGATGTTCTATCCAGTTGAACTACCAACGCAAATTACTTATTTTTTAAGTATTTCGTTAATTTTATCAGCTGCATCTTGAAGAGTGTTTGTAGAGAATACTTCTAATCCTGACTCTTTAATAATTTTTGCACCTTCTTCAGAATTTGTTCCTTGTAATCTTACGACTATCGGAACGCTTATTTCTCCAATATTTTTATATGCTTGAACAACTCCATTTGCAACTCTATCGCACCGGACTATACCACCAAAAATATTTAATAAAATTGCTTTAACGTTAGGATCTTTTAATATAATTCTAAATCCAGCTTCTACTGTCTCTGCGCTTGCTGTTCCACCAACATCTAGGAAGTTTGCAGGGTCTCCTCCAGATAATTTAATAATGTCCATTGTTGCCATTGCTAAACCAGCACCATTTACCATACAACCAACATTTCCATCTAGCTTTACATAGCTTAAGTTAGACTTATTAGCCTCAATTTCAGAAGGATCTTCTTCAGTAAGGTCTCTTAGGTCTTCAATAGTTTTTTGTCTGAAAAGAGCGTTATCATCAATATTTACTTTTGCGTCTACAGCTAGAATTTGGTCATCTGAAGTTTTAAGAACCGGATTTATTTCAAACATAGAGGCATCAATTTTATCGTATGCGTTGTAAAGTGAATAAATGAATTTTGTCATTTCTTTGAAAGCATTTCCAGATAAACCTAACCCAAAAGCAATTTTCCTTACTTGGTATCCTTGCAGTCCCACTGAAGGATCTACCCATTCTTTAATAATTTTTTCAGGAGTCTCTTCAGCTACTGTTTCAATTTCAACACCACCTTCAGTAGAAGCCATTATTACATTTTTTCCATTTGTTCTATCTAAAAGTATCCCTAAATAAAATTCTTTAGGGTCATTATCACCAGGATAGTATACATCTTCAGCTATAAGAATTTTGTTCACAGTTTTACCCTCTTCACCTGTTTGGTGCGTGACAAGGGTACCTCCTATGATATCAGAGGAAATATTTTTGACATCGTCGATATTTTTTGCGATAACGACACCATTGGATCCTGTTTCTTTAATTTTCCCTTTTCCTCTACCTCCCGCATGAATTTGAGCTTTGATGACAAATATGTTTGTATTCTTCTCATCAGATAACTTTTTTGCGTTTTGATATGCTTCGTCGGGAGAGTTAGCAACATATCCCTCTTGAATTTTTACGTTAAAATTTTTTAAAATTTCTTTGGCTTGGTACTCGTGAATATTCATAATGTTACGAAGCTAAAACATAATAAATTATATATCAAATCTTACAATATTTATTAATCTTAAATATTATAATTAGTTAGTTTTGTTAAATGCTTACTGCAAAAAATATTTCTAAAAATTTCGGTGAAATAAAAGTTCTTGATAAAATAAACCTGAATGTAGAGAGGGGAAGTATAGTCTCTATATACGGAAGCTCTGGAGCTGGAAAATCAACACTTCTTTATATCCTGAGTACACTTGATAAACCCGACAAAGGGGAGATTCAAATTGACAACCTATCAATTTCTGAACTTAAAGGGGATAAACTTTCTGATTTCAGAAACGATAAAGTAGGATTTATTTTTCAATTTCATAATTTGCTTGATGAGTTTAATGTTTTAGAAAATGTATGTTTGCCAGGCTACGTTTCGTCATCTAACAACAGTGACACAGAAAATAAAGCTAAAGAGTTATTAAAAGAGTTAGGCTTATCTTCAAGACTAAACCATAAGCCAAATCAACTTTCAGGAGGTGAACAGCAAAGGGTAGCAATTGCAAGATCATTAATAAATTCTCCTGAAATCATTTTTGCTGACGAACCGACTGGTAATCTTGATGCAAAAAATTCAAAAACCTTCATTGAACTTATTAAAAAGTTAAATAAAAAAATGAACCAAACTTTTGTGATAGTAACCCACAATAAAGAATTTATAAAAATATCTGACAAAAGCTATACAATCCAAAAAGGGAAATTAAATTGAATAAGGGCATATATTTTATGTTTTTTGCTACTATTTTTTTTATGGTAGTTAAAATTGGAGTTAAACTTTTACCGCATATTCCACCAATGGAAATAGTGTTTTTTAGATGTTTAATTTCTTTTTTAATCACTTATTTTCTACTTAAGAGGAAAGGACATAGTGTACTTGGAAATAACAAATTACTTCTCACGGGTAGAGGTGTCTTTGGAACTATAGGATTATATCTTTATTTTGTAATTCTTCAGGAAATACCACTCGCAACAGCATCGACACTAATTTATCTAACACCTCTATTTACCTCTTTTGTAGGAGTTATTTTATTGAAGGAGAAGATGACTGTAACTCAGTGGTTTTTATTATTAACAGCATTTGTAGGTATTCTATTAATACAAGGTTATGACGAAAGAGTTACGATTAATTATGTTCTTTTAGGTGCTTTGGGTAGTCTTTGTGCTGCTTTTGCATATAGTATAATAAGATACCTAAAAGATAAGGAGCATTCACTGGTTCTTATGATTTATTTCCCTATGATAGCATGTCCAATAGGCGCTATATTTAGTTATTTTAATTGGGTTACCCCATCAATTGAGGATTATTTAGTTCTTATTTCAATAGGAATATTCACCCAATTTGCTCAATATTTTATGACTAGGGCATATCAGTCTTCAGAAGTTTCTAAAGTTTCTATCGTTAGTTATATTGAAATATTATTTGTAATCGCTATTGGAAGCATTTACTTTAATGAAAATTTTGAAACACTTGTTTATATTGGAATGTTCCTTGTAACTTTTGGTGTTGTTTTTAATGTGACTTATTTTAAAAGTGATAAACAAAATATATAATACATCTTTATCTCTACTTACTGATTTATATCAGTTAACCATGTGTTATGGTTACTGGAAGAAAAATATTCATTTAAATGAATCAAATTTTTCAGTGTTCTTCAGAAAAAATCCATTTAATTCAGGATATGCAGTCTGTTGCGGTTTAGAATTTATAATTGACTACTTAAATAATTTAAAATTTACTGATTCTGATATAGATTATCTACAATCATTGAAATCTGATGACGGTAAAAATTTATTTGATAAAGAGTTTCTTAAATTTTTAAAATCATTCAAATTTTCATGTGATGTTGAAGCTGTAGAAGAGGGTAGAGTTATTTTTTCCAATGAACCTATTATAAATATTAGAGGTCCTATATATCAATGCCAACTAGTTGAATCAGCTATAATTAATATGTTTAATTTCAACACATTGATAGCAACTAAAGCTTCTAGAATGAATTTGAGTTCTAAAGATGATCCGATACTAGAATTTGGGTTAAGAAGGGCTCAGGGAATTGATGGATCTCTTTCAGCAAGTAGAGCTTCATATATAGGTGGGACATCTAAAACTTCTAATGTATTAGCAGGAAAATTATTTAATATCCCAGTAAGTGGGACGCACTCTCACAGTTGGGTTCTTGCTTTTGATTCTGAATTAGAATCTTTTAAAAAATATGCTGAGGTAATGCCTAATAATTGCATTCTGCTTATTGATACATTTAATACAATGGATGGTTTAGACAATGCAATTATAGTTGCTAAAGAACTTGAGAAAAAAAATAAAAGACTGTTAGGAGTAAGAATTGATTCCGGTGATCTAGCATATTTAAGTAAAAAGGCTAGGGCAAAACTTGATAATAATGGATTAGAATATGTTAAAATAGTTGCCAGCAATGACCTTGATGAATTTCTAATTAAAAGTTTAAAAAATCAAAAATCAAAAATTTCAGTTTGGGGAATTGGAACAAAATTAGTTACAGCATATGATAACCCTTCTCTTGGAGCGGTCTATAAATTGACGGCTTTAAAAAATTCAGAAGGAAATTGGGATAAAAAAATAAAATTATCAGAGCAGAAAATAAAAATTAATAATCCAGGAATTAATCAAATTTTACGATTTAAGAAAAAAGAATTATTTGGAGGAGATATGATATATGATTCAACAGCTGAAACAGTTGGGAATAAAATGATTGATCCAAACGATTCTACCCGATATAAAAAGTTTAATAAAAAGTATTCCCATGAAAAGCTATTAATTAAAATTTTTGAGAAGGGAAAGCTTTCATATAAATGTCCTCCTTTAAAAATGATTAAACAGAGGTTAGAAGATGATTTAAAAATGCTTGATAATTCACATAAAAGACTTGAAAATCCTCATTCTTACCCAGTTGGTATTGAAGAAAATCTTTACAAGGAAAAGAAAAAAATGATTTTAAATCTTAGAAAATGAAGACATTACTAATTGTTGATGTTCAAAATGATTTTCTTCCAGGTGGATCTTTAGAGGTAAAGGATGGAGATAAAATAATTGATCCTATAAATGAGATAATGGATGATTATGATCACATAGTTGCCACAAAAGATTGGCATCCTTCTGATCATGTAAGTTTTGTTGACAGTCACGTAGGTAAAAGAGTTGGTGATATAATAAATGTCAATGGAATAGATCAAATTTTATGGCCGAGGCATTGTGTTCAGGATACATTTGGAGCTGATTTTCCAAATAATCTTAACCATGAAAAAATAAATAAAATCATCTATAAAGGGACCAATAAAGATATAGATAGCTACAGCGGTTTCTATGATAACGCGAAAGGAGCTACTACTCATTTAGCTGAATACCTTAAGAGTAAGGGTATAGATAAGGTAGATTGTGTTGGTCTCGCAACTGAATATTGTGTGAAGTATACGGCTATTGACGCTTCAAGAGAAGGTTTTAGTACAAGAGTCAAGTTGAAATATACTAAAGGACTAAATCAGAATGATATAAATCAGGCTATAGAAGAAATGAGATCTAATAATATAGTAATGATCTAATTACTTTTTAGAATTCATAAATTCAATAAGCTCTACTACTTTTGATGAGTATCCCCACTCGTTATCATACCAACTCACAAGCTTTACGAATTTACTATTCAGCATTATTCCAGCTTCTGAATCAAAAATGGAAGTTCTTGGATCTCCCAAGAAATCAGTACTAACTACAGCCTCATCTGTATAACCTAATACTCCATTCAGTTCATTTTCTGATGCTGACTTCATTGCAGAACATATTTCTTCATAAGATGTCTCTTTGGTTAGGTTTACAGTTAAGTCTACTACCGATACATCAACTGTTGGTACTCTAAATGCCATACCAGTTAATTTACCATTTAAGCTAGGAATTACCTTACCCACTGCTTTGGCAGCTCCAGTTGAAGATGGAATGATATTAGAGAATGCAGCCCTTCCACCTCTCCAATCTTTCATAGATGGTCCATCGACAATTTTTTGTGATGCTGTTGCAGCATGAACTGTAGTCATTAAACCACTTTCAATTCCAAAATTGTCGTGTAATACTTTAGCCATTGGAGCTAAGCAGTTTGTAGTACATGATGCGTTAGAGACAAAGTTCATATCAGTAGAATAACTTGAGTTATTTACTCCCATAACAAACATTGGAGTATCATCTTTTGAAGGTGCTGACATAACAACTTTTTTTGCACCAGAGCTTAAGTGTCCTTTCGCAGAATCTTCAGATAAAAATAACCCAGTAGATTCTACAACATACTCAGCATTTATATCACCCCAATTTAGGTTTGCTGGATCTCTTTCACTAGTAACTCTTATTTTATTTCCATTTACAACTAAGTCTTTTCCATCGACACTAACTTCACCATTAAATCTACCGTGAGTAGTGTCATACCTTAACATATAACTCATGTAGTTTGCGTCTATAAGGTCATTGATTCCAACAATATTGATATTTGGATTATTAACAGCGGCTCTGAAAACTAACCTGCCTATTCTTCCGAAACCATTGATTGCGATATTTATTTTATTCATAGTTATATATTAGATTTTTGGCAAAACTATATATCATTCATTTGAAATCAAATAAAATAATATTATCAAATTATTTTTTTTTAAAATTAATATGATTTTTTGAGTACTGTTTTATATTTGCATCCGTATTGGTCCCTTCGTCTAGGGGTTAGGACGCCAGGTTTTCATCCTGGAAACAGGGGTTCGATTCCCCTACGGGCTACTTAAACCAACAAAAAGAGGCTAGCCTCTTTTTTAAGTTTTAAAGATTATGGCAAATAACGCTAGTGCAAAGAAGAGAATTAGACAAGCTGATAAAAAAAGAATCAGCAATAAGTATTACCATAAAACTATGCGTAATGCTATTAGAGATATCAAAAGTCTAGATGATAAGAAAGCTGCTGAGGAAGCATTACCAAAAGTAGTTTCTTTAATCGATAGAGTAGCGAAGAGAAACATCATCCACAAGAACAAAGCTGCAAACTTAAAGTCAGCTGTTACTAAGTCGGTTGCTGCTATCGCTTAACAAAAAAGCATTTTAAAACACAATTTAGAAGAGGTCATCCATTTGGGTGACCTTTTTTTTGCGTTAAACTTTCCAAATATATTTTTTTCCCCCTCAGCCTGCGGCAGCTCCCCCTGAAAGGTGGAGCTGCCGCAGGCTGAGGGGGAAATTATCCTTAAAGTCTATAATTGAACTGAAAAAATTAATTTTCATCCATTGTTTAATTATTTATTGATTATCAATATGTTTTGACTTATTCCTAACCTAGATTTATTAGAATTGCAATATGCAAAGCCAAACCTCAATAAAATTATGGTCATTAGATGATCGTCCTAGAGAGAAACTAATTGAAAAGGGCGCTCAAAGTTTAAGTAACGCAGAATTGCTAGCAATTTTACTAGGAAGTGGAAGTAGAGAAGAATCAGCAGTTGATTTAGCCAAAAGGGTTTTGAAATATGCGCAACAAAACCTTTCGGAATTGGGGCGCTTAGAGGTAGAGGATTTGAAACAGTTTAAAGGAATTGGAGAAGCTAAAGCTGTTACTTTGTGTTCGGCTTTTGAAATTGCAAGAAGACGAAAGGAAGAAGTTGTTGAGAAAGTAAAAATCAGTTCTGCTAAGGATGTTTTTAATGAATTAGCACCTTATATTTCTGATTTGAATCATGAGGAGTTTTGGGTGCTTTACCTGAATCGGGGGAATGTTGTAGTAAGAAAGGAGAGAGTTAGTCAGGGAGGTGTTGCAGAAACAGTAGTTGATCAGAAAATTATTTTGAAAAAGGCTCTTTTAAATTTAGCCTCATCAATAATTTTGGTACATAACCATCCATCTGGGAATTTAAAACCAAGTATACAAGACAAGAAAATCACGCAAAAGATGAAATCAGCATGCGAATTGTTAGAAATTAATCTGCTCGACCATATTATAATAGCAGGAAATGCGTATTATAGCTTCGCCGACGAATTGGAGCTTTGATGAAGAAGATTTTAACTGTACTTGGTGCTCGACCTCAAATCATAAAATCAGCCGCAATAACTAGAGTTATTAGGGGAGGTTTTGTTGATGTTTTAGAGGAAGTTGTTTTGAACACAGGACAACATTACGATGCTAATATGAGTGACGATTTCTTCACCGAATTGTTTATTCCGGTTCCAAAATATTCCCATTCTATAGATTTTAAAAAGCCTAATCCTATTAATCAAATGATTAGAGGAATTGAGCAGGCGATCTCTACTGAAAAACCTGATATTATTTTGGTATACGGTGATACGAATTCTACCTTGGCAGGAGCGATATCAGCAGTTAAATCTAATATTCCTTTGGTTCATGTAGAAGCTGGGTTAAGGTCTTTTAATATTGCCATGCCGGAGGAAGGTAATCGTATTCTTACCGATCACTCAAGTAGGTTGTTGTTTTCTCCTACGCAAGTTGGAATTAATAATTTGAAAAATGAACAGATTCCTAATGAGTTTGTTTTTCATTGCGGTGATATCATGTATGATAATAGCCTTTATTTTAAAGCCAAAGCGGAAGAGCTTTCAAACGTTTTATCAGTTTGTGAGGTGAAAGAAAATGAGTTTATTTTATTTACCTGTCACCGACAAAGTAATACTGATAATTCAGGTAATTTAAAAGGAATTTTAGAGGGTGTGAAATCAGTCGCTGAGATGGCTGATAAAAAGGTTGTTTTTCCAATTCATCCAAGGACTGAAAAGCAAATAATTAATCATTTTGGGGAGGAGTATTTAGTGCAATTGAAAGCAGACTTTATCGTTATTCCACCGGTAAGTTTTTTAGATACTATTCAGTTAGAGTCTAAGTCTGCTTTTATAATGACAGATTCCGGGGGGATTCAAAAGGAAGCTTATTTCTTTGAAAAGAAATCCATCATTTTGAGAGACCAGACAGAATGGGTGGAAATTGTTGAGAATAATGCTGCAGTTTTAGTTGGAGCAAGTAAAGATGATATAGTAAAAGGTTATCAGCAAATGATTAATTTGGATGCCAAGTTTGAACCAGTTTTTGGTGATGGTAAAGCGGGGAATTTTATTTGCCAAACGATTTTAGAGGAGTTGAAATGATTTATGTTTTTACACATAAGGTAACTAGTAGAGTTAGGTACGCATTTAATCTGGTGTTTAAGGATTTAATGCGAACTGATTTTGAGCTAATTACCAATCGTAAAGATTTTGAAGAGAAAGAAGGAGTAAAAATCGCTTATACCTTAAATCCCGTTGGAGATGCCTTTTTTATAAGAAGTAAGCCTTTGTTGTTTGAACAAGGAATAAACGATCAGGATATTAATATTATCCCTTTCGATAGAACAAAGGCGTTTTTTGGTGTTGGGGGAAACAGCATGTTTCCATTTGATATTTTTGCAGCTTCCTTTTATTTAGCTGCTCGGTATGAGGAGTATTTACCGCATAAAAAAGATCATTATAACAGATTTGATGCCGATCAGAGTTTAGCTTTTAATGAAGACTTTTTGCACCAACCTGTTATCAATATTTGGGTGAATAAGTTAGCGGATGTTTTAAAAGAGGTTTATCCTGATTTTTCCATTCCAAAACGAAAGTATCAATTCATCACAACCATAGATGTAGATAATGCATACGCGTATAAAGAGAAAGGTTTTGTTAGAACCTTGATGGGGTACGCTAAATCTGTTCTGACTTTCGATTTTAAGGATTTCAAGGATCGAACAAGGACGCTTATGGGATTGCAGAAAGATCCGTACGATACGTTTGATTATCAAGAAAAACTGGTTAAGGAGAAAGGTTTAACGTTTATTTATTTTTTCCTTTTAGGTGATTATGGGATGAACGATAAAAACATTCCTGTAAGTAATCAGAAATTTCAGTCTTTAATAAAATCAGTTTCCGATCATTCAAAAATTGGAATACATCCATCTTTTGCATCCAATAATAGTTTTGCTCAGTTAGAAAAAGAAGTAGGGCGCTTAAGTAAGATCATTAACCGTGAAATATGGCGAAGTCGTCAACACTTTTTAAAGTTGAACCTGCCAGAAACGTATAGAAATCTTATTGAGTTAGATATCACAGATGACTTTACTATGGGGTACGCGTCCAATTACGGTTTCCGAGCGGGAACTTGTACTCCATTTTATTTCTATGATTTAGATTTAGAGGTTGAAACAAACTTAAAAGTTCATCCTTTCGCGATTATGGAAGGAACTTTAAAGTATTATATGGGCATTGGTCCAGAGCATGCTATGGCTCATTATCGCCGATTAATTGATGAAGTTAAAATGGTGAATGGAGATTTTATTTCTCTTTGGCATAACGATAGTTTAAACGACTACAAGCAATGGAAAGGTTGGAAGACCGTTTTTGAGGAAATGATTGAATACGGTAAGGCTTGAAATTAATTCAGAGGAAACATATTGATGATGCCAAATGGAACGACTGCGTTATTAAATCGCCAAATGGTTTAGCTTACGGACTTACTTGGTATTTAGATGGATTAGTGGAGCAATGGAGTGGATTGGTTTTAGAAAAGGACGGGGAATATAAAGCTGTTTTTGCAATTCCTTTTAAAAAGAAAATGGGGTTTAAGTATGTTTACCCGCCCTTCTTTATTCAGCAATTGGGTTTGTTTACAACTGAAGAAGGATTTGAAGATTTAGAAAGAGAGGCAAAAGATATCCTTGAAAAACAATTTAAATTTATTGAGCTGAATTTAAACTGGCAATCCCAAATAGGAGAGCAGAGAACAAACCTTGTTTTGGATTTAGGAAAAGATTACCTAGAGATTCAAAAAGACTTTTCTTCCAATCATAAAAGGAATTTAAAAAAAGTTGAAAGTAATCTTACCATTAATAAACCTTTTCCAGGAGATGTAATTACTTTATTCCAGCATGGAAGAGGAGCTGACTTAGATACATTTAAGGTAGAAGATTATAACAAGTTTGAGATTACGATTAAGACTGCAATTCAACGAGGGAACGCTTTCACAAGAGGTGTTTATTTAAACCAAAGATTAGTTTCAGGGGCGATCTTTCTAAAGTTTAAAAACCGAATCATTTTCCTTTTTTCGGGAACGTCCGACGCTGGAAAGGAAAATGGAGCGTTATTTTTTCTTTTGGACTCAATAATCAGGGATTATGCAAAATCAGGTTTTGTGCTGGATTTTGAAGGTTCTCAAAATGAAGGATTGGCTAGGTATTACAGTGGTTTCGGTGCTATAGAGCAAAATTACCGTTTTCTGAAAATAAATAATTTACCCAAGATTTTGCGACGATTCAAGCCCTGAGTTAACATTAAGTTTACATTTTCTTAAACAAAAATCAATAAACAATAGTGTAGTTAACATTAGAGATTTATTTTTGTAGGACTTTAAAAATCTAGCTTATGTCTGGTAAAATGCCCAACAAATTCATCAATCGAGAAATCAGCTGGTTAAGCTTTAATGAAAGAGTTTTACAAGAGGCTGAGGATGAAAGGAATCCACTTGTAGAAAGAATGAAGTTTTTAGGGATTTTCTCTAATAACCGAGATGAGTTTTTCCGTGTAAGGGTTGCTAATATTAAGAGAGTTGCGGATTTACCAGGAGAGAATAAGCTTTCATCAGGAGAGAATCCAAAGGAAGTTTTAGATAAGATTTTAAAGCAAGTTTTAAAGCAGCAGACTAGGTTTGATAAGGCTTATGCTAAGCTGATTAAAGAGCTTCAAAAGGAAAATATATATTTCTTAAATGAAGATCAAATTAGCGGGGAACATGTGAAGTTTGTTAAGGACCTATTTGTAGATAAGGTTAGAACGAATATTGTTCCAATTATTATTGATAAAAAGAAGCCTTTTCCATTCCTTAAAGATGCATCTACTTACATGTTTGTAAAGATGTATAATAAGGGCGCTAAAAAAGAGAAGGTCGAATATGCTTTAATTGAAATACCAACAGGTCAGATTGATCGTATTATCAAGTTGCCAAGTATTTGGAAGAAGAAATTCTTAATCATGTTGGATGATGTTATCCGATATAACTTACCTCAGGTATTTTCTATTTTTAATTACGACACAATTGAGGCATACAACATCAAGGTGACTAGAGATGCTGAGTTGGATATCGATGATGATATCTCAAAATCGATTGTAGATAAGCTTTCAAAAGGGATTAAAAACCGTCAAGTTGGGGAACCAGTTCGTTTTGTTTACGACGCAGGAATGCCTGCTGACATGAAAGATTTTATCGTTAAGAAATTAAAGCTGAAAAGAGATGATAACTTAATCCCAGGAGGAAGGTATCATAACTTTAAGGATTATATTGGGTTTCCAGATATTGGTTCATCTAAGTTAGAAAATCCAGCCTTGCCTGCTCTTCCGCATAAGGATTTAGAAGGGGTTCCAAGTATTATGGATGTTATCAAGAAGAAGGACGTAGTTTGTTTTTACCCTTTCCAAAAGTTTGATTACGTAATTGATTTCCTGCGTCAGGCAGCAATCGATCCACATGTAACCGAAATTAAAATCAATATTTACCGAGTTGCCAACGATTCACGAATTATTAATGCATTAATAAACGCGGTTAAAAATGGTAAGGATGTTACTGTTTTAATCGAGTTAAGAGCAAGGTTTGATGAACGCAACAACATTAAATGGAGTAAGGTACTTGAAGAAGAAGGGGTTAAGGTTCATTTCGGATTACCAGGATTAAAGGTGCATAGTAAATTAATCATGGTTAAGCGTCAGGAAGGAAGAAGTGAAAACACTTATGTCCATGTAGGTACTGGAAACTTCCACGAAAAAACAGCTAAGATTTATTCAGATGCATCGTTATTAACATCAGATAAAAGAATTGCTAATGACATTGAAAAGGTTTTTGATTTTATCGAAAGACCATACATGAACAAGCGATTTAATAATATTATCATCTCACCCTATAACACTCGTTCTAAAT
>JAYPYW010000040.1:0-15901 GCA_038154685.1 Flavobacteriales bacterium | reverse complement strand
GATTAGAAACGCCAAAAAAGGAAAAGAAGCACGAATTGTAATTAAATTGAACAACTTCAATGATACCGAGTTGATTAATAAATTATACGAAGCTTCATGTGAAGGAGTAGAGATTAAAATGATCATGAGGGGAATTTGTTCTTTAGTTCCTGGAATAAAAGATTTATCGGAGAATATTGAGGTGATTAGTATTGTAGATAGATTTTTAGAGCATATCAGAATGTTCCAATTCCATAATGGAGGTGATGAATTGTTCTTTATTGGATCGGCAGATTGGTTAGTAAGAAACTTGGATAAAAGGGTAGAGGTTACTACACCTATTTATGATAAGGAAATCCAGGATCAAATGAGAGAGTTCTTGAATTTACAATTAAAGGATAATGTAAAGGCGAGAATTGTTGATGAAAAAGGGAAGAATAAATACGTAGCTAAAAAGTCTAAGGAGAAGTCGATAAGATCCCAAATTGCTCAATACAATTATTTTAAGTCTTTATTAGAAGGATAGTTTTTATCTTGGAATTATGAAAAAACTCCGGAATTGGTTCCTTTTAATTTTCTTAACATTTGTTTTTTTGACTGCTTTAGTGGCTGTTGTAGAGCTTTATTGCGCCTATTCTTACTACCGGTTTAGGGATACTTTGAAAAATGATATAAATGCAATTCGTTTAAGGGAGCCAATTCATAATTTGAATCAAGGAAATTTTAGAACGGATTCCTTAGGATTTATCCTACCCTATAAACCGCAGCATAGTACAGATAAAACTATTGCTTTTATGGGAGGATCAACGACGGAGTGTTTGGCAGTTTCCGAGGAGAATAGGATTCATAAAGTTGTGGAAGATGAATTAGAGAATGTGAGCTGCTTAAATATAGGTAACAGCGGAAATCACTCGATGCATTCACTTAATTTGTTTGTAAATAAAGTAGCGGCTTATAAGCCTGATGTAGTTGTTGTTAACCATAATATAAACGATATAAGTATATTACTTAACACGGGTACTTATCATAATTCCAACCCTAGCAGATCTTTATTACTAACCAATTCCGAGGAATTAAATACCTACAAAGTTGGTTATCCTAAAAACTGGTTCGTAAGAAATTTTATTCCACATATTTCTTTGGTTCTTTTACCTACAACTTTTGAAGGGGAACCTATTGCTAAAAGAGAGTTTGATCGTTCAGCAATCCCTGATCAAAAAATTGCCGACATAGAAAATCAATTTAGAAATAGCATTTTAGGATTGATTAGATATATTAAATCTCAAGATGTAAAACCAATTTTATTTACTCAGGGTTCTTGTTTTAAACATTACAAGATTGAAAATGAAGGAAATTACAAAGGGTATGATATAGCTAAAATTCATGCGAAATTTAATAGTGTTTTGAGAGAGATTTCAAATCAGGAAAATGTTATGCTTGTTGATGCAGAATTACTTATGAAAGATAATAAAGAGTATTTCGTGGATGTTGTTCATTACAATGATTCAGGATCTTTATTCATTTCTAAATATATTAGTGAGGCAGTAAAAAGTGAACTAGCCAAATGATTATTCTTGGAATATCAGCTTTATATCATGATGCATCAGCTTGTATTTCTGTAAATGGAAAATTAATGGCTTGTGTCCAAGAGGAAAGATTTACAAGGGTTAAAAATGATGCTTCCTTTCCAATAAATTCTATCCAGTATTCTTTAAGTGAGGCAGGTGTAAAATTAGGAGAAGTTGATGTAGTGGTGTTTTATGATAAGCCTCTGTTGAAGTTTGAAAGGATTTTAGAAGTTTTTCTTTCTACTGTTCCTTTTGGATGGCTTTCTTTTATTATCAATATGCCTATTTGGATAAAAGAGAAGATGTTTTTTAAAAAACTCTTAAAAGACAAGCTAAAACAAATAGGAGATATAGATTGGGGTAGGACAAAGTTATTGTTTTCGGAGCATCATTTGTCTCATGCTGCAAGTTCCTTTTTTCCATCCCAATATAACGATGCAGCAATATTAACACTAGATGGAGTAGGCGAATGGACAACTACTTCAATTGCTCATGGTAAAGCCAAAGATATCAAAGTAATTGAAGAAATAAGCTTTCCTCACTCAGTTGGTTTGTTTTATAGCTCATTTACTTTCTTCTTAGGATTTAAGGTTAATTCAGGAGAGTATAAATTAATGGGCTTAGCGCCCTATGGTTATGTTGACTCAAAAGAAACGAAAAAGTTCGTTCAAATTATAAAATCAGAACTGATTGATATAAAGTCTGATGGGTCTTACCAACTTCATCATAAAAACTTTCAATTTATTTCTGGGACTAGAATGTGTAATCCTAAGAAGTGGGAGAAATTATTTGGCTTAAGTAAACGAAATGAATCAGATTCTATAAGTCAGTCTCATTGTAATTTGGCTTTAGCAATTCAAAAGGTAACAGAAGAAGTTGTTATTGGTCTTGCAAAGAGAGCTAAAGAGGTGACTGGTTCCCGAAATTTATGTTTGTCTGGTGGAGTAGCCTTGAATTGTGTTGCCAATGGGGTTTTACAAAAAATAGGACTATTTGATAATATCTTTGTTCAACCTGCTTCTGGAGATGCTGGAGGATCTTTAGGCGCTGTTTTAGCTGTTTCGAATATATATTTTAAACAGAATATTGAATTTAAAAATTTAGTTTTCCTAGGACCCTCATTTTCCAATGAGGAAATTGAAAAGGATTTAAAATTCTTTAAAGCTGTTTTTGAAAAGGTTTCCAATATTGAGGAGGTGGTTGCGAAAGAGATTAACAATCAAAAAGTCATAGGTTGGTTTCAAGGTAGAATGGAATTTGGTCCAAGAGCCCTAGGAAATAGGAGTATCCTTGGAGACCCAATAAATAAGGGAATGCAGCAAAAGATTAACCTAAAGATTAAATATAGGGAAGGTTTTAGACCTTTTGCACCTTCAATTTTAAAAGAAGATTCAAGCAGAGTTTTCGAATTAGAAAATGATTCACCATTTATGCTTTTTGTTTGCCCTTTGAAGGATGAGTTTAAGGGAAGTAGGAAAGAAACGGGGGTGGATTCGCAATTAGCGGCAAAAAATTGTGTTTTTCCAGCAATTACCCATGTTGATAATTCAGCAAGGGTTCAAACCGTAGAAAAGGCTTTTAATCCAAGGTACCATAAATTACTCGAAGAAGTAAGAAAGCTTAATGGTTATGGAATGGTTATAAATACAAGTTTTAACGTGCGAGGAGAGCCTATTGTATTATCACCTAAAGACGCATATTCATGTTTTATGGATACTGATATGGATATGTTGGCTGTTGGCGATTATCTGCTGTATAAAGAAGGTCAGCCAAAATGGGAGCATAAAAGACGATTTAAAAATGACTAATTTTAATTGATGAGTTCATTAGGAGATTTTTGGAAATTCATGAAGGAACGAAAGAAATTTTGGTTAGCTCCAATAATTCTTTTGCTAATTATAATTGGTTTTTTAATTGTTGTAGCCCAAGGAAGTGCTGCAGGTGGGGTAATCTATTCAATGTTTTAGCGTGAAGTTTGATATTGATTATAAGGGTAAAAGGATTGAAACATTAGTTACGTTACTAATCTTTCTTTTAGCTATTGAAGTATATTGCCTCATAAAACGTAATTATTTGTTATTCTGGCCGTTGGGTTGCTCGCTGATCTTAATTTTAGGTTTTGTAATTAAAAAAATAGGAGAGTTTATATCCTTATTTTGGTTTAGATTAACCCATTATATGGGATGGATTAATTCTAAAGTTATTTTAAGTTTTCTTTATATAGTTGTTTTTATACCCTATGGTTTGATTACTCAATTAGTATCTAAGTCGGATGTTTTGAATAAAAGCAATAAAACAAGTCTTTTCAAGAAAAGAAATAAGCAATATAAAAAGGAAGATTTTGTAAACCCTTGGTAATTTAAAAATTTGCAAAAATTAGAAAAGCAAACACGAAAGGTGAGGCTATTAATAGTCCATCAAATCTATCGAGAATACCTCCGTGCCCAGGCATTATCTTACCGGAATCTTTTACACCCATACTTCTTTTAAATAAGCTTTCCGCTAAATCCCCCATCGATCCAAATATCGAGATAATCAAACCAATGCCAGCCCATTGCCAAAGCGGTAACGAGTTAAAGTAAAGTCCTGTAATTATTGAAACTCCTATCGCTAATAACGCTCCGCCAATACTTCCTTCCCAAGTTTTATTAGGAGAGATTCTCTCAAAAAGTTTATGTTTTCCAAAAGCCTTACCAGAAAGGTAGGCTCCAGTATCATTACTCCATAGCGCAAAATAAAAACCTAAAATCAATTCGTAACCAAAACTTTCATGATAGTTTGGGAAGATATGGTTGGCCATTATTAATAATCCAAAAGGAAGGGCAACATAAATTATAGGAAGAAAAGTATGAGCTATGTTGGAAAAAGGCTCTTCTTTCTTGCTGTAAAGTTCTAATAAGGGTGTTCCAAAAATACCAAGTAGTAAAACTCCTATAAATGGAAACATGCTTACATTTAAGATGTACTCACTTGTTAATGCAAGAAATGTAATTGAAGCGTTAAAAACTCCCAATGCTATATTAGGACTGATTTTCGAGTTCTTATCCAGGATATTTAAATACTCCCAGCTTCCAACAATTACGAATAATAGATACAGTCCAAATAAGGAAAAGGGGCTAAGTACCGAGCAGCTTATTAGAACCGCAACGAAAACTGCCCCTGTTAATGCTCTAGTAAGCATATTATGCTAACGTATTATTTTCGTTAGAATCCTCAGCTGAATCTTCTGAAGTATCAATAGACGAATCAGATTCTTCAGTTGATTTTGTTTCTTCAACTACTCCAGCTTCCTCTACTTTGTTATCTTCAGTGGAGTCAATAGGTGCTTCAGAGTTTGGACGTTTTCCAAAAATAGTTTCTAAGTCTTCTTTAAAGATTACTTCTTTTTCTAATAAAGCTTCAGCTAATTGAGTAAGTTTCTCTTTGTTTTGAGATAAGATTTCTTTTGCCTTAACGTAAGCTTCTTCAATAATCTTACTAATTTCTTGATCGATAACTTGAGCAGTTGCTTCAGAATATGGTTTACTGAATGAATAATCAGACTGACCTGTTGAATCGTAGTAAGAAATGTTACCGATCTTATCGTTTAACCCGTAAATTGTTACAATTGCTTGTGCCTGTTTAGTTACTTTTTCAAGGTCACTTAAAGCTCCAGTAGAGATCTCTCCGAAAATAATTTCTTCCGCAGCTCTACCTCCAAGTGTAGCGCACATCTCGTGGAACATTTGCTCACGTGTAGTAATTTGTCTCTCTTCAGGTAAATACCATGCTGCACCCAAAGATTTACCTCTAGGAACAATAGTAACTTTGATTAAAGGAGATGCATATTCCATCATCCAACTTACGGTAGCATGACCAGCTTCGTGGAAAGCAATCGTTTTCTTTTCTTGAGGCTTAATGATTTTATTTTTCTTTTCTAAACCACCAATAACTCTATCAACAGCTGCCAAGAAATCTTCTCTACCAACAGATTTTTTATCCTGACGAGCAGCTATTAAGGCAGCTTCGTTACAAATGTTCGCGATATCTGCACCTGAGAACCCTGGAGTTTGACGAGCTAAGAACTCAACCTCTACAGAGTCATCTAATTTCAATGGCTTTAAGTGAACTTCGAAAATTTCTTGTCTTTCATTCACATCAGGCATATCAACCATTATTTGTCTGTCAAATCTACCTGGTCTTAATAGTGCTTTATCTAAGATGTCTGCTCTGTTTGTTGCAGCCATTACTATAATACCACTGTTAGATCCAAACCCATCCATTTCGGTAAGCATTTGGTTCAACGTGTTTTCTCTTTCGTCGTTAGCTTGTTGAGCGGGGTTTTTACCTCTTGCTCTACCAATTGCATCAATCTCATCAATGAAAATAATACAAGGCGATTTTTCTTTAGCTTGCTTAAATAAGTCTCTTACTCTCGAAGCTCCAACTCCAACAAACATTTCAACGAAATCTGATCCTGAAAGAGAGAAGAAAGGAACTTGAGCTTCACCTGCAACTGCTTTTGCTAATAAGGTTTTACCTGTACCAGGAGGACCAACCAATAATGCTCCCTTTGGGATTTTAGCCCCAAGAGCGGTATATTTCTTTGGGTTTTTTAAGAAATCAACGATCTCAACAATTTCTTCTTTTGCTTCCGCTAATCCAGCAACGTCTTTAAAACTTACATCAACTTTAGTATCCTTTTCGAAAAGTTTTGCTTTGGATTTTCCGATGTTAAAGATTTGACCGCCTGGGCCACCTCCGCCACCCATTCGACGCATCATAAACATCCAAACGGCGATGATTAAACCAAAGAAAATTACATAGCTAAAAATTCCATCCCACATAGATGGTTGCTTGTTTTTTGAAACTATTGAAAGGCTATGCCCATTATCTAAGGCAATCTTTTCCATTTCATCTTTTGCATCTGAAGCATCGTGAACATCAAATTTGTAAAATCCACCAGCTCTAAGTTTATTATGAGGAGGATTGTTTCTAGCGGAGTCTGTTACAAATGCCTCGCAATAAACGTAGTCACCTTCCTTAACAATTACCACCTTTTTAATTTCTCCTTTACCGATAAACTCGTTACATTCTTCTGATGAAATGTTAGCAGGGCCTTGAAAAAATTCGAAGAATTGCATACTTAATAGCAATCCACCAATTACAATATAAATCCACCAAATCGGAATGATTTTAGGTGTTTTTGGTCCGTTTCCAGAGTTATTATTATTTCCACTCATATTATTCGTCTTCTAATACAGTAACTTCTGCGTCTGCCCAAAGTTCTTCGATGTTATAAAAGTCTCTCGCTTCCTTTTGGAAAACATGAACAACAATTGAGGAGTAATCAACTAAAACCCACTCTCCATTTGTGTGTCCTTCTTTTTTCCAAGGGTATTCGCTTAAAATTTCTTTAACTTCTTTTTCAACTGAATTGGCTGTTGAAGCAACATGGGTTCTAGATGTACCATGACAAATCACAAAGTATTCTGCAACTGAATTTTCAAGGTTTTGCATATTAAGAATATGAATTTCCTTAGCCTTGTTATTCTTTAATCCTTCAATAACTACCTCAAGTAATTTATCTGTTGTTATACCCACGTTTTTTACTGCGTTTTTTTATCAATTTTAATTCAAACAAAAGTAATTATTTCTGTGGGTTTAAATGTGAAAAACATTACAAAAAGGTTAAATTATATTAAGGCCGGAGTATTAACTTTACAAGCGAATGATCTTTGTAGGGAAAAATAGGATTCATTATCAAGTTGTTGATTCAACGAATGAAGAGTTGAAGCGTTTGTTTTCTGAAGGAGAAACTGAGGAAGGAACGCTTGTGACTGCTGGTTTTCAAGAAGGGGGAAAAGGTCAGATGGGAGCAGGTTGGTTAAGCGATCCAGATCAAAACTTTTTAGGAACCTATTTTCTAAAGCCCAATATTCAACTTGAGGAGGTTTTTGCATTAAATATGTTAGTCAGTCTAGCTGTTCGCGAAACTGTAGCCGAATTTGTAAAGGGGAAAGTGGAAATTAAATGGCCCAATGATATTGTTGTTAACGGGAAGAAAATTTCAGGGATTCTAATAGAAAATAAACTTTTCAAAGGCGAATTATTAGGTGTCTTCGCTGGAATAGGATTAAATGTAAATCAAGTTAGTTTTCCAGAATTGAAAAGAACATGCACTTCTTTAGGTCTGGAAATTGGAGCAGACATAGATTTAGAAGTGGTTACAAGCAGGTTATCTTTCCATTTACAACAATTTTTAAGTTTATTTGAAACGAAAGGTTTTGCTTCGATCAGCTATTTATATCATCAAGAGTTATATCAAAAAGGAGAAGAGACCAGGTATTTTACTTTACAAGCTGTGGATAAGCTAGGTGATCTGCAGCTCTATAATCAATTTGGAAAATTAGAATCATTTGGCTTAAAGGAAATAGAGTTTCTTTGATTTAAAAGGTATGCAACCTAAATCGTTTCAACAGAACGATTTTTTACTTGTATTAAATTCATTGTGAGTAGCTTAAGGTTGTTTTTTTAGTTGGTGACTGTCACGGAACAGAGTTAGTTGGTGACTGTTGCGGAACAGAGTTATAATGGAATGAAGAGTTTAGAAAGAAGGTTTGTTAACCAAATTGTTGTTCCAAGTTATCAGCCATAACCGATACCCATTTTTTTATTTTGCCTTCTACTGTGAAGTCCACAAAAGGAGCAGTATCCATTTCTGTGTGAATAATTACAGCAGACTTTCCATAATCTTCAGAAATATCAAACCTTATTACAGTTTCAAACTCCACATCTTTTGAAGATTTTATTTGAATATATTCTTCAGTTGTTTCATCGATTTGGAAATTGAACCTGGCAACCCATTTTAAAATAAAGGTTATTATTTCTCCCTTTACTTCCAGGTGTTTGGTTTTTTTTGATTTTATGATTTGAGCAATCCCATTAGGTTGACTCATAAAATCAAAAAGCTCTTTGGAAGAGCTTTTTAATTGAATTTTATTTGTTGAGAGATGAATCATACCAATTCTCCGGTCCAGCTTCCTGGATCTAATCTCCAATCTTTAATTAGATTAACATCCGATTCTGAAATGTAACTAGAATCAACAGCTTGTTGAACAAGAGCATCATAATCAGAAAGTGTGATTAGCTCACAATTTGCTTCCTTAAAGTTGTTGAAAGATAATTGGAAGTTATAAGTGAAAATGGCTGCCATTCCTAAAACTGTTGCGCCAGTTTCTCTTAAAGCTTCAACAGCTTTTAAGCTACTTCCTCCTGTAGAAATTAAATCCTCGATTACAACAACTCTTTGTCCAGCTTCAACTTTACCTTCAATTAAGTTTCCTAAACCATGACCTTTAGCCGATGATCTTACGTAAGCGAAAGGAACACCTAATTCCTCTGCAACTAAGGCTCCTTGTGCAATAGCTCCAGTAGCAACACCAACAATTACATCAGGTTCTCCATATTTTTCAACAACAGCTTTCGCTAATTCCTGGCGAATATATGTTCTAATTCTTGGGAATGAAAGTGTGATTCTATTGTCACAATATATTGGAGATTTCCAACCAGATGCCCATGTAAATGGATCTTTAGGTTGTAATTTTATTGCTTTTGCTTGTAGCAAATATTCTGCTACTTTTGATGCAGTTTCCAGATTCAAAATCATAGGTGCAAATGTATAAAGTTTTTATTTACGATAAGCCAGTTTTAATTCACAAAAAAGCTCAAAAAGAAACAAGTTATGAACAGTTGAATTCAGCTGAGGATGTTGAGGGAATTATTAAGTTGCTGGAAGAGAATTCAGTTGCAGGAATTGAGGTAATAACGGAAGAGCCCAAAAAGGAATGGAAGGCGTTTAAATCCTTTTTTAAATTCATAATTGCTGCAGGTGGAACTGTTTTTAATGAAAACAACGAATTACTAGTTATTCACCGTCTAGGTAAATGGGATTTGCCAAAAGGTAAATTAGAAAAAGGAGAGGATATTCCAACTTGTGCCGTTAGAGAAGTGGAAGAGGAGTGCAATGTAGATGGATTAAATATAGAATCTGAACTACCAAGTACTTACCATTGTTATAAAACAAGAAAAGGAAAATGGGCTTTAAAAAGAACTTATTGGTATAAAATGACAACCAAATATAAGGGCGAATTAGTTCCTCAAACTGAAGAAGGTATTGAAGTTGTAGAATGGTTTGGTCAAGATAGAGTTCCAGAAATTAATCAAAACACTTACAATTCAATTAAAGAAGTTATATACTCTATTATATAGTTTAGTAAGGATGGATGAAAAAATAGAGCAATACTTTTACCAAAAAACAATTCCTGAATTTCAGCAGTTAGCGATTGTTCTGCATGAAATAATTTTGGCTGCAAATCCATCGATAACTGCAAGTTTGAAATGGCAAATGCCAGCCTACGATTATAAAGGGCTTATGATTGGGCTGGGAGCTTTTAAGAAAAAAGTAACTCTCTTTTTCCATCCTGGGGCTGAAATGCCTGATCCGAAAGGGCTTTTTGTTGGACAAGAAGGAAATAAAGCAATGCGCTCTATTCAATTTACTTCTTTTGATGATATAACCGATGACTTAGAATTGTACATCCAAAATGCAATTAAAGTCAATGAATCTGGAAAAGTTAAGGTGAAAAAGTTAACTCCAAAACCATTGCCGGAAATGCCTTTTGAATTTGAAGAGTTATTAAATGAAAACTTAACTGCAAAGTCATTTTACAATTCATTAAATAAAACTCATAAAAGGGAATATCTTAATTGGGTTATATCAGCTAAAAGAGAAGAAACAAAAGAGGCCCGTTTAGCAAAATCAATTCAAAAATTATCAGCAGGTCAAACTTGTTGGGATCAGTATAAGAAGTGAATCGTTTTCAACAAAATATATTGCTGGTTTTATGTTTGATTGTGCTAATTACATACGCATCGGTTAGCTTTTTTATCTTTCCTTATGCTGATGATTTTACTTATGCCTTGAAGGGGCAGTTGCCAAATTTTGTGGAAACTGTTTTAAAGGAGCGACAAACTTGGAACGGAAGATACATTAGTAATTTTATTCTGATTGGAAGTCCATTAAATTGGGGCGGTTTAACGGGGTATCGTTTGATGTCTATACTCCTGATTATTCTTTCTTGGTTGGGACTTTATATAGGTTTGAGGAGGTTTAAGTTAAATTCGCCATTCTTTCTTGCAAATATCATTTTATGTACAACTATTAGTTCTTTACCAGATACAGGTGAAGGGTTGTATTGGTTAAGTGGGGCATGGACTTATATTCCTGCTTCGATCCTTTTGTTTTTGCTGTTTTCGATACTTTTTGCCGGTAAATTCGATGTGAAAAACTACCTAACTATTCTTGTGTTGATCTTTATTGGAAGTGGTTTTAATGAGCTTTTTGCCTTAATAAGTTTGCTTTTGATTGCCGTGAAGTTTTATGATTCACGAAATAAATGGGTGTTAGCTTTATTAATTGTTCAACTTGGATTGTTCTATTATGTATGGTCTGCTCCAGGTAATGATTATAGGTCTTCTTTATTTAATAATAACCATCAAATTATCAATAGTTTGAAGCTAACAGGGATGTACAGTGTTAGATTTATTGGTGAATGGATGCTTAACCCTTTAGTTTACTTGTTGGGATATATTTTTATCACCGATTCAAAGTTTGAAGTAGAAATCCCAGTATTAAGAAAGCCAATTAGTATAGGAGCGCTTTTAATTACTCCAATATTAATTGCATGTTTTGGACCAATTTGGTCTACAGGAATTTTAGGGCAGCATCGTACTCCTAATATGTCTTGTTTCCTGTTTTTTCCATTATTGTTTCTAGTTTTAATTGCTAATAAGTCAGTTCTTTTCAAGTATTTAAAAGAGGGTAAATCTTTTGTTTTTCCTTTGATAGTGGTTGTTTTATTAGGTTGGAAAAACAATTACTTTTTGTTCGAAGATCTAATCTCAGGTCAACTTTCCAATTACAGCAATCAATTGGCTAACAGAGTTGAATTGTTAGAGAATTGTAAATCAGAGGAGTGTTTTGTTCCGATGTTGTTAGACGAGCCGAATACGTTTAGTGTTTACAAGTTGGAAGCTAATCCTGAGCATTGGAAAAATAAAAGCTACCGGTTGTTTTACAATTCCGGTAAAGTTATTCCGATTGTTAATCGTTAACTTTTGAATGCATCGATTGTTTGACCTAAAAAGGATTTAGGGTAAACTTCATCCTTTTCAAAACCAAGTTCAATGTCTCCATTGTCATGAGGTTGATGGTTAGTTTTAAAAATGTAATCCCAAATAGATAGGGTAAGTCCAAAGTTTACTCCATGGGGGTGGTTTTCGGGCAATTCTTTAGCATGGTGCCACAAATGCATCTGAGGGTTGTTAAATATGTATTTTAAAGGGCCAATTGGTAGGTTTATGTTGGTGTGATTATAATGACCCCAAACGATAGTGAAAATATGTAGGTAGAAGAAATCATCTATTCCAAAACCAATGAACAGTAAAGGAATAAAAGTTATGCTTTTGTAAATGATTGATTCCATCCAGTGAAATCTTAAGTGAGCAGCAAATCCCATTTCTTTAACAGAATGATGGACTTTGTGAAATTTCCATAAAAAAGGAACTCGATGAAGTAGTCTGTGCACATTCCAATGCGTGAAATCTTGGATAATAAACATTAATCCTAATTGTCCTAAAACAGGCCATTCCTGAACTTCAATAGCCACTGTGTTTTCAATATTAAGGGCATTAAAGAGTTTATCAATTAAAAGATTACCCACATTTTGTAATCCGGCAAAAAGAATGATGTAAAAAATGAAAAAATTGAAATACATATAAAAGGCGTCAAGCCAGAAATCTTTTCGGAAAACAGACTGTTTTTTACGCCAAGGAAGAATTACTTCCAAAATGAAAAATGCTAAAGAGATTATACCCAGAAACCAAAAGTAATTTCCATAGATACTTCCGGAGGAAATGATAATCTCATTCCATAGGTAATTGACGTAGCCAATTGTTGAACTCCAGTATGTATTAATAATCTCCAGCATGAAACAAATGTAACGTATCTGTTAAAAATTATAAGTGATGAAAATTACAAACCTAAATTTCATGTAAATTTGGGCGTGCAATTATCTAAAACGCAATTCGCAATATTGTTGTCTGTTTTCACGATAACCCTCTTCATTTTTAATTGGAGTATCGGTTTATGGGATCAAGATGAAGCTGCTTACGCTGGTTTTGGGAAACGCATGTTAGAAACAGGTGATTATATAATTCCTGAATACCCTTGGAGTTTTATTCACAGAAAACCACCTCTTCATTTTTGGATGAATGCCTTTTGGATGGAGATTTTTGGAGTTAACGAGTGGTCAACAAGATTTTCGAGCGCTTTATCGGTAATTGGAACAATTCTGCTTATTTGGAAACTAGGAGGGAAGGTGTTTGGCGATAAAATAGGGAAAACAGCTGCTATTATAGCGATGGTTTCTTTGTATTCTATTTTCCTGACTAAAATAGCTGTTACTGACGCAGATTTAATGTTTTTCCAAACTCTAGCAGTCTTAAGTTTATTGGCGTTTTTTAAGCTCAAAAAGAAAAGTTATCTAATTGGATTATTTATTGGTGTGGCTGGAGCTGCGTTGGTAAAAGGCCCTCCGGTTTATGTAGTGGTTTTTGGAATTTTAGGATTGTGTTTTTGGGTTAAGAAATATAGAATATCTTCTATTGTTGCTTTTTTTGTAGCAGTTTTAGGTTTCGCACCTCTATATTGGTGGGGAAGTGCAACTTGGGCAAAGGATGGAGGAGAGTTCGTTAGTTGGTTAGTTGAATGGTATATATTGAATCGAAATAAACCCTTTACAGTTCAAACAGGTCCTCCAGGTTATTTCTTGATTTTCTTCGGACTTACTTTCTTTTCGTTTGTTCACTTACTTATCGGTGGTTTGGGTCAGATTTTTAAAAAGGTATTTAAGGAGAGAGCTTGGAATTCAGATGAGTTTTTATTGTTAGCATGGATTATTCCAGGGTGGTTCTTGTATGAATTTATTCCATCAAAATTGCCTACTTATGCTATTGCTTGTTTTGCAGCTGTGGCCATATTAATTGCGAAGAAGATTCATTCTCTTGATGAGTTGGACAAGAAAGAAAGAGGATTTATTGTTTCATTTATTTTAGGAGGATTACTCGGTTTAGCTCTTATAATAGTTCCATGGGTATACTTAAGCGTTCAGGCAGCAATTATTTTAAATTTATTTGGAATTACTGTTATCGGAGGTTCTTGGACTGTTTATAAAGAAAGAAAACAAGGTGATAAACCGATTTTTAAGCCAGGATTGATTATGCTTTTGTTGGCCTTAAGTGTATTTGCGGTAGCTGTCCCTGATCTAGATGATAAAAGATCTGCAGGGAAAATTGTCGCCAAAAAAATAAAAGTAACTAATCCGAAGAATTTAGTGGTTACACATAAGATAATGATACCTAGTTTGATCTTTTATTTGGAACAAGAAAACATCCCACTAATTTATGATTATGAGTTCGCAAACTGGAAACCATATTGGGAAAAGGGAGATCATTTTTTGTTTTTTGATGTTAAGGATGATATCAGAAAAGCATTTGAACGAACGATAAATGATTACAAGATAGATTCCTTGGAAGGATGGCAGTCTGATCGCGGAAAGGTTATAAAATATTACTGGTATTGGAAGTAAACGAAAAACGGGCCCTTTGAGGCCCGTTTTCATTTGGTTTTACACAAAACCAAAGAAAAAAGAAACAAAATGTAAAAGTAACCGCAGCGAAGATACAATAAAAAAAACCGAGCATTCAAATAAAATTTAATAAAAGTTTAACATTCAGTTGATTGCAACGGTTTTGTTCCTTGTTTACAGTGCTTTGAAACCTTTGATAAATAAAGGAAATCGATGTGATTAGTGAAACGTTAAATTTTTTAGTTAACAATACCCTTCAAAAAGCTTTGATAAATCAGATTTTGATGTATCTTTGCACCAAATTTTGGCGCTCAGAAATGAAGTTTGACGTGAAGAGAATATCAAGAATCGTAGCAGTTGTAATGTTTGGACTGCTTTTATTAGTACCTAATCATGCTTCTGCAACAGTTGTAGAAGGAGAGGTAAATAATCCGAAAGAATTACAGTCTTTTATCATGCACCACGTAAAGGATGCGCATTCATGGCACATTTGGGGTGAGGATAAAACAAAATTAAATGAAGATGGAACTGTTGAGGTTGTTTCTTCAACTTCGATTCATGTTGGATTACCAATCATTTTATTAGACAATGGTTTAATAACAGGTAATTCAGATGATTTCTCAGAAATCAGATGGTCTGCATGGGCTAAAGCTGACTCAAACGGAGTTGCTTTAACAGATACTTTAGGGAATCTTGTTGAAACAGATACTAACTATTATGCTGTTGGAACTGTTGGAGGAAACAAATACATCTTATTCCACGAAAAGATTTATAATTACGAAGAAGGTTTAGTTTTAGATAATGATGGTCACCCAAAAAACTCAAGACCACTAGACTTTTCTCTAACACAAAACGTAGCTTCGATGTTATTAGCAGTAGTGATCTTATTATTATTGTTTTTACCATCTGCAAAGAAATACAAAAAACAAGGAGTTGAAACCGCTCCATCGGGTAGACAAAACTTCTTAGAAATATTCGTTCTTTTTGTGAGAGACGAAATTGCAAAGCCAAACATCGGAGAAAAAAAGTATGCTAGATATATGCCATACTTATTAACTATCTTCTTCTTTATCTGGATTAACAACTTAATTGGATTAGTTCCTTTCTTCCCTGGAGCTTCTAACGTGTCTGGTAACATCGCGTTTACAGCTGTATTAGCGATTTTAACCTACTTAATTACTCAGTTCTCAGGGAACAAGGATTACTGGAAGCACATTTTACTTCCTCCTGTACCAAAAGCTTTATACCCAATTATGATCCCAGTTGAGATCATCGGGACATTAACTAAGCCATTCGCATTAACTATTCGTTTGTTTGCAAATATTACTGCAGGTCACATTGTAGTATTAGCATTCATGGGAATTATCTTCTCTGCGAAAAATATAGGATGGGCTGGTTTATCAGTTCCAATGGGACTTTTTATTAGCGTGTTAGAATTGTTAGTAGCATTCTTACAAGCGTTTATTTTTACGATGTTATCTGCTTTATTCATCGGTACTGCCGTTGAAGAGCACGCGCATCATTAATTTGTATATTAACTTTTAAATTATATTGTTATGACAATTCCTGCTGCAATTGGTGCTGGATTAGCTGTAATCGGTGCTGGTATGGGTATCGGTAAAATTGGTGGATCTGCAATGGAAGGTATTGCAAGACAACCAGAAG
>JAYPYW010000039.1:26922-29070 GCA_038154685.1 Flavobacteriales bacterium | reverse complement strand
GTCACTACGCTCACGTTGACTGTCCAGGTCACGCCGATTACGTAAAGAACATGGTAACTGGTGCTGCTCAAATGGACGGTGCTATCTTAGTAGTTGCTGCTACTGATGGTCCAATGCCACAGACTAGAGAGCACATCTTATTAGGTAGACAGGTTGGTATTCCAGAAATCGTTGTTTTCTTAAACAAGGTTGATATGGTTGACGACGAGGAGTTATTAGAGTTAGTTGAGATGGAAGTAAGAGAATTACTTTCTTTCTATGACTACGATGGTGATAACGCTGCAGTTGTTCAAGGATCTGCTTTAGGTGGATTAAATGGAGATGCTAAGTGGGTTGACACTATTAAAGAATTAATGGCTGCTGTTGATGAGAAGATTCCTCAGCCAGAAAGAGATAACGAAAAGCCTTTCTTAATGCCAGTTGAGGATGTATTCTCAATTACTGGACGTGGAACTGTTGCTACTGGATCAATCGAAACTGGAGTTATTACAGTTGGAGAGGATATCGAAATCGTTGGTATGCAAGAAGAGAAGTTAACTTCTACTTGTACTGGGGTTGAGATGTTCAGAAAGTTACTAGACAGAGGAGAAGCTGGAGATAACGTTGGTCTTTTAATGAGAGGTATCGACAAAGAACAAATCAAGAGAGGTATGGTAATCTGTAAGCCAGGTTCTATCCAACCTCACAAGAAGTTCAAAGCAGAGGTTTACGTATTGAAGAAAGAGGAAGGTGGTAGACACACTCCATTCCAGAACAAATACCGTCCACAGTTCTACTTAAGAACTACTGACGTAACTGGAGAAATCTTCTTACCAGAAGGAACTGAAATGGTTATGCCTGGTGATAACGTAACAATCGATGTACACTTAATCGTTCCTGTTGCAGTAAACAAAGGTTTACGTTTTGCAATCAGAGAAGGAGGTAGAACAGTTGGTGCTGGTCAGGTTACTGAGATCATCGAGTAAGATTTAAGATTCAAACCTTATGATAAAGGTGCCTAGTTTTCTGGGCACCTTTCTTTACAAATAAGGTTTTTGATATCTACGGGAGTAGCTCAGTTGGTAGAGCACTGGTCTCCAAAACCAGCGGTCGGGAGTTCGAGCCTCTCCTCCCGTGCTAGTAAAAAGATAGAAAGTGGAAAAATTAAGAGTTTATTTGCAGGACGTATATGTTGAGTTGAAAGATAAGACAACTTGGCCTACGTTTAAGCAATTGCAAAAAGACGCCCTATTAGTTTTAGGTGCTTCTGTTGCTTTCGCTTTAGTTATTAAAGTAATGAATTTAGGGTTCAGTCAAATAATGGACTTTATATATAAACTTTAATCTTAGTTGATATGGCTGAGGCAAAAAAAAATGATATTGTCCTAAAATGGTACGTTGTGCGTGCTATTAGTGGGAAAGAAAAAAAAGTTAGGGATTACATCGAGCATGAAATCAATGCCGTTGGTTTACAGGATTATGTAAAGCAAATTTTAATTCCTACTGAAAAAGTTTATCAAATTAGAAATGGAAAGAAAATCTCTAAGGAGAGAAGTTTCTTCCCAGGTTACATTCTAATTGAAGCAGCTTTAGTTGGTGAAGTACCTCACGTAATTAAAAATATTACGGGAGTTATTGGATTTTTAGGGGATAAGCAAAATAACCCAGTTCCATTAAGACCAGTTGAAGTAAATAGAATTTTAGGAAAAGTTGACGAGTTAGCTGAAAGCGAGGAAGAAATGAACATTCCTTACGTTGTTGGTGAAACAGTTAAAGTTATAGACGGACCATTTAACTCATTCTCTGGGATCATCGAAGATATTGATGAAGTGAAGAAGAAGTTAAAGGTTATGGTTAAGATTTTTGGAAGAAAAACTCCGCTCGAGCTGAATTTTATGCAGGTTGAGAAGGAGTAATTGTTGATTAATTAATTTACTTATTAGAAATGGCTAAGGAAGTAACAGGTATCATTAAATTACAGATACGCGGTGGAGCGGCTAACCCTTCACCACCAGTAGGTCCTGCTCTTGGTGCTAACGGTGTTAACATCATGGAGTTTTGTAAGGCGTTTAACGCAAAGACTCAGGATAAAGCTGGGAAAGTAATTCCAACAATTATTACTGTTTATTCTGACAGATCATTCGACTTTATTTTAAAAGAACCACCAGT
>JAYPYW010000039.1:24582-26912 GCA_038154685.1 Flavobacteriales bacterium | reverse complement strand
CCACCAGTTGCAGTGCAAATCAAGGAGGCGATTAAATTAAAGAAGGGATCTTCAGAGCCGAACAGAAATAAAGTTGGAAACTTAACTTGGGATCAAGTTGAGGAAATTGCAAAAGGGAAAATGAGTGACTTGAATGCATTCACTGTACCATCAGCTATGAAAATGGTTGCTGGAACAGCAAGAAGCATGGGGGTTACAGTATCAGGAGATTTCCCATATTAAAAACATTATTAATTATTAATTATGGCTAAACTTAGTAAAAACCGGAAGGCAGCCCTAGCTAAATACAACGTTGATGAGTTGTACAGCTTAGAGAAGGCAGCCGAGATTGTTAAGGATATTACTACTACTAAGTTCGATGCATCATTTGATGTTGATGTACGCTTAGGAGTTGATCCTAGAAAAGCTAACCAAATGGTTAGAGGTATAGCTACGTTACCTCACGGAACCGGGAAAGAGGTAAGAGTTCTTGTTTTATGTACTCCAGACAAAGTACAAGAGGCGTTAGATGCTGGTGCAGATTACGCTGGTTTGGATGAGTATGTAGAAAAGATCAAAGGTGGTTGGACCGATATTGATGTTATTATCACAATGCCTGCTTGTATGGGTAAAGTTGGTGCTTTAGGTAGAGTTTTAGGACCTAGAGGATTAATGCCAAACCCAAAAGCTGGTACAGTTACTATGGACGTTGCGAAAGCAGTGAACGAAGTAAAATCTGGTAAGATTGACTTTAAAGTTGATAAGTATGGAATTATCCACGCTGCAGCTGGTAAAGTATCATTCGAAGCAGATAAGTTGGTAGATAACGTAAAAGAATTAATGACAGTAATCAACAAGCTTAAGCCTTCGGCTGCTAAAGGTACTTATGTTAAAAGTTTAACAGTATCAAGTACTCAAAGTCCAGGTGTTAAAGTTGATACAAAGTCATTTAACTAAAATTGCTGTTACACGCTTCCAAATAAATAAATTCTCTAATTATTAGATCAAACACATGAACAGAGAAGACAAAAATCAAGTGATTGCAGATCTTAAAGGTAAACTTGAGGAAAACGCTCATTTTTACTTGACGGATATTTCTGAGATGACTGTTGAGGACTCTAATAAACTGAGAGGTGCTTTTCATGAACAAGGTATCAGAATTGAGGTAGTTAAAAACACATTGTTAAAGAAGGCAATGGAGCAGTCAGAAGCTGACTATTCAGAGTTATTCGATGTGCTAAAAGGGAACACTTCAATTATGTTCACGGAAGTAGGAAATGCTCCTGCTAAAGTGATCGAAAAGTTCAGAAAAAGCAACGAGAAACCAATTTTAAAAGGTGCTTACGTTGAAGAGAGCGTATACATCGGTGATGATCAGGTAAAAGTTCTTTCAGCTATCAAGTCGAAAGAAGAAGTTATCGGAGATATCATTGGATTGTTACAGTCTCCTGCTAAAAACGTTATTAGCGGTCTTAAAGGAGGTGGATCTAAACTTTCAGGAATCCTTAAAGCATTGTCTGAGAAGGCAAACTAAAATTTTAATTATTAATTAAGTATTATCAATTTTTTAAAAGCTTAGAGAAATGGCTGATTTAAAAGAATTTGCAGAACAGTTAGTAAACTTAACAGTTAAAGAAGTAAACGAACTAGCTGATATTTTAAAAGAAGAATATGGAATCGAGCCTGCTGCTGCAGCTGTTGCTGTTGCTGGTGGTGCTGCTGCTGGTGGAGACGCTGGGGCTGCTGAAGAGAAATCAGAGTTCGACGTAATCTTAAAATCTCCAGGAGGATCTAAATTAGGAGTTGTAAAACTTGTAAAAGAGATCACTGGTTTAGGATTAAAAGAAGCTAAAGGTGTTGTTGACGGTGCACCTGCTCCAGTAAAAGAAGGAGTAGCTAAAGAAGAAGCTGAAGAGATCAAAGCTAAGCTTGAAGAAGCTGGTGCTGAGGTTGAGTTGAAGTAATTCATCAACCAAAATTAAAAGGGTTAGTACCAATTCCTTAACGGGATTGGTCTAACCCATTTTGTGATTTAACACTATTGTTTTATAACAAACTCCTTTATTTATGTCTGAATTGACTAAATTTCCACAAAGGATTAATTTCGCTGACGCAAAAGCGCGTCCGGAATATCCTGACTTCTTAGAAGTTCAATTGAAGTCGTTTAAAGACTTCTTCCAGTTCGAGACTACTCCTGAAAACAGAGAGTCGGAGGGATTATTTAAAGTATTCTCGGAGAACTTCCCAATTACTGATGCGAGAAATCAATTCGTATTAGAATTTTTAGATTATTTTGTTGACCCTCCACGTTACTCTATCGAAGAGTGTATTCAGAGAGGTCTTACTTATAG
>JAYPYW010000039.1:14996-24572 GCA_038154685.1 Flavobacteriales bacterium | reverse complement strand
GTGTTCCACTTAAGGCAAAGCTGAAATTATATTGTACTGACGAAGAGCATGAAGACTTCGAAACTATCGTGCAGGACGTTTACTTAGGTACAATTCCTTATATGACGCCTAAAGGTACTTTTGTGATTAATGGTGCTGAGAGAGTTATTGTTTCTCAGTTGCATAGATCACCAGGTGTATTCTTTGGACAATCAAGACACGCTAATGGTACGAAGTTATACTCTGCAAGAATTATTCCTTTCAAGGGATCTTGGATTGAATTCGCTACCGATATTAACAGCGTAATGTATGCTTACATCGATCGTAAGAAGAAGTTACCTGTTACAACTTTATTAAGAGCAATTGGTTACGAATCTGATAAAGACTTATTAGAGATCTTTAATCTTGCTGATGAAGTTAAAATCAATAAGAAAAACCTTAAAGCTTCTATCGGTAGAAAATTAGCTGCTAGAATTTTAAGAAGCTGGGTTGAAGATTTCGTTGATGAGGATACTGGAGAAGTAGTTTCTATAGAAAGAAACGAAATCATTATTGATAGAGAAACTGTAATTGAAGAAAGTCACTTAGAATTAATTGAAGATTCAGGGGCTAAAACTATCTTACTGCATAAAGAAGATACTTCATCAGCAGATTTTGCTATTATCTACAATACTTTACAAAAAGATACTTCAAACTCTGAGAAAGAGGCTGTGGAGCACATTTACCGTGTTTTACGTAACGCTGAACCGCCAGATATGGAGACTGCAAGAGGAGTAATCGATAAGTTATTCTTCTCTGATTCAAGATATGATCTTGGAGAAGTAGGTAGATATAGAATTAACAAGAAATTAGGTAATGATATGTCTGAAGAGTCAAGAGTATTGACTAGAGAAGATATCATTTCTATTATTAAGTATTTAATTGAATTAATTAACGCTAAGGCGGAGATTGATGATATTGATCACTTATCTAACAGACGTGTTAGAACTGTAGGTGAGCAGTTATACTCTCAGTTTGGTGTTGGTTTAGCTAGAATGGCTAGAACAATCCGTGAGAGAATGAACGTTAGAGATAATGAAGTATTTACAGCGACTGATTTGATCAACGCAAAGACATTATCTTCTGTTATCAACTCATTCTTCGGAACTAACCAACTTTCGCAGTTTATGGATCAAACGAATCCATTAGCGGAAATCACTAACAAGCGTCGTTTATCGGCTTTAGGACCTGGAGGTTTATCTAGAGAAAGAGCTGGATTCGAGGTTCGTGATGTTCACTACACACACTACGGAAGACTTTGTACTATTGAGACACCTGAAGGGCCAAACATTGGACTTATCTCGTCTCTTTGTGTATACGCTAAGATTAACCGTTTAGGATTTATCGAGACTCCATATAGAAAGGTAGAAAACGGTAAAGTAGACCTAAACAAATTTGAATACTACTCGGCAGAGGAAGAAGAAGGTAGAATGATTGCTCAGGCAAATGCCTCGTTAAATGACGATGGTACTTTCCAAAGCAATGCAGTAAAAGCAAGATTAGAAGCTGATTATCCAATTGTTGAACCTACAGAGATTTCGATGATGGATGTTGCGCCTAACCAAATTGCTTCGATTGCAGCATCATTGATTCCTTTCTTAGAGCATGATGATGCGAACCGTGCCTTGATGGGATCTAACATGATGCGTCAAGCCGTGCCATTATTAAGACCTCAAGCGCCAATCGTTGGTACAGGATTAGAGAAGCAAGTTGCTAGAGACTCTAGAGTATTAATCAACGCAGAAGGTGAAGGAGTTGTTGAGTATGTAGATGCAAACGAAATTCACATTAGATATAATAGAACTGACGCTCAAAAATTAGTTTCTTTTGAGGAAGACTTAAAAGTTTACCAATTAGTTAAGTTCAAGAAAACTAACCAAGGTACTTGTATCAACTTAAAGCCAATCGTTCAGAAGGGTGAAAAAGTTGAAGAAGGGCAGGTTTTATGTGAAGGTTACGCAACTGAAAAAGGAGAATTAGCGATTGGACGTAACTTAAAAGTAGCGTTCATGCCTTGGAAGGGTTACAACTTCGAGGATGCGATTGTTATCTCTGAGAAAGTTGTAAAAGAAGATATTTATACTTCTGTTCATATCGAGGAGTTTATCATGCAAGTTAGAGACACTAAACGTGGTTTAGAGGAATTAACTGCCGATATCCCTAACGTTTCTGAAGATGCTACTAAGGATCTTGATGAAAATGGTATGATTAGAGTTGGTGCTGAAGTTAAGGAAGGAGATATCCTTATCGGTAAGATTACTCCAAAAGGAGAAACTGATCCAACTCCAGAAGAAAAGTTATTAAGAGCAATCTTCGGTGACAAAGCTGGTGATGTAAAAGATGCTTCATTAAAAGTATCTCCATCTGTTCAAGGTGTTGTTATTGATAAATTATTATTCTCAAGAGCAATCAAAGACAGAAAGTCGAGAGCTGAAGAGAAAAACATGGTTGCTAAACTAGAGGAAGAATTCAAAAAGAATCTTGGTGAAGTAAAAGGAATTTTACTTGACAAGCTTTGGAAGATTGTTGAGGGTAAAACTTCAGCAGGGGTATTCAACCTTTACAAAGAAGAATTAATTGGAAAAGGATCTAAGTTTACTAAGAAGGCTTTAGCGGATATCGATTACGATAATGTTAATCCTATGAACTGGTCGAAAGACGAGTCTGTAAACGATATGATTAAGCGTTTAATCCATAACTTTAACATTAAAGCTTCTGATATTTTAGGTGCTCACAAGCGTAAGAAATTCGCTATCACTGTTGGTGATGAGTTACCACAAGGTATCGTTAAGTTGGCAAAAGTTTACTTAGCTAAGAAAAGAAAGCTTAAGGTTGGAGATAAAATGGCAGGTCGTCACGGTAACAAAGGTATCGTTGCGAGAATCGTTAGAGAGGAAGATATGCCTTTCTTAGAAGATGGAACGCCAGTGGATATCGTTCTTAACCCATTAGGGGTACCTTCCCGTATGAACTTAGGACAGATTTACGAAACTGTTCTTGCATGGGCTGGAGAGAAGTTAGGAATGAAGTTCGCTACACCAATTTTCGATGGTGCATCATTAGCTCAAATTAAGGAGTATACTGACAAAGCAGGAATTGCTGAAAATGGTCAAACATACCTTTTCGATGGAGGTACTGGAGAGCGTTTCGATCAGCCTGCAACAGTTGGTATTATTTATATGCTTAAGCTTGGTCACTTAGTTGATGACAAGATGCATGCTCGTTCTATTGGTCCATACTCATTAATTACGCAACAGCCACTTGGAGGTAAAGCTCAGTTTGGAGGTCAGCGTTTTGGAGAAATGGAGGTATGGGCACTTGAGGCATTTGGTGCTGCTAACATTCTTCGTGAGATCTTGACTGTTAAGTCGGATGACGTATACGGTAGAGCTAAAGCTTACGAGGCGATTGTTAAGGGTGAGCCAATGCCAGAGCCAGGTATTCCAGAATCGTTTAACGTATTGTTACACGAACTTCAAGGATTAGGTCTTAACATTTCGTTAGGATAATCCGAGTAACTGATTAATTGTTGAATTTATTATCGTATTACGATGGCATATAGAAAAAATACTAAGACTCCACCAAAATTTGATAAGATAACTATTAGCTTATCATCTCCAGAACAGATTTTAGATCGTTCAAGTGGTGAGGTTATTAAACCAGAGACAATTAACTACAGAACTTATAAGCCAGAAAGAGATGGTTTATTCTGTGAGAGAATTTTCGGTCCTGTGAAAGACTGGGAGTGTCACTGTGGAAAATATAAGAGAATCCGTTACAAAGGAATTGTTTGTGACAGATGTGGAGTAGAGGTTACAGAGAAGAAAGTACGTCGTGAAAGAATGGGGCACATCCAGTTAGTTGTTCCAGTGGCTCACATTTGGTACTTCAGATCTTTACCAAACAAAATGGGTTACTTATTAGGTTTACCTACTAAGAAATTAGATATGATTATTTACTACGAAAGATACGTAGTAGTTAATCCAGGTATTGCTAATAACAAAGATGGTGAGCCATTAGCTTATTTAGACTTCTTAACTGAGGAAGAGTACTTAGATATCTTAGATACTTTACCAGCTGAAAACCAGTATTTAGATAACGAAGATCCAAACAAATTCATCGCAGCGATGGGTGCTGAAGCACTTGAGTTGTTATTGAAGAGATTAGATCTTGATGCATTATCTTATGAGTTAAGACACAAAGCAAACACTGAAACTTCACAACAAAGAAAAGCTGAAGCTCTCAAGAGACTTCAAGTTGTTGAAGCATTCAGATCTGCGAACAAGCACATTGAGAACCGTCCTGAGTGGATGATTATCAAGGTGGTTCCAGTAATTCCGCCAGAATTACGTCCATTAGTACCATTAGATGGTGGTCGTTTCGCGACGTCTGATTTAAATGACCTTTATAGAAGAGTTATTATCAGAAACAACCGTTTAAAGAGATTAATTGAAATCAAGGCTCCAGAAGTAATCTTACGTAATGAAAAGCGTATGTTACAGGAAGCGGTAGATTCATTATTCGATAACTCAAGAAAAGCTAACGCTGTTAAAACTGATGCTAACAGAGCTTTAAAATCTTTATCTGATTCCTTAAAAGGTAAGTCTGGACGTTTCCGTCAGAACTTATTAGGGAAAAGGGTTGATTACTCTGCTCGTTCGGTAATTATCGTTGGACCAACGTTAAAACTTCATGAGTGTGGTTTACCTAAAAACATGGCAGCTGAGCTATACAAGCCATTCATCATCAGAAAGATGATTGAAAGAGGTATTGTTAAGACGGTTAAGTCTGCTAAGAAGATGGTAGATAAGAAAGATCCAGTAGTATGGGATATTCTTGAGAACGTATTAAAAGGACATCCAGTTCTTTTAAACAGGGCTCCTACTCTTCACCGTTTAGGTATCCAAGCATTCCAGCCAAAACTTATTGAAGGTAAAGCGATTCAGTTACACCCATTAGCATGTTCTGCATTCAACGCCGATTTCGATGGGGATCAGATGGCTGTTCACTTACCATTAGGTAACGCGGCAATCCTTGAGGCTCAAATGTTAATGTTAGCTTCTCATAATATTTTAAACCCTGCAAATGGTCAGCCTATCGCTGTACCATCTCAGGATATGGTATTAGGGCTTTACTACATTACTAAAGAGAAGAAGGGAACTAAGAAAGAGCCTGTAAAAGGTGAGGGAATGACTTTCTATTCTCCAGAAGAGGTAATTATTGCTCTAAATGAGAAAGCTGTTGAAATGCACGCTTCGATTAAAGTAAAAACTTCTGTTAGAGAAGGAGAAGAATTAGTAGAAAAATTAATTGAGACTACTGCTGGTAGAGTATTATTTAACCAAGATACTCCTAAGGCTGTAGGTTTTATTAATAAATTATTAACTAAGAAGGAGTTGAAGAACGTTATTTCTGATGTAATTAAGATTACAGGAATGGCTGAAGCTGCTGATTTCTTAGATAAGATTAAGGAAAGAGGATTCATCAACGCATTTAAAGGAGGATTATCATTCTCATTAAATGATGTAGTTATACCAGAAGCAAAAGTTAAATTAATCGCTGAAGCTGAAGAGAAAGTTGAGGAGATTAAGAATAACTATAACATGGGATTCATTACAAATAATGAGCGTTACAACCAGGTTATTGATGTTTGGGGTAGAACAAATGTTGAGTTAACAGAAGTGTTAATGAAACAACTTGAGGAAGATAAACAAGGATTTAACTCTGTATACATGATGTACCATTCTGGAGCTCGTGGATCTAAAGAACAGATTCGTCAGTTATCAGGAATGAGGGGGTTAATGGCTAAGCCACAAAAATCAGGAGCTACTACTCAAGCCGTTATTGAAAATCCAATTATCTCTAACTTTAAAGAAGGTCTTTCGATCCTTGAGTACTTTATTTCTACTCACGGTGCACGTAAAGGTCTTGCAGATACTGCACTTAAAACTGCAGATGCAGGTTACTTAACAAGACGTTTAGTAGACGTTGCTCAAGATGTTGTTGTAACTAGTGAAGACTGTGGTACTTTAAGAGGTCTTGAGGTTAGTGCTTTAATGAAAGATGATGAAGTAGTTGAATCTTTAGGAGATAGAATCGAAGGTAGAGTAACGGTACATGATGTACTTGATCCTCAAACTGGTGATGTTATCATCGGTGCTGGAGAAATGATTTCTGATGAAATTGCAAAAGTTATTGATGCGTCACCAATTGATAATGTTGAAGTTAGATCACCATTAACTTGTGAAGCTGATAGGGGAATTTGTGCTAAATGTTACGGTAAGAACTTATCATCTGGTAAGAAGGTTAAAACCGGAGAAGCTGTTGGAGTTATCGCTGCACAGTCGATTGGGGAACCAGGTACACAGTTAACACTTAGAACATTCCACGTTGGGGGTACTGCATCTACATCTTCTGCTGATAACAAGAATATCGTTAAGTATGACGGTTTACTTGAAATCGATGAATTAAAGACTGTTGAAGGAGAAAATGAATTAGGAGAAAAAGTAAACATCGTTATTGGTCGTTCGGCTGAAATGAGAGTTGTCGATCCTAAAACTAAGATTCAATTAACATCTAACTTAATTCCTTACGGAGCTACATTATTCATACAGCCTGGTAAGAAGGTTAAGAAAGGTGATGTAGTTTGTGAATGGGATCCATATAACGCATCTATTATTACAGAGGAAGCTGGTAAGGTTGAGTTTGAAAATATTGAAGAGGGAATTACTTATAGAGTTGAGTCTGATGAGCAGACTGGATTCGAAGAGAAGGTAATTGTTGAAAACAGAGATAAGAAGAAAAACCCTACAATTAAGGTTGTTAAAGGGAAAGATGTTCTTAGAACTTATTCTTTACCTGTTGGAGCACACATCAATATTGAAGATGGGCAGAAAGTTAAGCCAGGTGAGACTTTAGCTAAGATTCCACGTTCGGCAGCGAAAGGTGGGGATATCACAGGGGGTCTTCCAAGAGTAACTGAGTTATTCGAGGCAAGAAACCCATCTAATCCAGCAGTAGTTGCAGAGGTTGATGGTATTGTTAGTTATGGTAAGATCAAGAGAGGTAACAGAGAGATCATCGTTGAAGCGAAGACTGGACAAATTAAGAAGTACTTAGTACCATTATCTAAGCATATATTAGTTCAGGAAAACGACTTCGTTAAAGCGGGTATGCCTCTATCTGAAGGAGCTACTACTCCAAGTGATATTTTAAGAATAATGGGACCTACTAAAGTACAGGAATACTTAGTAAATGAAATCCAAGAGGTTTACCGTTTACAAGGGGTAGGAATTAATGATAAGCACTTCGAGGTTATCGTTCGTCAGATGATGAGAAAAGTAGTTATTGATGATGCTGGAGATACTAAATTCTTAGAGAAGGAAATCGCTAATAAGATTGACTTTAACAAAGAGAATGACAATATCTTTGGTAAAATGGTAGTTACTGAAGTTGGAGACTCAACTGAGTTGAAAGCTGGTCAAATTATTACTGCTAGAAAGTTAAGAGAAGAGAACTCTTACCTTAAGAGAGAAGATAAAGCGTTAGTTGAAGCTAGAGAAGCAATTCCAGCAACATCTACTGCTATCCTTCAAGGTATTACTAGAGCGTCACTTCAAACTAACTCATTTATCTCAGCAGCATCGTTCCAGGAAACTACAAAAGTTCTTAACGAAGCAGCTGTAAATGGTAAGGTAGACTACTTAGAAGGATTGAAAGAAAATGTTATTGTTGGTCATAAGATCCCAGCTGGTACTGGACTTAAGAGATACAAGAACATGGTAGTAGGTTCAAAAGAGGAGTACGAAGCAGTTTTAGAAACTCGTAAAATGAGCGATGAAGCATAATGGCAGAGTTTAACGAAAATAAGCAACCTGAAAATCAACTTAGCATTGAGCTAAATGAGGAAGTTGCTGAAGGGATTTATACCAATTTAGCGGTGATTTCACATTCAAATTCTGAGTTTATCATGGATTTCGTGAATATTATGCCGGGTGTCCCAAAAGCGAAGGTTAAAAGTAGAGTTATTATGACTCCACAGAACACCAAAAGGTTGATTCATGCGTTAAGCGAAAACATTAGAAAATTTGAACAAATGCATGGTCCGATAAAGATGGAAAAGGGTCCGGAAAATCCAGGATTTCCGATAAACTTCGGAGGACCAAAAGCAGAAGCATAACAAAAAGCCCCGCCTAAGCGGGGCTTTTTAGTTTAAAGTGTAAAGTTCGAAGTTGAAAGTTTCGATTTGAACTTTGAACTATTAACTTTGAACCAATTATGGAAATTGTAGCAAAAACATTCGCGGGGTTAGAAGATCTTTTAGCCCAGGAGGTAAAAGAAGCTGGAGGGGATAAAATTCGTCCTATTAAGAGAGGAGTTAAGTTCGAAGCTGATGAGGAAGTATTGTATCGCTGTATTTTATCGTTAAGAACCGTTTTAAGGCTATTAGTACCTGTTTTTAGTTTCAAGGCACACACGGAAAAAGATCTTTACTTTAAAGTAAAGAAATTGCCTTGGGAGGAGTTCTTGGAGCTAGATCAAACATTTGCAATTGATTGTGTAGCTAATTCAAAAGTGTTTAACCACAGTAAGTTTGTTGCTTTAAGGGTAAAGGATGCTATTTGTGATAGGTTTAGAGCCAATAATGATGACAAGAGACCTGATGTGAATGTTAGGAATCCTGATGTTCCAATCAACGTTCACGTTAACAATCTTGATGTAACTATTTTATTAGATGTAGCAGGTTTTTCTTTACACCAACGTGGTTATCGTACAAGAGAGCATAGAGCACCCTTAAATGAAGCTTTAGCAGCTGGAATTCTGATGTTATCAGGATGGGATAGGCAAACCGATTTGTATGATCCTATGTGTGGATCAGGTACTATACTAGTAGAAGCTGCAATGATGGCTCAAAACCTTGCCCCGAGGTTATTTTCTTCAAAAAGATATGCTTTGGAGAAATGGGATAATTTTGATCTTCAGCTCTGGAAGCAGGTTAAAAAAGAATTAAAGCAAAAAATAGAGCCTTCTTCTGTTAAAGTATTTGGAACAGATATATCTCCTAAGGCTGCTCAAATGGCTGAGTTTTCAGCAAAGGCTGCTGCCGTTGATGATATGGTAGAGGTTAAACATGCTGACTTTTTTAAATGGAAGAACGACATGAAATTTGGTTTCATTATATCTAACCCACCTTACGGTGAGCGTTTAAAAGAAGAGGATATAATCAACTTTTATAAAGAAATTGGAAATACATTTAAAAGAGAGTATGGAGGCTTCGAAGCTTGGTTGTTAAGCAGTAATTTCCAAGCATTAAAGTTTGTTGGATTAAAACCATCTAAAAAGATTCCTTTGAAAAATGGAGCGTTAGATGTAAAGCTTCAGAAATACGAGTTATACGCTGGAAGTAAAAAAGCCGTGAAAAACTAAAGTTGGTTTAGTAAATCAATTAATTTTTCATGCGTTAATGGCTTGTTAATGAACTCAAAAACATCCTCATAAGCAAAGGCTACTTTTTTATCAGCTTCTCTTATGGAGCTAGTGTACATTGCAATTTTAGAT
>JAYPYW010000039.1:2850-14986 GCA_038154685.1 Flavobacteriales bacterium | reverse complement strand
CCCTCAAAGCCTTCAGATTGGTAATTCTTAAGGAAGTCTAACCCGTCCATTATTGGCATATTAATATCAAGTAAAATTAAGTCGGGAAAGCCACTTGCCGACTTTAATAAATTAATAGCTTCTAAACCATTAATAACAACCTCAATATCTCCTTCAATCCCTGCTTTTTTTAGGGCGTTTACCGTAAGGAAATTACAAATCTTATCATCATCTACTACCAATATGGATTTCATCATGATTTCATATTAATTAACAATTTTTCAATCCCCTCAGTGGCATCACTTAGCTCCAAACAGGAATCCTTTAACATTTTAAGAACTTCGTTGTTTAGGTTTGATTTTTCTTCGGATTCTTCAATTAGATAATTAATCAATCCAAGTACTTTTAAAAGTGGTGCCCTAAGCATGTGTGAATTGTTGTACGATAAATTATTGATAGAGTTCTGTAAGTTGAGAACTTCTTCCTTCAAACCGCTAATTTCTTCGCTATATACTTCTTTAGCTTGGTTAGACTTTTTTATCCTTAAACTTATAACTTGAAGTAATTCTTGGGTGTTAAAAGGCTTGTTTAAAAAATCATCAGCTCCCGAGTTCATACCTTCTCTTAGGTCTCTATTTTCAGTTTTTGCGGTTAAGAATATAAAAGGAGTTTGCGATATTTCGTTAATAGCTCTTATGTTTCTCAATGTTTCAAATCCATCCATTTCAGGCATCATTACATCGCAAATGATTAAATCAGGTCTTAATTGTAAAGCTTTGGCCACACCAATTAGTCCATTTTCTGCAGTGGTTGTTTGGTAATCGTTCAAATCAAGAATTTCCTTTATAGTTTCTCGAATGTTTTTTTCGTCCTCTATGATTAATATTTTACTCATGGCTAAGTGGTAATTCGATTGTAAATTGTGTTTTAACCCCTTGTTCTGATTCAACGGAAAGTTTACCGTCCTGTAATTCTAGATATCTTTTACAGATAACTAACCCAAGTCCTGTCCCTTCTATATCCTGAGTGCTGTTACTTCTGAAGAAAGGTTGGAAAAGTTTAGAAATATCTTCTTCAGGTATTCCTCTTCCAAAATCTGTAACTTTTATTTTTAGGGATTCTGCATAAATAACCTCAACTATTGGAGGTTCACATTCTCTTGAATATTTAAATGCATTTTCTAAAAGGTTTGTATAAGCGTGGATAAAAAGCTTTTTGTCGTATGGACTCTTTTGCGGAGTTCCTGTTATCGCGATTTTAGCTTTTCTTCCATCGGTTTGAATAGTATTGATTTTTCCTGTGATTTCACTTATTTCTTGGGTGATATCATCTAAAGAACTTTCCGCTATCATTACATCCGCGTTTAATTTACCTAGTAATAACACATCATTCATTAAATCTCCAAGTCTTGCAACCTCATCCTGTATTCTTCCAGATATTTTATTGAACTTACCTTTCAGTTCATCATCAATATTACCTGCTAACATTTGAAAAAGTTCAACATTTGACTGTATAACAGTTAGTGGTGTTCTAAACTGATGTGAAGCCATCGAAACAAACTGAGACTTTAATTCTCCCAATTCTTTTTCTTTTTCGAGAGCCTTTTTAAGCCCTTTTTTAGAAATATCTCTTTCAACAACAAAAGAGATTTCTCTTGAAATATCGTTTGTTATTGCTTGATCGGTAAATAAGTTATTGTTAGGGGGTAAGAGTGTTAAATAAATATATGGCATTTCCGTTCCAACAATAACGGGAATAGCTGTTATGTCGAAGGAATAAGAAATTAAAGTGTTTGGATTATAGTTTAATTTAACCGACTTTTCTATAACTGGTTTAAAGCTGTTATATGTTAAACTTAAAATCCTTTTTAGTTCATTATTTGGCCTTAAAAACAATTGGGTAAGATTATTCTTTTCTTGAACTGTTTTTGCAATAATATTTTCTATTGAAAAATGAAGCTCACTCTCTTTTTTACTTAGTTCAACTAGAATTCCAGAAATTCCCTTTGATTGAGTTATAATTATTTCATGAGACAAGTTTAAGGCTTCTTCAATTTGCAATGGTGAGTTAGCAATACTAGCTATGTTTTGAAGTAATTTTGTTCTTTTCTCGTTTTCTGAAATGGTTTGGTTTGCTTCAGAGATTTCAGCGTCCCTTTTGATTAATTTGATTTCGCTCTCGTTCCTTTCGAAGGCATTGGTGAAGATTTCCCCAATGAATTTAAGTAGGTTAATGTCCTCCTGGTTCCATTCCTTTAATTTACTTGAGAATGATAAGCCAAAAGCCCCTTTTAGTTCCTTGTTAAAAGTTAAAGGGATGATAAGAATGGATGAAACTTTTCCTTGAATCAATTGTTTTTTTTCAATTTGAAACTCTTCTGGTAAATTATTTACGTCCTTAATAATAAGAGGGTCGTTGCTATTTAACTTGTCCCAAATCAGTTGAAAGCTTTCAAAAGGTTTTTTATTAAAAATGGATCTGATCTCTGCTTGGTGTACTTCATTGCTTCTTTCATATTCCACCACGAAGTTATTCTGTTCTAATTTTAAAACGAAGGTGTTTTCAGCAGAACTGAAATCAAGCACATCCCCTAGGGCATTATTGATATGTTTGTATAATTCGGAGGCTTGAACAGCAATTAATTCAGATGATATTTTAGAAATTAAATGCTCAAATTTATTTCTTTGAATTAATTGAATATTTAGCAATTTCAAAGCGTGAGTTCTTCTCTCCACTCTTTCTTCTAATTCTTCGTTTAACTCTTTTATTTGCTGCTGGGCCAAATACTTTTCTGTTAGATCAATGTTGGTTCCTGTTAATCTTTCGATTTCTCCATTATCATTAGCTTTTCCACGAGCTCGTGAAAGAATATGCATGTATTCACCGTTTTTGTGTTTTAATCGATATTCAATTTCATAATCTGCAATATGTCCTTGCATGTATTCATCAAGATGATTAAAAGCTTTTTGTAAATCTTCTGGGTGAAGTAGCTTTTCTAGAGTTTTAATATTGTTTTCGAGCTCGTCCATTTCAAAACCTAGCATAGATTTCCAAGTAGGAGAAAAGTACATCTCATTTGTTTTGAGATTCCAATCCCAAACTCCTGCATTTGTTCCAGTTAAGGCAAGACTTAATCGTTCCTCACTTTTTTGAAGGGCATCGCTAATAAAAGTGTTTTCTGTTTCTGTCTTTAAACTAGAAAAAGCATTGTCAATAATAAATTTCAAGTTAGAAGGCTCCCAAGGTTTTTTTACAAACTGCCACAAACCAACCTCATTTATCGCTCTTTCAAGTGCTTCAATATCAGTATACCCAGTTAAGAGAATATATTTTGTGTTAGGTAAGATTTTTTTTGCTTCAATCATAAAATCTGTCCCAGTCATTCCCGGCATTCTTTGATCAGAAATTATAATATCAAACTCTTTTCCTTCATTAAGTAATTGAAGAGCTTCTTCACCTGAAAGGGCGGAATCAACAACATAATTGTCTTTGTATGAGATCTTAAATAATCTCAGGTTGATGGATTCATCATCAACATATAAAATCTTAGGTTTTATTTCCGTATTGCTTGAATTCATTTAGGATTCCTGATAAGTTAAAGGTACTTTCAAAGTGAAAGTACATCCTTCACCTTTTTTGCTTTTTACTGTAATATCACCAAAGTGTTTCTTAATTATATTGTAGGAAATTGATAAACCTAAGCCAGTTCCTTTTCCAATATCCTTTGTTGTAAAGAAAGGGTCAAAAATTTTCCCTAAATCCACTTCATTTATCCCAGAGCCATTATCCGAAACTGAAATAAGGTATTTTTCATTCTTTTGTTCCACAGTGAGATTTATTTCCCCTGTATTTGGCTTAACAGCATCAATGGCATTAGAAAGAATGTTAACAAAGACTTGATTCATACTAGCGGGGAAGCATTCCAATAAAAGAGGTTGATTCCCTAGATGATTATTGAGTTTTATTTTTTTAGCCCTAGCAACACTTCCAAGAATTGTTAAGGTGGAGGAAACACAATCCCTTAAATCTATGGTTTTTACATCGTCTTCATTTAATCTTGAAAAGTTTTGCAGACTCTTTACGATCTCCGTTACTCTTTTAGATCCTAATTCAATGTCTTCAATAATTTTTTTAATGTTTTCCTCATTGGAAGGGGTTTTCCCTTTTTCCAATAACTCTTCAACTTCTGACTTTAGGACGTTTACTCCGGCGTAAATAAAAGTCATAGGGTTGTTTATCTCATGTGCCATCCCTGCGGTTAACATACCAAGTGAAGCCATTTTTTCATTTTGTACAAGTTGTGCTTGGGCAGTTTGTAAATCATCAAGTGCCTGTTGCAGCTTTTTGTTTTGCCGGATTAGTTTCGCACCAGATCTTCTTTTACCCATGAATGAGATAATTGCAAAAAGCAAAACACCAAGAAGAAATAATGAAAAGATATAAGCATAGGAAAGGTATTTTTCCTTTAGGTTCAGCATGCTTTTTTGTTGAGCTAAAAACTCATCTTGTTCCTTTATTTTTTCATTTCGAGATTCAATTTCTTCCTTCTGTTCAGTAAAGATTTCTTTTTGCCTATTTAGTTTTTCCTCCTGTAACTTAATTTGCTTTTCTCTTTCTATTAATTGATCGTTTGTTTCTGATACTTTTTGCGAAACGTTAGAAAGATTTCGCCTTTGGGAAATAAGTTTGTCGTTAACCTGATTTATGGCTTTAGTTTTCTCCTCAATCTCCTCGTTTTTTATATCAAGAGTTCTTGATATACTTTCAATCTTAGAAACCATTTCTTTCAACTGGTTTTCTTTCTTGGAGTTTTCTTTTTGAAGAAGATTTCTTTTCTTTTTCTCTTTGATAAGAGAGGAGTCTTTTTGTTCAATTAAGGCAAGAATATCGCTATCACTTCCACCAAGAATTAACATTAGGTTAGATACTTCAAGCCCATGAATTTTTAATAAGTCAGAGTTGATTTTAAACTTGATTTTTTTATCGAAACTTAAATAAAAGTTAACCATTGAAAAATCCATGGTAGGAGCTTGGTCCGAAAAGAGTAGGATTTGTTTATTATTGATTATTTCAAGGTAGTTTGCTAGGTTTCTTCTCCTTTCTTTTCCAACGAATAAAATGTTGTATTCTGGAATCTTCTTTGGGAAAAGAATTTGTTCAACTGTGATGTTTTTCCCGTCGATTAGTTTATCACTGGTGTATTTTTTTACCTGATTAAATAACTCTTCGTCATTTGATAGAATACCAATTTTTAAAATCGAATAAGATTTTTCCCATTTGAAATTATTGGCAATTTTAACAAGGTAAGCAGATTTAAGAGCGTTAGCGTCTATTTGACTCTTTAAAGAAAAGGAACCAAGTAAGAGTATAAATATGAATGATTTTAAAATTACTCTAGCCATGCGCAACTCCCGTTCTACGTAAAATCGGGTAAAAAGGTTTGCTACTTAAGTAATCTTTCGAGTCGTTGAAATTCCTCTTGATTATCTGGGCGCTTAATAGAGTTGTATGTTACCTTTTTTTGTGTTTGTGTAAGGTGCCCACTAAGACATAATTGTTTCTCTTTCGTGTTGTCTAAAACTAAATCAATTACCTCCATATTTCCATCAAACCATTCGCTTGTATATTGTAATAATTGATCATGATCGTAATCTTGTGTTAAGAATAGGTTTTTATAAACCGTTCCAACTGGTGCTGAAATACTTTTAAGGAAGCTTTTATTTTGTTCCTTTTCAATTTCCGGTCTCTTTTCAGCATCTCTTATTTGAATAAAAACAACACCATCGGTATTTTCTTTAATCCAGTTTCTAAATGTATATAAGAATTTAACACTGTTTTTAACACCGAAATTATCTCTTAAACCTGCATCCATTACTTTTAACTCTGGTTCGCTTGGAAGATGCACTATTGGCATAACGTAAGGGAACGTACTACTCATTCTTAACGCTGATGTGAATTTCAAATCTTTTGCGCCTTGGTATTTGAAGAATCGCTTAAATTCAATGGATTCCAATAAATACTGATTCGAAATATTTTCTTGAGGGGCGATGTAGGATAAATAGGAGGTAGGTTGAGGTGAGATAATTAATCTTTTTCCATTATTAATTATCGTAGGGTTAATAATTAGCATCGGTATTTTTGATTCGAATTCTGGCTTGTAATACTCAAAAAGACGTCTGTTCATAACTCCTTCTGTATTTTTATTTAGTTGATCTTCAAAAGCATAACCTCTATCCATTCTGTACTCAAATCCATTGTCCTCAAATGTTTGGAATTTAAAAATCATATCGTTTACCGAAAGCGAAAAAGCAATTCGGTTAAGGATGTCTTTCGACATGTTTTCGCTGTATTTTTTGTCGTGGAAATCTTCAATATCACCCAACTTTTCTCGTAACATTAACTCTCTTAGATAAGACATTCCAACTAGCCCTCCCGAAGAACCTGAAATAAGTTGAGTTTGATCAAGTAATCTGCCGTTAAGTATACTATCACAGTGTTGAATGGCATAAAAAGACCACAATGCGCTTCGCATTCCTCCACCAGTTGTATTAATAAAAACCATTTTTGGCTTTTTACCATTAATGGTGTTTTTCTTTTTCCAATTTTCTAATATTTCAACTGTATGTAAATAATCGTTTCGGTAGTTTACAGGGTTAATATTATGGTTTAAAACTTTGGTGCTGAATTCGGCAGGCTTTGTCTCATAATTTAGTCCATAGGCTTTATTATGTGGAGAGAAGAACTCATATTTACTTGCTTGGTTGAAAACAATGAATAGCACAAGCATTAGGGCAGGAGCCCATCCTCTAAACCAAGAATGTATTGCGCTGGTAATCATTATGAACATTGTGAAAATAAGAGTGATACTTGCTCCAGCTGGAATTGTAAAGTACTCAATGTTACTACCAAAACTCAATGAAACTAATGATATGAATACAATGATTTCGAATAAGGCTGCGTTAAGGTGGTTTTGTTCGAAAACTTGTTTCAGCATGTCGTTATCGTAGTGATCTGTAGATCTTGCAATACCTATTTTATTAATATGGGATAAATAGGTTTCTACTCGCCATTCTCGATCCGGATTAAAGAAATTCTCCCATTTAACCTTCTTATGAAGCACTGCTTTGATAGGATTAGGTTTTGTTTTTAATTGGGAAGCGGTTTGATATTTCCCACCAGATAGTTTCTCAACATCTTTATTTGTCCTTGTAAAGTACAGGAAGTTTATTCCAAACATTAAGGCTACTCCAAGTAAAAAACCTGAAAGAAAAATGATAGACTCTAAAACACCATAGCCTTCTTCGGTAATTAGGAATCGGAAGGAGCTAATTAAATAAACAATAAGTAAGGATCCTGTCCAAAAGAAATTATTTAAAGTATATTTTAAAAACGGTTTTGAGAGTGTAGCAATAAAGGGAAATCTGTGTCCATTGGTAATATAGCTGGAAATATTAAACGCCATTAGGAATCCTCCGAAAGAGAATCCAACAATCAAGTAGGAAATAAAGCTAACATCACCAAGGTATTCTGGGGTAAGGAAGAGAAAAGGGATTCCATATTTTTCGGAAACCAACCTAGTACATATTCCCAGAATTAAAAACCAGATTGCTGTAAGTATAGGATTGTTTTTAAGGTGAACAAAAATCAGCTGAACAGGGAAGAAGTAAAATATCTTCCTGAAAAAATTAGAATTTGTTATTTTTTCAGCGATTCTCATTAGCAAAGCTCGTGTTCTACTGAAAAATCAATCAAAAGGTTTATTCCAGAAAGAACTTTTTATCAATTCGTTTAATTACGATTCCATTTATAAACCCAGAGTAAAAAGCAACAAACTTAGTATCTCTAGAAATAGCTGGAGGACCATCATTGTCCCCAACAGAAAAAGGATAAGTAACAGCATTGTTTAAATCTAAAACCTGTGCGCTACCGCTGTAATTAAGACCTACAAAGTTTAAACGTCCCAATCTGGCAATTGTTTTGCCTTTAACAGGAAGACTAAACCACGTTAGATTTTTATCAGCCAGAGAGTATTCATAAGTACCTCCTCTACAGGCAAGGTATAATTCTGTTTTTTGTTTAGAAATTCCAATTATTGGATGTTCAGTTTCAACAAGAACCTTCTTCTTTTGTTGTCTACGGGTTATTTCTACTAATTGTTTTAGATTGTCTTTAAAGACTACATAAAGTGTAGAGTCGTTTTTGCAAAAATCACCATACAAGGAATTTATTTTTTTTGGACAAGAAAAAAGGGTTGTTATTTTTTTTAAGAAAATTTTTCCAATGAGCCGCTTCCACGTTCTTTATTTTTGTGGCACTCGAAACACGTGTTGATCTTTTAGTTACGAATATTTCATTCCCGCCATTAAACTCACCTATTGATAAAACATGGCGAGCAGAGTTACTCCATTTCGGGTCTCTGAATGCAGTGTCTGCAGCACTAATTAGTGGGACATAAATTCTTCCTTTGTCGGTTAATTCATTTACATATTTTGCTGCGTGAAAACCGTTTCTGGCAAAGTTGATTGGCATGTCAAACAAATCCAAATAATAAATAGATTGCGTTCCTTCAAATTTGGATTCGAATGCTATTTTCTTACCAGAATTGTCCCAGTCTATTGTCCCAAAATTCTGATCGTAGGTTACTACTAATGAATCCCCATATTGTATTTCACGGTAAGTGTATCCCCCTTGCGTAAAGGCCAGAGATATTAGGAACGATATGATTAGTAAAAGCTTACGCACTCAATATTTTAATTATTTCCTTTCGTTTAATTTTCCCACTCATGGTTCTAGGGAATTGATAAAGGCATTTTTGTGTTTTTATTTTTTCAAATTTCTCTAATTCAGTATTTATCTTGCCCAAGTCTATTTCGCTTTCAGACTCCAACACTAATACAATTTTCTCGCCAAGAATATCATCAGTCAGTCCAACTAGTACGAAAGGGATTGAGATATGTTTTGAAATTTTGGCTTCAATTTCCTCTGGAATTAATTTAATTCCCCCTGAGTTTATTAAATTATCTGACCTGCCTTTCCAAATAAAATCACGCTTACTTTTTAGGTCGATAATGTCGTTTGTTTTTATTTTTTTACCCGTTATCGGGTTAGATTCGATAACTAAGTTGTTGCTATTGCTTTTGGAGATTTCAAAGCCGTTTAAAACTTGAAAGCTGTCTTCCTTTTTCGGAGATATCTTTTTTATGGCGAAATGAGTCAACGTTTCGGTCATTCCAAAAGACTCGAATGAATTAACACCTGATTTAATTAATTCGTTAATTAAGTCTTCATCAACTTTACCTCCTCCAATTAAAACTTTATCAAAGTGAGAAATTTTACCACTTGTAAGCAGGTTTTTTATTTGAAGAGGAACAAATGGAGCAAAAGAAAATTGTTTATCAATTTTATCTGATGGATCACTAGAAGGTTCAGTAAGGAAACAATTAAGCTTTCCTTCGATAGCCCTTACCAACATCATTTTACCTGCAATAAATTCGCAGCTTAAATTTAAAAAAACATGATCTCCAGGGCAAAGGTTAAAAAACGCTAAAGTTGCATTTGCACTTAATTGCATTTGATGCTTAGTTACCAACATTTTTTTTCTTTCCCCAGTAGTTCCACTTGTATGAATTGTAAGCTCATTTTTACTGATGAATTCTTCTAAAAAGTTAGCGTAGCTAGCTACCCATGGAACCAAAACTGATTCCTTTAGTTGGTTTAAAATTTCACTTGGGGAATATGTGTTAAAATCTAAATTGATAACCATTCATCCTAAATTACAACTCCTTATCACTAAACAAAAGTTAATCTATTGAAATTACAACCCATAACTTGATATTTAGATTAATTTTGCATTATGGAAAAGTGGGCAAGAATTCTTCTTATTAGCCTTTCGATTATTACGGCATATTTTGTATTTGCCGTGAGGGATTTAGATTTTGATTACGATTATGAAAAATACTTCCCTAAATCGGATGATTCCATGGTTCATTTCGAAAAGTTTAGAAAGGAATACGGCGAGGATAGCAACTTTTTATTGATTGGTTTAGAAAATGAATCTGGAATTTTTGACGTTGATTTTTTAAAGAAAGTAAAATCATTTGGAGATGATTTGAATAATGATACAGTTGTTGAGTTTATTGCATCACCAGTTCATAATTGTGGTTATTATAAAAAAGCAGGTTTAAATGGAGTTGTTTTCAAACCTTATTTGGATTTAAGTAAATCAAAAATTAGTGAGCAAGATAGCTTAAGGATATTTCAAAATGACCAAATAACTGGAAGTTTATTATCTAAAAATGGAAAATCGGTTTGTTTATTTGTTCGAACGCAAATTAATCTTAATAAAGAGGAAGCCTCTCATATTCTCAATCTAATTCAAGAAAAAAAAGAGGAGTATAATTTTTCATCTTTTCATTTAGCAGGGAGGATATTGGCTCAAACATATTTTGTTGACAAGATGATTGGCGAATTAGTCTTTTTTATTGCAACCTCAATGGTTTTGTTGGTACTGTTCCTATATATATCATTTAGAAGTTGGTGGGGAGTTGTTATTCCATTAATCGTTGTTTTGGTTTCCATAGTTTGGACTTTAGCAATTATGTTGTTTACCGGTAAATCTTTCGATTTATTAATGGTAATGCTTCCTACAATTATTTTTGTTGTGGGGATGTCAGACTTGGTTCACTTATTAGCTAAATATTTGGACGAGTTGAGGTTAGGGAAGCCTAAAAATGAAGCGATAAAGGTTGCTTTTAAAGAAGTTAGATGGGCAACGTTTTTAACCTCATTAACCACAGCTATTGGTTTCTTTTCATTGTCTTTTGCGAATATTGTTCCAATCAAAGAATTTGGAATTTATGCGGGTGTAAGTGTTTTTGTTGCTTATTTCTTAGCGTTTACATTTCTACCAAGTGTATTGGTTTTAGTTAAACCACCAAAAAGCCTAATCCAATCCGAACAAAATAATTTTTGGGATAAGTATTTAAGAGGATGGTTGATTAAAGTATTTAATAATCGTTCCAAAGTTATTGGACTTACAGTTGTTTTAATTGGAGTTGGAGTTTACTCTGCTAATGCTTTAAAAATAGATAATTACTTGCTTGAGGATTTATCTAACTCAGATCCTGTGAAAAAGGATGTAATATATTTCGAAGAGAATTTTTCTGGTTTAAGACCATTTGAGGCTGAGGTGACTTCAAAAGTGACTGGGGGAGTTTTTAGTTACGAGTTTTTAAAGGAATTAGAAAAGCTCGAAGTTTACTTGAAAAATAAGTATACTAATGAAGGGGTAGGTTTTTTAGTTAGCCCATTAACAGTAGTAAGAGAGGCCAACGGACCACAGCCAACATGCCGCCAATTACCTACGTCAAAAAGAAGGTTCGAAGCCTTAAAAAGACAGATGGAAAGAGGGGCTAAGCAAATTGGGGGTGTTAATTTAGTTAATGGGTTCAGTTTAATTTCAGCCGACTCCCTTAAATGTCGTTTAACGGGTAAGGTTAGGGATGTAGGTGGTTTTAACATCTCAAAAGAAAATGAGAGGTTAGAAGATTTTTTAAATGAGAATATAAATCCAGATATTCTTGAGTTTAGGTTAACAGGGACAGCCGTTTTAATTGATAAGAACAACAAAACTTTAGCAAAAGATTTAATATTTAGTTTGCTTTTTGCATTTACGATTATTGCGTTGGTGGTTGGTTTAATGTTTAGAAATCTTAAAATAGCCATCCTCTCTTTGATTCCGAATGTAATTCCACTTTTATTGGTGACTGTTGTTATGTTTATTGGAGGAATCGATCTAAAAATAAGTACGAGTTTAATCTTCACTCTGGCCTTTGGAATTGCAGTGGATGATACTATTCACTTATTATCTAAATATAAACTTGAAAGAAAGAAAGGTCGGTCGCATTTATATGCGTTGAAGAGGTCATATCTATCGTCGGGTAAAGCAATTATTGTAACCACTCTCATTTTAATTGGTGGCTTTTTAACGCTCCTTTTCAGCACATTTACTAGTACTTACTACATGGGATTACTTGTGAGCGTAACATTGTTTTTTGCAATTGTATTTGATTTAATGGTAATGCCTTTAATCATGTTGTATGGCTTGAAGCGTAAGAAGTAGTTGCAAAGTATGCTTTCCTTAGCTTAAGAATAGCTT
>JAYPYW010000039.1:0-2840 GCA_038154685.1 Flavobacteriales bacterium | reverse complement strand
CTTAAAAATTAGTACTTTTACTATCGAACTTAAAATAATACTTATGGGGGTAAGTAAAATTTTGGGACTAGCTTTCGCTATGTTCCTTTCTTTAGCTGTGGGTGCTCAGCAAGATTTAGTATGGTATTTCGGAACTGATGGATCAGGAGTAACTTTTGATGGATCAACAAGTGATCCTGTAAGTAATATTGGGTCATCGGACGATTATGAAATCATAGAAGCTATTTCAGTAGTTTCAGATTGTGAAGGAGAAATGCTTTTTTATTCTGATGGATTAAAAATTCATGATGCTTCTCATCGTCAGATGCCTAACGGAGGAGGATTGTTAGGAAGTCAGGAGACTGCACTTGCTGATGGTGGGTCTTCCTTGAATGGTGTTGTAATCGCAAGTGATCCAGGTTCTTCAACACGATATTATGTTTTTACTGTTGGGGAGATTACTACTGCTGATAATAACGGTTGGCGATACTCAATAGTTGATTTGAGTCTGCCAGGTAACGGAACTGCTGCTGATCCCTTGGGGGATGTGGTTTCAGGACAAAAAAATATTCTTGTTAAGGGAGGTTTAGTAGCAGAAGGAATGGCTGTTACTGGAAATGATTGTGGAGATAGTTTATGGGTGGTGACGCATAGCTTTACACAAGATTCTTTATTAGCTCTTCCAATTACAGCTGCTGGTGGCCTTGGGTCGATTGTGGCTACTGAAATTGGTCCTGGATTTAATGGTGGGAGAGACGAAAAGAGAGGTTCAATGGATTTTTCTCCAGATGGGACAAAATTGGCTATAGCTTTTATGAGTCCGATTGGGGGACATATTTTTGATTTCGATTTTGCAACGGGAACTTTTTCTAATCATGTTGCTGTGCCAGATGTAACTAATGGAGCTCACGGGGTTGAGTTTTCATTTGATAGTCGAAAGGTGTATTTCGGTAGAGGCCCATTCCTAGACATTAAACATTACAACATTGATATAGGAATTACAACAGATGCAGGTAATGCTGGTGCTTATACAGGTGATTTAGAAAGAGCTCCTAATGGGAAGATTTACTTTGGGAAAAGAGGTGGAGGTGATATTAATTATTTAGGGGTTATTAATAATCCTGATGCTGTGGATGGGCCTTCAAGTGGGTTTGATAGTAGAGGATTAAACATTGGAGAACCTGTCGATTTAGGTTTACCACAAATGTACCTTAAACCTGGTAATAAGTTAATTACAGCTGAAATTAGTGTTCCTTATGATTTGACTACTGTTTGTGATAAAGGGGGGATATTAGATTTAACTGCAACTCCGGCTTGCGGAACTTGGGAAGGAGGCGCATATGTTGATGCAAATGGTTCGTTTGATCCTTTTGGTTTATCTACTCCAGGAGTTTATGAAGTGAGGTATAACAGAGGTGTTTGTTACATTAACGATACGGTTGATTTTACTGTTGAAGATTGTTGTCCACCATTAGAAGTAAGGGATTCGATTTTATGTGAGGGAGAAGATGCTTTTAATGTTGGAATGTTGGTAGATACAGGAATTGGAATTTGGTCGTTAACCAGCGCTCCATCTGGAACTGGAAGCGAAGCGACTCTTGCCGATTCAGTTTTCAATGCTTCTAATTATGTAAAAGACGTTACAATGGTAACCGATGGAAATTATCAGTTAACATATACCTACTGGAATGCGCCGTTATCTGAATGTCCTGATTCAGCCGTTTCTATAATTGAGGTAGATAGTTTTCCTAGAGATATTTTTATGGGAGCAAACGCTGCGTTAATTGAAGAGTGTGGGACCGATTACACCTTTACTGCTAAGTCTGGATTAGAATATAATTGGGCTGCGCCTATTTCTGCAACTACAAACCCTCAAGTTGTAACAGAGGATGGAACTTATGAGCTTACAGTTAATTCTCCAGGAGAGAATTGTTTAACAACAGATGAAATTGAAATTGCGTTTGATCAATATCCAACTGCTGGAATTGATGTTGCCGACACAATTGTTTGTGGTGCGGGAGAAATAAAAGTTGGTGTAAACCAATCTGGTTTAGATTATACTTGGACTGGTGGAGGAGTGCCGGATGAAGATTCTCTTTTAATCTCTTCTGCGGGAACATATCACGTTGAAATTAAATCTGGTCCTGATGGTTTTTGCCCTACGTTCGATGAGGTAACAGTTGAATTAGCGCCACCTTTTGAAGTTATTTTCATAGGATTAGGAGAAAGAGATACGTTGTGTCCTGTGTTAGATTCTTTAGTTATAAGAACAGCAAACGTTGAAGATGCAACATTTGATTGGTCGATGGGAGATAATTTCGAGAGTGCGGATTCATCTAGGTTGATTTTTGGATTTAATGATGGAGATGTTGTAGCTCTTGAAATAACAGATAGATTTGGTTGTTCAGGAGATACGAGCATTACTTTAAATGCTTTTTGTGACATCGAAGACCCAGTAATTCCTAACATAATCACACCGGATGGAACAACAAATACGACTTTTGTTCCAATAAGCTACCCTCCTGGGACAGAAGGGATTTACAATGCGTTATTTCCAAAATCAGATTTAGTTGTTTACGACAGATGGGGATTGAAAATGTTTGAGGATAGCGATTATCCTGATTGGAGGGGTGAGAATTTAAAAGGAAATCCAGTGCCTTCAGGGGTATATTTCTGGACTTTAGATATAGAGGATACAAACGGAAAAACGTCTAAGATGAACGGGTTTGTTCATGTTGTAAGATAGGTTTGCTATTTAGAGATTCCTTTAATTAGTAATGCATCAACTCTGAAGGATTGTTTTGGGTGCATTTTGACTAATCCTTGAAAAAAGCTTGATAAACCCAGAAAAGGTTCTGGGT
>JAYPYW010000038.1:17732-30099 GCA_038154685.1 Flavobacteriales bacterium | reverse complement strand
AAAAATCATATTCCAAATTTGAATTAACATAGGCTGCCCGGCCAATAAAGGATTTATAGAATTTGGAACCATTATAGTTTAACCTCAGATAAGACCCTGCTTGATAGCTAACAGTTTTAACACTCGCGTTAACATTTTGAACCTTCACTTCGGGCTCCATCAAATGAAATCCTTCAGCATAAAAAGAAGGATAAAAGTGCTCAAAGTCATACCGAGCCTTCCACTGCTGAGCATCTGTGTAACCAAAATAATCATAGTTTAATTGCAGGGTAGACGAACTTAAAAGGTTTTGAGAAAATAAAGAGGCACCCAAATTAGCTGATTCCTCATTAGGATTTAACGACAATGGAGCCCAACTGTGAAAATTGATTAAACGCAATAAGGGGCGAAACTTCTTTACTTCGAAACTATCTTTTGGAACTATAAAATTTAAATTGTTTTGAAACCAATTATATTGACTACCAACCAACATCCCTTCTTCGATTTCTGTTTTTACTATTCGTGAACCATTGGCATGGTAATCCGAAAATATAAGTTCATCAGTATCATAATCTATATCAAAATTATCCAGTCCAAATTCAGGAGTTACTAAAACAAAAGAACTATCATTCTTTACAAAAAGCATCATATCCCTATCGGATTTAGAAACCTTTACTATGTGACCATCTTTATAGGGTTTTGGGTAACTCAATGGGAAAATAAAAGGAATGCTTTCCGTAAGTCTCCCCGTTACTAAATTCAAATAAACTAAAGAGTTCTTCTGATTCTCGTATTTAGCCAAAACGATTTCACCTTCTAAATCCCAATTTGGATGATAATATTGTGCATTTGATGATAACTCAACCCTCCTACCCAAATCCCCGTTTAAATCGGAAGTTATTAAACGATATTGATTGTCTTTTGTAAGCTCCAAAAACACCAAACTATCACCTGTTGGATTGAAACTTGGAGCAAACCACCTCGTTTTTCTTTTTAATCGTTTTCTTCTCCTCTTGTCAATATCATATAATATAACCTCACTGTAATCCTTATAATTCCAACGAGGATCATTCCTCTTCTCTACCCATACTAATTTCCCTTCTCTAAACCCTAAAGTGTTTGCATCAATATTCCCTGGAATATGAATTTTATGTTCTTCCTGGTTTTTTATTAAAACTAAACGTGCAGGGTGATCATAAGAAGTTTTTAGCGCTATAATTGAGTTATCTCCCACTAATTGGGGAAGATGATAACTAGCATAGTCTTTTAGATTAGGTGACAATAACTCAACGGTATTTAGATCTTGAAACCCATTTAAAAACTTGTAATTCTCTTTCACCTCAGTTACAATTTGAGCATATAATTCGCTAGTTGATTTTCCAGTTAATTTCTTCAAATGATAACTAAAAGGATATGGAGGGAATGGGTTTCTCACTACTCTTTTCAAAAGTTTATCCCAAACAGAATCCGAAACGGCCTCTCTTAAAAAGTAGCCCAGTTTATAATGATCTGTGATTCTGTCTTTATAGCTTCCAAAGGAAATCTTTTCATAACTCATGGAATCTAACTCTACTAGCTGAGCTTGAAACTCTCTCAAAAAGCTGCTATAATTCCCTCTTCCTCGAATAAGCTTTTTTGTCTCTAAATTAACAGCATCTCCTTCCAAAGCCCAAAGTGGCGTTGTTAATAACATTAACGCTCCCATCCCTTGTTCACCAAAAAGTAAATGTAAAACCTTACCAACGCCCTCATCAAATTTCTCAAACTGAACAACATGACGATATTCATGAACAGCCAACTTTTTTAACCAATCAACTCCTTCGTTTTCCTGAGACGGAGTAGCATAAAACTCTGATCTCTTTGGTGCTAACGTTACAAAACCATTATCCACCGTTGTATTGTTTTGAAGAATTATGGAAATTTTCTTTGGTTTAGTGTTTAAGTTTTTTCTAGCCTGATTATTGGCGTAAGTAATCAAATTAGCCAGTTCCTGAGCTTTCGATTCAAAGTCGGAAGGAAAAATAAGCTGAAAATCCTCAGTTTTAATTTGTCGCCATTTAGTACTAGCAGGATTCTGACCTAAGTTATAAAACTGGCCTATTCCATTGAAGAAGGATAGAAAAAATACTAATATGAGGCAACGAATTAAACCCAATGGCGTTATTTTTATAACAATATTATACCTTTAAATCACTATGTCAAAAAAACTGCTTTCGTTTCTTATTATTTTTTCGGTAATAACAGCTTGTAAACCTGATGAAGAAAAAGATACTTTTTGGGAGAGTATTACTACAAGCGACTTCTATAACCCTTTTATTTTTGTTTTCAGTAATTCAGATTTAGCGATTTGTGCTGATCACGCTCAACCAAAATTAGAATCAATAATAACAGGACAAGAAGCTGGAATTTCTCCTGAAAGAGTTAATGGAGTTATGATGTACCCTTCCTTACTCGATAACCAATACTCTTACATAGCTGAAGAAATAAAATTCCTTTTTGACATTAATGGAAATAACACGCTAGAAACCTGGCCTGCGTATTTTAACAATATGACATGCTACAACATTGATTCAACAAGTTGGTTAAATTCAATTCAAACACAACACAATAGTTTGGCATCAATTAAACTTGGCTTAGATCATGCTATTAACGATAACGAACTTAGAATATACGCAAGAGGACAATACCTATCTCCAGGGATTAATACTTCTATCGCTGCTTATGTATACAGAAAATCTGAGTTAGGGATGCAAGAAACTGCTGCTGGAAAACAATTAACTACTTTTAAAAACAAAGTTATTGGATCTATGACACCTACTTTCGGAAAAATTATAGCAAACGGAAATGCCGGTGATGAAATAAGAGAAATACTAACCTTTTCTTTAGGAGCTGAAACTTTATCAAATTTGGGTGTTGTTGTTGTTCTTTACCAAATGGAGGGAATTAAACCAATATCTGTTATTAATTCTGCTAAGCTGGAAAACTTCTAAAAAAAGGTTGTCTTCCGACAACCTTCCTATTATTGACATCATCAATTAAATCAAGGCACAACTCAATTGATAATGCTACGACAATTAAAATTTGATTTTGTTACAGCGAGAAGCTAAATCGTTTTAAACGAAACTAAAATAAGTGGTTTTACGTACCTCTAGGAAACAAAACTTCCCCAATGGTAACTATTGCCGTATTTAAAAAGTCAGAGCAAGCTGTTCAGCTATCTAAAAAAATTACTAGCAAAGGATTTTTGGCATATGTTGCAACCCGAAAGGGCAATAAAAACGGCTTGAACTACAAACTTTTAGTTCAGGAAGAAAACCAAGAAGAAATAAGAGCTTTACTACAATCTTAAACTTGGCACGCTTTTTTCCTATCCTCAAGCATGAGGATTTTTATTGTAATTTCATTTTTAACAGTTTCTATTTTAGGTTTAGGTCAAACCCAAAAAGAATTACGTCAAATAGATAGAGATTATAATCGCTATTTAAAATCTGTTTTCGAACCTACCTTTAAAATCAAACGCGAGGAGAAACCTATCTCTGAAAACCTAATCTTTGGGGATTTAAAAAATCATGAAAAGAACATGACTATCACTAGCGAAAAGACTTTTTCTGTTAGTTTCAAAGGTGATAACAACAAATTAATTGCTGCAATCTTGCACGGCGTTCATAATTTCTCGACCTACCAATTTTTGGCGGATGATTATGAGCAATTAAATCAAAATAAAGATTTGGTTATAAAGGAATATTTGAGAGTTAAAGTTCACATTATTCCTGATACGAATAGAATGGAACTAATAAACTCTGCACAGATTAACAGATTTGAAAAGTTAAATATCTACAAAGTAAAAGGATATAAAAAACCTTCTTACCCTTACGTTGTTTCGTTCTTTACTAGTCATCAAGAAACTGATGGTGAAATGAATCAAACAACTAAAATCACAATTAAACAGAATGGGAAAATCATATACTCTTCCAACAAAATTGGGAGTAAAGTAATTGTTAGACATAACAATGATTTGAACAACTATAATTTTGTTTACAAATCAAAAGGAAGAAGCAGGTTAATCTCGGGAGGACTAATGAACTATTCTATAAGTAACATATTCAGCAAAATAAGAGATAAAAAGCACTTGGAAGCTAAAAATGTAAGTAACGTTAGGGACTCGTATAAAGATCAGAATAAAGACCTTAAGAGGATTTCAAATACTGGAAGGTTAACTATTGAAAAAAGTTTCTACAAAGATTTAATGGCGATTAATTAAAGATTGAAGTAATCTTTCAGGTCTAAAGTTTCTAGATAAGGCTGCCAATCTTGCTCGGAAATCAAGGCTTTTACTTCTAATAAACTTTCATCGTTCTTATTGTAAACTGCTTGTACATAAAATCCGTGCAAACTGAATATTTTCATGCGGATAAATCCAAAGATAACCACCTCGTCTACTAATACTCCATCACTGTCGATCATGCTTAAACATGTCTCAGTTGTTAAATCATTATACATTGCTGTGGTCATCTTCATTCTAGTTTTGTTTGCTAGTTTAATTAACGGATTTAATAATTTTCGGTTACAGTTTTTACTATAAATTTTTATGGTACATTATTTGAAATATTACTTGCAACATTTGTATTCACTTATCGTACTTATCCCAATGAAAAGAATCATCATTGTCATACTTGTAGTCTACACTGCTCTCGTAAAAGCTCAAGGGAGCTATGACTTTAAAAAGATGATATACGGTCACACCCTCGATGAAATAACATTAATTACTAATGATGGAGAAAGCCCATTATATATTGATGACCTTATTTTGAAAATGTTTCGACCAGATACTTCTGTTTCTGATTATGAATTAGCGATGGGATATTACGGATTTGTGTTACAACCTGATTATCATCCCGACAAGTTTATTGGTTTGGAACTACAAGTGATGCGACTTAATGATGATCACCAATGGAAACAAGCAATGAAGTTTGCTGATTCGTTGGTAACCAACTATCCAACTTGTTTAATGGGACATGTTGAATTATCCTATGCTTATAACAGCTTACAAGATACTATTAGGGCTGCTCAACATCGTTTAATTTATGAAAGACTTGGGGAGATGATTTTCAAAACTGGTAATGGGACTTCCATGGACTCCGCCTATATCGTAACAGGCCTAAAAGACATTGAAGTTTTAACCCAACTAAAGAGAATGAGAATCAAAAAACGAAAAAGAAAAACGAAAAAGAAACACACCTATGAAATTGTTACAGTTTTTAAAGACTTCGAAGAAATGGAAATATATTTTGATATATCCCTAATGGAACAATTCAGAAGATAATTTGAAACAACTTATTTACATATCACTTTCACTTCTAGCCCACTTTTCATTTGCTCAAAGGGACGTGCAGATTATTCAACAAGACTTTGATGGAGATGGAATTAAAGAAGAACTAATCATTAACTCTTATGTTGGAGAAGTTGATTTCGCGATTTTGAAATACGATAATGGATCCAAGCAATGCACATTGAATGTTAAACCGCAAGAAAAACATCCATCACTCATCAACACAGTACCAATGTGTGATGACCTACTGAAACCAGAATTCAAAAAAATCACACAAGGGATTGACTCCTTTCTTTTTAAAATGCCCGCAAGCAAAACCTTGGATCCTACCCTAGGTTGGTTATTAGATGTTTATTCATCAAAGAAAGTTTTAAAAGACAATAAGTATTTTTCGTCCTACGCTAAGTTTAAACCAAAAATCAAACAAACTTACTATCAAGAGCCTGAACAACATCGACTCCTAGTTAAAGGAAAATTGGTTAAAAAGATCAATCAGCTGCATGGAAAAGCAGACACTACATTTAAGAGTTGGATTACTTTTGATGCTAACAGATTAACCGATGCTAAACAAATCACTAAATACAACTTACATCCCGAATACCCTGAATTTGTAGATTCACTCGGACCAATAAAAATTTATAAAACTGGCCATTCCGTATTTATGGAGACGGACACTGCTCATCAAGTTTTCTTTGTTTCAGATGGAATGTTGTTTCAAAATCTTCAAAAGCTAGAGTGGGAATCCATTCAACAGGTTGGTATTTACAAAAGGTATTTCTTGGTTTTAACCCACCCTTACCCTGGAGTTGAAAAAAAGTTGTTTTTAATCGATTCCAAAAAAGGATTCATCTTAGAATTTAACAACAAAACTTTAATGGATTTTGAACACTTCTATTATAACATTGAATCTTTCGACGTAATGGAAGATGAACTGTTTCTTTTTCTTAGAGAATCTCCTGAGTTTGATGACGACATAAAGGAAGTATCCATTCCATTTATACTTATAAAGGAAAGTATGAAACAAATCGGAAAGAAGCCTGCTCCTAAGGACTAGAACTATCCTTTTCATATACAGGCCTTTATCTTTACATAAAGCTTAATTATTCTTAAAAACTAGATTCCTAGGTATTAAAGGATTATTTTTGCAGCACCCAGTTTACAAAACTTTAATATTTAGTTAACAATATGTTCGAATCCCTGATGACCTTCCTTATTAGTTTATCTCCTGCTGGAGAGGGAAGAGTTGGGATACCTTATGGAATTGCCAGTGGACTGGATCCTATTTACACTTTCTTTGTTTCTTTAGCAGGTAACTTACTTGTTTTCCCTTTATTTTTTGCTTTAATAAAAGCAGCCAACAAATATTTATGGAAACACAAATTCTACAAAAAGGGAGCGATAAAACTAGCAAAAAGAGCTAAAAAAGGAACTCAGGAGAAAATTAAAAAATATGGACTGTGGGGTCTAATGGTTTTAGTAATGATTCCATTACCTGGAACGGGAGCCTATGTTGGAACAATTGCTGCTTTCATTTTTGACCTGCCATATAAAAAATCATTCTGGGCTGTTTCTGCAGGTGTTACAATTGCCTTAATAATTACAGTTGTCGCTTCTGCGCTTGTTAAGGCTGGTGTTTCTTAATTTACCCTCCACAAAAGCTAAACCCCATTTCTAAAAATAAAGTGTGCTCACAATTTAGCATGTATAGGTAGGGGTTATGCCTCTTGCTCCCCCAAAGTCATTATGTAAAGCCTTGCATCCTCCTAAAATAAAGCTATTTTTTAAATGATTACTTAGGGCGAGCAAAAGGCAAAGCCCATAGAGATAAAAACTGGTTAACAAAAAAATCCCCCGCCAAAGGCGAGGGATTCCTCTATTCTCGATTCTCTAATCTCTGTTCTTATTTCACTTCCTCAAAGTCTACATCAGTAACTTCTTGGTCGCTTCCTCCTTGTGCTTGATCAGCACCTGGCTGAGCTCCTGCATCACCTCCAGCTTGTTGTTGCTGAGCGTAAGCAGCTTGAACATCAGCTTGGATAGCTTGAAGTGCAGCGTTTAACTTTTCAGTTGCAGCATCAATCTGAGCAACATCTTGAGCTCCATGTGCTTTCTTTAACTCTTCTAATGCTTCGTTTACTGGAGCTAATTTAGCTTCGTCAATTTTGTCCTTGATTTCTTCTAATTGCTTTTCAACAGAGAAGATCATTGAATCAGCACCATTTACTTTATCTACTTTTTCTTTAGCAGCTTTATCAGCTTCAGCGTGCTCATCAGCCTCTCTCTTCATTCTTTCGATATCCTCATCAGATAATCCAGAAGAAGCTTCGATTCTAATCGACTGCTCTTTACCAGTCTTTAATTCCTTAGCTGATACATTTAAGATACCGTTAGCATCAACATCAAAAGTAACCTCAATTTGTGGTTCACCTCTTCTCATTGGAGGAATCCCATCTAAGTGGAATCTACCTAATGATTTGTTATCTGTTGCCATTGGTCTTTCTCCTTGAACGATGTTTATTTCAACCGATGGTTGGTTATCAGCAGCAGTAGAGAAAGTTTCTTTCTTATTTGTTGGGATAGTTGTATTTGCTTCAATCATTTTTGTAGCAACACCACCCATCGTTTCAATTCCTAATGATAATGGAATTACATCTAATAAAAGTACATCTTTAACATCTCCAGTTAAAACCCCTCCTTGGATAGCAGCTCCTAAAGCAACAACCTCATCTGGGTTAACTCCTTTTGATGGTTCTTTCTTGAAGAAATCTTTAACAGCATCTTGGATAGCTGGGATTCTAGTAGAACCTCCTACTAAGATTACTTCGTCGATTTCGTTGATATCTAATCCAGCATTCTTTAAAGCAGTTCTACATGGATCGATAGTTCTCTTGATTAAGCTATCAGCTAATTGCTCAAATTTAGCTCTAGTAAAAGTTCTAACTAAGTGCTTTGGCACACCATCAACTGGCATGATGTAAGGTAAGTTGATCTCAGTTGAAGTAGAAGATGATAATTCAATCTTCGCTTTCTCAGCAGCTTCTTTTAATCTTTGAAGTGCCATTGGATCTTTCTTCAAGTCAACGTTCTCGTCGTTCATGAATTCTTGAGCTAACCAATCAATAATTACTTGATCAAAGTCATCTCCTCCTAAGTGAGTATCTCCATCAGTAGCCTTTACTTCAAATACACCGTCTCCTAATTCAAGAACCGATACATCATGAGTACCTCCACCACAATCGAATACTACGATATTTAAATCATCACCTTTCTTATCCATACCGTAAGCAAGTGCTGCTGCAGTAGGTTCATTGATGATTCTTCTAACTTTTAAACCTGCGATTTCACCAGCTTCTTTAGTAGCTTGTCTTTGCGCATCGTTAAAATATGCTGGAACAGTAATAACCGCTTCAGTAATTTCAGTTCCTAAGAAATCTTTAGCAGTAGACTTCATTTTCTGAAGGATCATTGCTGAAATTTCTTGTGGAGTATAATTTCTATCGTCAATCTTAACTCTTGGAGTATTGTTATCTCCTTTGATTACTTCGTAAGGAACTCTTGATACGTCAGAAGCAACAGCATCGTAAGTAGACCCCATGAATCTCTTTACAGAGTTAACAGTTTTTGTTGGGTTAGTGATCGCTTGTCTTTTCGCAGGATCTCCAATCTTTCTTTCTCCATCTCCAGTAAATGCAACAATCGAAGGAGTTGTTCTTTTCCCCTCGCTGTTTGCTATTACTACAGGCTCAGAACCTTCCATTACCGCTACACACGAGTTGGTTGTCCCTAAGTCTATTCCTATAATCTTACTCATTTTATAAAATTTATGTCGTTATTAATTAATTTCTGTCGTCATTTAGTCAATCTGCGTGCCATTGCAAATTCGGTTTACTTTTCTGAAATGATGGCAGAATGCTTTAAATAAAGGTCTTTTTACGTGACAGTTTGACTGACATTATTGCAGAGTTCCGTTAACGGTTAAGAGTTTTGCGGTTAACCGGTTGATAATTCTTTATAACTGTCAACTGTAAAACCGTTAACCCTCAACAAAAATTCTAACTTTGAAAAAGATAAATTTTTCACTCATGAAGTTAGTATCCTGGAATGTGAACGGAGTAAGAGCCGTAATGAAAAAAGAGTTTGTTGAATCGTTTAATTCAATGGCCCCAGATGTTTTGTGTTTACAAGAAACAAAAGCACAAGATGATCAGGTAATAGAAGCTCTCAAAGAAATTGAAGGATATCATATTTACATGAACTCTGCCGTTAAAAAAGGATATTCGGGAACTGCTATCATTTCAAAAGAAAAACCTTTAAACGTAACATACGGATTAGGTATTAAAGAGCACGATCAAGAAGGAAGAGTAATTACCGCTGAATACAAAGACTTCTATTTAGTAACGGCTTACGTACCTAACTCACAAAACGGATTAAAGCGTTTAAATTACAGAGCACAATGGGATAAGGACATGCTAGCTTTTCTTAAAGAATTAGACAAAAAGAAACCTGTTGCTTTTTGCGGGGACTTAAATGTTGCTCATACAGATAAGGATATAAAAAACGCCAAAAGTAATTACAATAAATCTCCAGGATATACGCAAACAGAAATTGATGGGTTAACAGAATTCATCAACGCAGGCTTTATTGATAGCTGGCGTCATTTCAACCCTGAAGAAATAAAATACAGTTGGTGGAGCTACCGATTTAACAGTCGAGAAAAGAACACAGGCTGGAGAATTGATTACTTTTTAACTAGTGAAAGAATTTTAGATTCAATTACTAAAACTGAAATTCACAACGATATTTTTGGATCGGACCACTGTCCAGTAAGTCTAACTTTAAAATAATGAGCAACCTCCAAATAATCCAAGATCTTTACGAGCACTTTAAAAACCGTAATTTGGACGAAATACGTAAAATCTTACACCCTGAAATTAAATGGAGCCAAATGAGAGGGTTTCCAAACGGAGGAACTTATACAGGAGCTGATGAAATTTTTGAAAATGTTTTCAAAGGTTTTTCAGATAATTGGACAGATTGGAAAGCAGAAGTTGAGGAGTTTTTAGATGCAGGGGATGATATAATAGCTATTGGAAAATATAAAGGGACATTCAACAAATCTGGAAAGTATTTAGAAGCAGATTTCATGCATCGATATTCGATTAAAGACAGTGTAATTACGAATTTCAAACAATACACAGATACAGGATTATTTTTTGCAGCAATGAAGGGAGGCAAACCTCAAAAGCAAAAAAACAATCCTTTACACGGAGTTAAGCTAGCTGAAATATTGGATTATTTATTAGCTGAATATGGTTGGTTTGGTTTAGCTGCAAGAATTGACATCAACTGTTTTAAGAGTAATCAAACAGTAAAATCTAGCCTAAATTTTTTAAGGAAATTCGATTGGGCTCGCAAAGAAGTAGAAGAGCTTTACTTAAAAACATTAGAAGAAAACTCTTAGAGATTATCTAATATAAATCTTAAAAGACTGTCCTCTAACCACAATCAAATAGAATCCAGTAGTTAATTCATCTAAAGAAATTTCATAAAAACCACTTGGAGTTTGAAATTGATTAATAAGCTTACCCCCAGACGTAAATACTTGAACATTTTCTGGAGATCCAGAAGTAATCGTAAAACCATTTTGGTTCGGAAAAACACTCACATCAGCATTTGCGTCAACTAATTTAATACTTGAGTAAGCAAAAGTCCCGTCATAATCAACCTGCTTAAGCCTTACAAATTTAATATAATCGTAGGCCTCACTTGAATGGTAGTAATATAAAACTTGATTGCTATTTCCAGCACCGTCAATCTTAGCTAATGGAGTCCAGTTAATTCCGTCAAATGAAGTTTCCAATTGAAAGAAATCGTTATTTAATTCCATACCTGTGATCCATTTGTAAATTATTTTACCATCCACCTTAGCAACAGTAAAATCTATTAAATCAACAGGCAGAGTAGCCGACCCTACACAATCTCCATTTGTATATCGAGTATCGGGTAAACTTGGAGTTCCCGCAGCATCACCATTAAGGTTTGAGGGAACAGAAGTAAGATTAGTAAACGTACCTGTTTTACAATATTCTCCAGATCCTGTTAATGCTATTCTATTATCATAAGACCCTCTTACAAGTATTGACCCATCATTGTTATTTAATCGAGCAATATGCCCTTCTGCCCCAGCAACTCCATTAACTTGAAATGTAATAGAACCATTATTACTGTATTGAGCGTTTGACTCTACTTCTAGTTGAAACCCTCCTGGATAGGTTGGATTATTTTGAACAACTCTAGCTCCACTTTGTAAAACCAATCTGTATGGTAACGCTGTCATTGACCTACTCCCCGACTCAGTAGCTACATCACCATCCAAATCAGTTATTTCTGAACTTAACCAGTCATGCCTGTGATATGCAATAGCAGAACTGGAAATACTTCCTCCATCAGCTGTAGAACAATCACTATTTAACGACCATCTATTGGCTATAGACGCATCCCATGCGCACGAATAATAAACTGGACATGCAGCTGATGTGGTAAAACTTTTTGTAGTCCCGTATCCAGTATTTAAACCAGTAGTTGTATATGCTTTATAGTAGTAAGTTGTCGCGGCAGTTAAACCCGTCATTTCTAAATAACGATCTGTTTGATTTAAACTACTAGCAGTGTTTGCTAAATGAACCTCCTTAATTGATGAACCTGCCAAGGAAGCTGGAGTTGATGAATTTACATCAGCCTCACTTGTCCCGTAAATCATTCCAAATTCCGTAGCTTGCGTAAATAAATCCCCTAAAGCGTCAGTACCTCCGTAAGCTCTAGAGTCCCTTCCAAAAGAAATACTGGTTATTCCACTTGTGTATGATTCACAATGAATATCAATAGCAGTTAAAGTTGTCATATCAGCTGAAGTTCCCGTGTAAAACCACCTTTCGGATCCATACCCCGTATTTTCGGAGTTTGTAGCATAGGCCCTGTAGTAATACTTTGTATTAGCTGATAAACCTGTTATACTAGAACTAAAAGATCCTGTTCCTGAACCATCTGTTGTTTTTGAAT
>JAYPYW010000038.1:0-17722 GCA_038154685.1 Flavobacteriales bacterium | reverse complement strand
TCAGAAATAGTTGGTCCGGTTGATGTGCTCCAACAAACACCTCTTGCTGTTACTGCAGACGAACCTTGAGAAGATATATTTCCACCTGCTGATGCAGTAGTTTCCTCTATTGAGGATTCTGCTGTAGTTGTTAATGTTGGTGGTGTACCACAAACATAGGCATCCCACACTCCTCCAGGTGGAGGTGTTGCATAACCACCATCAGGCCCTGCAGTATTTCCTTCATAAAAACTCCCTAAGTAACTAACCACTGTACCAGTGGTGTATGTAGCCCAATCTGAAGCATTATATGCCACACCACATTGGCTATAGGTATTATAAGCACCTACAACAAATATTGCGATTAAGAGTTTTTTCATTTTTAAAAAGCCTCCAAACTGTTAAGTCAAAGTACTATTAAGGCTTCCTTACTTTAACTAAAATCAGCCAAAATTGTTACCTTAAAATAGATGAAATGTAATATTCTGTCGATTATCTTACCTTTGAAAAATGCCGCTTCATCCACGTAACAAACATAAAGGCTCTTACAACTTCCCTGATTTAACAAAAGTTTTCCCTAACCTTAAACAATTTTTAAAACCAAATAAGATTGGAAATGACTCTATTGATTTCTCAAATCAGGAAGCTGTTAAAACATTAAATCAAGCATTACTTAAATCATACTACCAAATAGATAGGTGGGACATCCCCCAAGATTACCTTATCCCTCCCATTCCTGGCCGAGGGGATTACATTCACTATTTAGCTGATTTATTAGGTAAACCTTTGGGAAGTGAAACTAAAATTCTGGACATAGGAACTGGATCGAGTTTAATTTATCCAATAATTGGAAATAGAGATTACGGATGGAGTTTTATTGCTACCGACATAGATCCAACTTCTTTGGATAATGCACAATCAATTATTGATGACAACAAGAAGTTGAAGAATATTGAACTTCGATACCAAAAGAATCCTAGAGATATTTTCTTAGGGGTACTTAATTCCAAGGAATATGTAGATGCATGTATTTGCAACCCTCCTTTTCACAGTAGCCGCGAAGAAGCTCAAAAAGGCACACTTCGCAAAATGCGCAACCTTAACAAAGGAAAAAAGATAAAAAAGGCGGAATTAAACTTTGGCGGACAATCAAATGAATTAATCACTGAAGGAGGTGAAAAACAATTCATTTTCAACATGATTAAACAAAGTAAACGGTTTTCTAAAAACGTCGGTTGGTTTACAACGCTTGTATCTAAAGAATCTATAGTTCCGGCAATTCAATCGAGTCTAAAGCACCACGGAGCAAAAGTAAAAGTAATCGAAATGGAACAAGGGAATAAAAAATCTAGGATTGTAGCTTGGAAGTACTAAACAAAAAAGGCTGCTCAAATGAGCAGCCCTTAAAATAAAATTATGGTTTAGTTAAAACTTAACTGTTACTCCAGTTAACACATTGGTACCCGCCTGCGGATACAACCAGTTTTCATTAACTCTTTCTCCTCCTAAAATACCTCCCCAAGTATAACCGTTACTGCTATACATTTCGTTAAAGATATTGTTAACTAAAACATTAAATTGAACATCTTTTAGTTTTAAGAATGAAGTTTTGTAACTAGCGATAAAATCACTTACAGTATAAGCTGATAAAGATCTGTCATCACTTCCTGTGTTATCCAAAAATTGCTTCCCGATGTATTTAGTCTGTAATCCAAACTCTAAACCTTTAACCGGCTTGTAAGAAATTAAACTTCCTGCAATTAAAGATGGAGAAAATGAAATATCAGTATTCTCGTAAACATTTTCAACTGGTGCCCAAGTATCCCAATCAGTTAAAACCTCAGTAAACTCTTGGATTTTATTCTGCGAGAATGTTGCATTTGCAGTCCATTCTAAACTTTTAGTAACCTTAACGGAACCAACTAATTCCACACCTGCTCTGTAGCTGTTCTCTACGTTCTCTCTAATTGCCGATCCAACGTCATTAAGAGCTCCAGTTAAGACTAACTGATTTGTATAATCCATGTAATAAACATTTACCTGCCCCATGAATTTCTTAAACCTACCTTCTACTCCAGCTTCGTAATCAAAAAGTGTTTCGTGAGATGGTTGATCTGATTTTGGATTATCAATAAAATCGTTTCTTACAGGCTCTCTGTTCGCAACACTGAAAGATCCGTAAGCTAATACTTTATCGTTAAATTGATAGTTAACTCCGAACTTAGGATTGAAGAAAGTAAAAGCTGTATCAACATTTAAAGTTCTTTGATCAGCATCAATACCTGTATTAGAATAATTGATTGATCTTACTTGTAAATCAGCAAAACCACCCATTTTCTTTGTAATTGAAAATTCCGACTTTAAATAAGTATTAAAATCCTGCTTCTTACCTACATTGTCATAATATCTGTCTCTGATGCTAGAATTACTTGCAAATTCAGCCCAAATAATTTCTCCAAAGTGATCACCAACATACTCATTGTAACCTCCGCCTAGAATAAATCGAGCTTTTTTCGCTTGGTACTTTAAGCTGTAAACTCCACCATAAAAATGATTATCTAACCATCTTCTTCTGATAAAATCTCCAGAAGTAATTGTGTCACTCCCTGTAAATAGGGTGTCTAAATTGTAATCAGAGAAATCATCCCCATTTCTAAACTGCTCATAGTATCCTCTTCCATATGTGTAATGCAACGAAGCATTTGCGCTCAACTTAGGGTTAAACTCATGTGTAAAGTGTAATTGATAATGATCTTGCCCATAATTATCTACTTCATTATCGTAAGTATAATAATTATACGTTCTTCCTGAGTTTACTAAGTTGGTAGAATCAGCTGACCCAAACCAGTTATTAGCAATAGAAGTTAAAACTCCATCTTCGTCTCCCTCTAACTTTGCTTGAGGAGTCCCATACCAAGCCTGATAAGTTTTTTCTCTTCCTGAAAAAGTAATCGCTTTTACAACAGTTTTATCAGAGTAGTAACCTCCCTGAAGGAAGTAAGAAGATAAATCAGCAGACGCTCTATCCAAATAACCATCAGAAGAAATAGAGGACAATCTACCATCTACAGCCCAATGCTTATTAATTAAACCAGTTCCTAACCTAACCGTATTTTTGTTAGTATTAAACGATCCGTAAGAAGACGATAATTCAGCATAAGCAGAATCCGAAACTAAATCTGTTTGTAAATTAACTGAAGCTCCAAAAGCAGCAGCACCATTAGTTGATGAACCAACCCCTCTTTGAATTTGAATGTTTTGCGTTGAAGATGCAAAATCAGGCATGTTCACCCAAAAAGTTCCATGAGACTCAGCATCATTAATTGGAATACCATTAACAGTAACATTAATTCTTGTTGCATCCGAACCTCTAATTCTAAAACCTGTGTATCCAACTCCCGCTCCAGCGTCTGAAGTTGTTACTATTGAAGGAGAAAGTTTAATTAAAGATGCTATATCCTGACCCAGGTTAATCTTCTCGTATTCTTCCTTTGAAATATTAACATGAGCAATAGGAGCATTATCCTTTACCCTTGTAGCTTCAATCGAAACAGCATCCAAAGCCAAAGCAGATGCCTTTAAAGAGAAATCTGCAGTTGCATTCGCTCCACTAACAGAAACAGTTTTAAAAACTTTTTCTTTTCCTAAAATCTCAGCAGAAACAACATACTCACCATCTGGTAAATTAGTTAACTCATAACCACCATCAGGATCTGTAAAAGTTCCTTGATAGGTGTTTTCAATTTTAACTAACGCCCCAAAAACTGGATTGTTAAGTGTATCCTTTACAACTCCAGAAATGGAGTATTGGCCAAACATCGAAACCGATGTTAGGATACATAGCGCCAATAAAAACAAATTACTTTTTTTCATAGTAAATAAACTTTCTTGACGAATGTAGAGGAGTAATACAAACGTTTGTATTAAACTTTTTTGGTTTATTATCTCGTTCCCTACGCCAGCATTATCTGGATCAGGTTTATTTCCCAAGCTTGGGAAAAACGGGTATAATCTCAGCCTGTTATATTAAGGCACCCCTCATTGAGTGGCGCAAAGATAATTACAAAATTTCCTAAAAGAAAAATTGATCACATAAGATTTGTCAATATTGAAATTGCATCCTTTAAACGCTGCTCTTTCCCTCCTTTTAAAACAGAGTAAGAATAGTTGAATTGCTTAAGTAGAACTTCATATCGATTAAATAAACGAATCCTATCTTCAGAATTTGGATGCTCTCTTAACTCATCAAATTCCCATGGTAAATCTATATCGCAAAGCAGATAATAATCAGTATTTTGGTTTTTTAAAACCGCTTCTACAAAATCATTTTCTACACCATACTTCTCATCTATCCAGACTTTGTAAACTAATAAGTCAGTATCAACAATTCCAAATTCAACAGTACATTTTTCAAGAAACTTAACCTCAGAATCAAACTGACCTTTGGCCATCTTTATCACATCTTCATAAGTGTAATCAGCTCCATTTGCCTCCAAATAAGTTCTGGCGTACTCAGGCAAATAATTACACTTATAATGTGCTGCTAAATCTTTACAAAGGGTTGATTTCCCGGTTGATTCTGGACCTATTACAACAATTTTTTTCAAATTATCTAGTACTTGAAGTTAATAGTTGTGAAAGGGAAACAGATTTAGGATTAGATTTTCTCCATTCCAAATATCCGTAAACTGCTAAAACCGTATAAAGCACCATTAAAACAGCATAAATATTTAAATCTCTACTCCAATACATAACTGCAGTTACAGCATCGATTGCGATCCAGTAAATCCAACTACTCAACCATTTCTTAATGGTTATCCATGTAGCCATAAAACTAAATACTGTGGTAAAAGAATCTAACATTGGTCTTGCGGCATCGGTAAAAATATTTGTTACCAACTGATAAAAGCCAAGACTAAAAACTGTTGCTATTACAATAAATAGAACATGAGCCTTGTAATCTACTTTGATGAAAGGTTTATCTTCTTGCGGCTTATTCCACTGTATCCACCCTATCACTCCTGTAACCACATAATAAAGAGAAAGAATAGCTTCCGCGTACAATTTTGAATAAACCCAAAACAAGTAAATACTCAGCGCAGAACCAATTATCCCCATCAGCCAGCACCAAATATTCTTTTTAGCCGCTAAAATCACATAAGCTAAACCAAATGATGTTGCGAGCATCTCTATTATCAAAGGTAAATTCTCCATTGGAATCCAAAATTCGGTTTTTTAATCGGAATTAAATCAATAAACACTCTATCTAATATTAATTTACTTAAAGATGCTGTGTTGAATTGCCACCATAAAATCATTGTAACGCTCACGAACTGGATGGTTTTCGTCTGCCATTACTAATCCTGCATCGAAGTACAAATTACAGACCTTATAGTAAATTTCTTTTCCAACTTTTTTAACTAAACTTCCGATCTCTTTTTCATTTAAAACTTCCGATTTTTTCAAATTACTCCAAACTTTTTCGGCTAATTGAGTCATATCATCTCCGAATTGTTCGCAGGCTTTATTTAAATCATTTAGAGATTTAAGAGCATTTTCTTTCATTTCAACCTTTGTAAAATCTTTTACCACCCCCTCTGCTAAACCAATTATAGATGCAGTCATTGAAAATTGAGCAAACAACATAAAAGGCAGATTATGAATTAAATAAGAAGATCCTTCAACTGGCTTATCAATTCTAAATATTGAAGCATTCTTTACAAAAGCATTCTCAGCTTTGTATCCATAGGATGAAGAATGCTTCATTCCAGCTAATCCCCAATTTTCAATTAAGGATATATACTCCTTTTCAATAGCGAAACTTACAATTTCACCACTTGGTAACTTCGCATTCCCTGTAAAATAATTGGCATGTAAAGCACCAGTAGACTTGTTCCATTCACCGGATATTAAATAACCACCCTCCGTTTTTTCAACGTTATTAGCCAATCCTCCACTTCCGGCAAGAACACTTTCCTTTCCTGAAAATATTTGTTTCGCCCCTTCATTCGAGAAAAATCCTGAAAAATAGTTAGCTCCAGCACCAAGATTTACACACCAGCCTAAACTTCCATTTAAACTACTTGCTTTCCGAACTTCTTGTAAACCTTTTGGAAGTGACAATTCCACCCCCCCAAATTGCTTACTTACATAAAGTTTAAACCAATTATTTTTATAAACTTCTACCAGCCATTTTTTATCTAAACCAGCATTAACACGGTCCACCATTATGCAAACATCATAATTATTTAGCAGTTTTTAAAAGATAAAACTCCCTCAACACAAAATCAGTCAGGCCATATATAACATCTATTTATCGTAGTATTAGAAGTTAGTTTTAAGAATATTAAGCTATTGTTACTAATAATTAGAACTTAGACATTATGGTTATTTATTGGTTTAGGAGAGATTTAAGATTGGAGGACAACACGGCCTTCTCAAATGCTTTAAATTCAGGTTTTGAAGTATTACCTATTTTCATTTTTGATCATGCCATTTTAAACAAACTCCCTAAAAATGACGCAAGAGTTAACTTTTTATATGATCAATTAAAGAAGTTAAATAATCAGCTAGCTGTTTACAGTTCTGGTATTAAAATATTTAAAGGAGATGTCAAAGAAATATGGCAGTCGATTATTTCAAATCACGAAATAACAGAAGTTTACTTCAACCACGATTACGAACCATATGCTCGAGAAAGAGACAAGAACATTTACAACCTGTTAAAGGAAAACGGAATTGAAGTAAAAAACTTCAAGGACCAAGTTGTTTTTGAAAAGAAAGAAATTACAAAAAAGGACGGACTTCCTTACACTGTTTACACGCCTTATAAAAATAAGTGGCTGGAGCGATATGCTAGGGAAGGATTAACTAGCAATCCAGAAAACGATTTTTCACAACTGCTTGAATTTGAAAATTATTTCCCTTCAAAGAATTCCCTAAACATTGAGGAATCTCCAATTAAAATTAAAGATTGGAATACCTCCGAAATCGAGACTTATGAAGAAACCAGAAACTTCCCAAGTTTAAATTCAACGTCCTATTTAGGTCCACATTTAAGATTTGGAACTGTTTCTATAAGACAACTCGTTAAAGCATCTGAAAAGCGAAGCTCCACCTTTTTATCAGAGTTGATTTGGAGAGAATTCTTTATGCAGATTCTCTGGAATTTCCCAAATTCTTCAAACGAGAACTTCAAACCTCAATACAATTTAATTGAGTGGCGAAATAGTTCTGAGGAATTTGATAAATGGTGCAAAGGAGAAACGGGCTATCCAATAGTTGATGCAGGAATGAGAGAGCTTAACCAAACGGGCTATATGCATAACAGAGTCCGAATGATTACGGCTAGTTTCTTAGTAAAACATTTATTAATAGACTGGCGTTGGGGAGAAGCTTATTTTGCAGAAAAACTTTTTGATTATGAGCAAGCGAGCAACGTTGGTAATTGGCAATGGGCAGCCGGAACAGGGTGTGATGCGGCACCTTACTTTAGGGTTTTCAATCCTTACGAACAAGTAAAAAAGTTTGATAAGGAATTAAAATACATTCGAAAATGGGTTCCCGAATTTGAGGAACTTACCTATCCTCAACCAATGGTTGATCACAAATTTGCTAGAGAAAGGGCTATTGACACCTACAAAAAAGGACTATCAGAAATGAAAAGTAGCTCTAACTAAACCAATATGGGTTAAACCTAATTCTCTTGAAAAAGCATATTCATCCGAAAAACTATCAAAATCTCTAGTTTGCTTAAAAACTAAAAAAATAGATGGCTCAGTACTTAAGCTAAAATGAGGTCCGAACATTTTGGTTGCTCCAACATAAATTAAACCTCCTTCTCGGTGAATTAAAACTTCTGAGTTTTTGTTAAACTCATATTCATATAACCCATCAATCCCGGTATAAAATATCCAAGAGTCTTTTTCCTTGAGCACCCTCTTTAAACCAAGTTTTATTTGAAAATCAAGTTTACCATCATCTCCTGAATTCTGCTCCAAATCACCAGCAAGTCGAAAGAAGTTTCTCTCACTAAACCTATACTCTCCGTATACTATAGAACTATAGGGATTACCTCTAAACAATTGGTTAAAAACTCTAGTTCCATCAAAGCCAAAAGAATACTTTGTTGTGGCCGAATCAGACTGAGCAGAAAGCTTACTAAAACAAAAAAAGATAGCCCCGAAAAGAGCTACCTTTTTACTAAATATTTCTATCATTTTAAATGGCTTCTTCATCTGTCCATGGACCTGTTAAGTCATCAAATAAAGCTTCAACATCTTCAATAAAAGGCTCATAGTAAACATCTGTGTTTTCCATAGAACCGTCCTTGTACTCAATGTGAACCTCTACATCAGTATCTGTTCCTTCCTTAAGAACTAAGTTACCAATTTTCGAATCTTTAATTAAAACATCTAAGTCAATATTCTCATTTATCTCAGCCTCAGTTAAACCATCTTCACCAGCAGCATCTCCTAAAAGAACTAACTTTTCAATATCAATAAAGTAGTTAACTTTTAAAGAGTTATGACCTACAGAACCCTGAAGACTCTTAATATCTTCTTCACCCAAGTTTACATAATCATCATGAGCCACATCTAATTTAGCACTCATACTATAATCACATCCAGACCCATTCTCAATATTGATAGATACTTGAAACTGAGTAGAACTTGTTCTCTCTCCATCAACAGTGAAAGTAAAGGGGTTTAAATAAACTGATCCATCAATGCTAATAGGAATTACAATATCACCCGATTGCTCAAAAGCAAGATCATTTAGTTCAATACCTCCAATTTTATCACCATCTTTAGTTATGGAAAAACTAAAAGAATTTGGCAGATAAATTTCTTCACCATCAAGCTCATACTTTTTATCTGAATAATCTTGTAATGTACACACAACATTGTTTGTAGTAGCGGCATCATCAGATGGCATCTCTAAAACAATCTTATCAGAAGGAGAACTAGATCTTGTCCATGAACTATCAGATTTTTGATAAGACCATGTACCTGTGAAATAACTAAAATAAAATTTATCTCCAGTTGGAACTTCAATCGTGTCAATTGCTCCATCCATATTTGTAAGAATTGATTCTATGAAATCTTCTTTAAGGGCTTCTCCTTCAGACAAACCAGTAAATGCAACAATTGAATTCATCATTGCACCATTTTTCATATTAGATAAACAATTAACAATTTCGTCCATCGCAGCATGGATATTTTCCTTATCCTCTGCCACAGTAGTTTCTACTGTAGTTGTACCTCCATCTGTTGAAGATTCTTCACCTTCACCATCTTTCTTACATCCCATAAGAAGCATAGAACCGACGGCTCCAGCCAATAATAACTTTTTCATACGTTTTACTTTTAGTTGCTTTAAAAGTATAACTGTACGTTCAAAACAAGAAATTTGTTGTGCATTTTCTCAAGTTTTCACCTCATAAAACATTAAAATTGTTTGAAGTAGTAATATTTCTGGTAAAAAATAAGATTACACCAGTTTTTTTTAAGCAACTTATTTAACAATCAAGACTTTATTATTTTAAAAACTCATAATTCTATTCTTAAGCCATTTCATATAATTTTGACAGAGGTGGTTTTTCTGAAAAATATTGTAACGGTTTTATTAATTCTCTCTTTCGTCAACATAAGAGCTCAAAGAGTTAATAATCGATACATTAAAACATATCCTTACTCTAGTACCATTAGAGGATTTATTGGAGGAAAAGCTAATAGATTATCATTGGAAGATAAAATTGGAACAGGCAATCTTAACTACAAAGTCGCCATTGCACCAAGATTAGGCGCAGGAATTGCCTATAGGTGGTTTTCTATTTCAAGTTCACTTTTTAAACTTGGAGAACCAGATGAAACAGAAAGAGGTGTTACAGATCAAATTGATTTCCAATGGAACTTTTACCTAAGATCCTTTACAATAGACATGAGATTACAGAGATATGAAGGATATTTCTTGGAGAATTCAAATGCCATAAACAATTGGGAGAACTTAAGGGAAGGTCTATATAAGAGAACAGACCTCATAACTTCTTCATTGGGTGGAAATATTATATATAATTTCAATTATCGTAAATATTCACCAAAAGCAGTATTTAGTCAGACAGAGAAACAAATTAAAAGCGCCGGGTCTTTTAGTTTAGGTCTTAGGCTAAGCGCACTAGTGGTTGAAGCAGATTCCTCTATTATCCCCAACCAAATTAGTTATACTTTTGAAAACTTTGATATTGATCAACTTTCCTTTAATGATATTGGTGTTGGACTTGGGTATGGTTACACTTTTGTAAATGGAAAATGGTTCCTTAACATTGGGGCTATAGGATATTTAGTAAATCAGGAGCTCGAATTCAAAGGCTTTAATATTTTTGAAGAGTCTACAGGGAATCAAATTAACTTTCAAACAAGAGCTGCCTTTGGATTCACTAACAATAATTTATACCTTGGATTCACAGCAGTTTCTGATCAAATGTATTCTAATTGGCAAAACAGCAAAGATTTTATTTATACCTTTTCTAAAACCCGTTTCATGTTAGCGAAACGGATACATCACAAACCTCAAAAAGAAGAGATTTCTGACATATGGAATTAAAATAATATTATGAAATTCAAAAAAGTAGAAGACTCTCAAGTAGTTTTAACAGAATTAATGATTCCATCTTATGCAAATTTTGGAGGTAAAGTTCATGGTGGTGTTATCCTATCACTTATGGACAAAGTAGCCTATGTTTGCGCGAGTAAGCACGCTGAAAAATACTGTGTAACAGCATCGGTTAGTGGGGTTGATTTCCTTGCTCCTGTTGATGTTGGAGATTTAGTTTCTTTAAAAGCAAGCGTTAACTACGTTGGAAACTCTAGTTTAATTGTTGGAATAAGAGTTGAAGCTGAAAACTTCCATGATAAATTTGTTAAACATACCAATTCATCTTACTTCACATTTGTTGCTATAGATGAAAACGGAAAACCCGAAAAGGTTCCAGGGCTTGAACTTACTTGTAAAGAAGAAATAAGAAGATTTGCCTTAGGGAAGTTAAGAAAAGAGCAAAAAATTTCAGATCAAAAAGAATTTGAAGAATTGGAGGCAAACATAAACTTCGATTCTGTTTACAAGAGTTGGGAGAACGAGAATTGTAAAGTGGTTTAAACCTTAATTATAAAATTCACGTAACGATAATTCATTAATCACTGTGAGAGTTTTTTCAAAGATTATCATATCAACATTATTGCTTACTGGTAGTTTAGGTTTTGCTCAAGAGAAATCTCCTGATCTTGGAATCGACACAACTTACATTCAAACGTTCCCTAAAGCACTGACAATCAAACCTTATTTAGACTATAAAATCAATCAATTCCGATTGGATGATGACGCCACTAAATCTAAACTTAACTATTTCACTTACCAAGCTCCAACATATGGTTTTGGAGCAGCATACAAATGGATGAGCTTTTTAGTTGGATTAGTTCCTGTTTATCAATTAGACAAAGATGAAAAGGGAATAACCACTCAAATGGATATTCAATGGAATATTTATCTAAAATCGATTGCAACCGATTTAAGATATCAGCGTTATGATGGATATTTTTTAAATAACTCTAATGACATTGATGGACATAACAAAGCCGAAGAAGGACATTATAAAAGACCTGATCTTTCTACAATTTCATTAGGAATGAACCTTCGTTACACCTTTAATAGCAATAAATTCTCTCAAAAGGCCGTGTATTCACAAACCGAAAAACAACTCAAAAGCGCTGGGGCTTTTAGTGTTGGAGCAAGATGGAATATGCTAGAAATTGGCGCTGATTCGAATTTTGTCCCAAATAACATTAATCCTGAATTTATAAATTTTGACATCAATTTCATGCAGATTTTCGACCAAGGTTTTGGCTTTGGTTATTCCTATTCCTATATCCATAAAAATTGGTTTGCAAACGCCTCTATTATGCCATGGTTTATTTTCCAACTGTTTAATTACAGAGACAGTGAAACAGGGTCATTAAAAATGAAGCCAAGTGGTCAGTTTGCCATACAAACAAGGGGTGCAATTGGTTATAATGGAAAGAAAGATTATTGCGGTATTGTATTCGTAAGCGATCAAATGAGATCAAGGTGGAAACAAGCTCATGACATAGGATATGACTTCGCTAATGTTAAGCTATTTTATGCAAGGAGATTTAACCTTTAGGTTTATCGAAATACTTCTTATAAAGATAAATCCCTCCAAATATCATTAAAGCAACGATTATTACATCTAATAAGATTGCTAGTACAACACCAACAATTGCAAAAACAATTTTGAACAGAAAAATCCCTATTGCAACTGCAATGGCTATTATGAATATTTTCTTCAGATCTTCCATGGATTCAAAATTAAATAAAATTGGTTAATCCCCCCTCAGCCTGAAGCAACTCCCCCTGAAAGGTGGAGATACCTCAGACTAAGGGGGGGGAAGTCACAAAAAAGCTTAACTTTACTATACCATGCCAGTTAGGATTAATAAATATTTAAGTGAAGTTGGTTACTGCTCTCGTAGGGCAGCGGACAAGTTAATCGAAGAAGGTAAAGTCACCATTAATGGAAAAGTCCCAGAAATGGGAACTAAAGTTGAAGACGGTGACGAGGTTCGTGTGAGTGGTGAGCTGATTGGAAAACCATCAGAAACTAAGAATGTTTATTTAGCTTTTAATAAGCCAGTTGGTATAGTTTGTACAACAGATACTCGTGTTGAACCAGATAACATAATCGATTTCATTAATTACCCTGAAAGAATATTTCCTATCGGTAGATTAGACAAACCTAGTGAAGGACTAATTTTTTTGACTAACGATGGCGATATAGTCAATAAGATTTTAAGGGCAAGAAACAATCACGAGAAAGAGTATATTGTAACTGTTAACCGACCAATCAATAAGGATTTCATTAGAAAAATGAGTAATGGGGTTCCTATTTTAGATACGGTTACTCGTAATTGTTTTGTTAAACAATTAGGGCCTCAAAAATTTAAAATTGTTCTTACTCAAGGTTTAAATCGTCAAATCCGAAGAATGTGTGAGCACCTAGGATATCGTGTTCGTACTTTAAAGAGAATTCGAATAATGAATATATCATTAGATATTCCCGTTGGTAAATACCGTGAATTTACAAAAGAGGAATTACAAGATTTAAATAATCTTTTGGGTGACTCGAGTAAAACCCACGATTAAATTTCTATCCCCTGAGCATTTGCTTCTGTTCTTACAGAATCAATAGATATTTGGGTAAGCCCTAAGTAGTCTTCAATTTGAGCATTTACTTTTTCGTTGTTTTCAACGCTTAAACAAGCTTCTTCAATAATTCGAGCGTAATTAATCAAAACCTCACAACCAATCAAATCAAACGAGGCAATCATATTGTGAGCGATAAGTGAAATGGCTTTATAGTTCTTCTTTTGGGTAAGTTTGCGAATTTCTACTATTTGATCGGAGGTCTGACTAATAAAAAGTGATAGCATTTCTTTTTTAAAAGTCTCATCCCCTTCTCCTAGTTCGTTGATTTTTTTGAAATCTACTGAGAGGGATTTCATTTCCTCGTGATCACCAGCAACTTCAATGGGAACAAATTGGGTATTATTAACTATCCCCAAATAATCTGCTATAGCAGATGTTATTAATTCCGAACGTTGTAAAATAGAGTTTAATTCACCTATTGGATTTTCTAAGGTTAATGATCCTTTCCCCCACATCTCCAACTTCTTCAAATCTTCTTTTATGTCTTTTCGCTCAACCATCCCAAAAGTAGACTGAACAGTATGAGCATAACCTGCCATTAATTCTTTTTCGCCCTTATTTAATGCAATAATTAGTTTATTTAAAACTTCAGGAACCTGAGAAACAAACATGCCCAGCATTTCCTGCACAAAAGCCTCATCTCCTGCCCCTAACTCTTTTATATAATCTAAACTAAAGTAATTTAAAGTTGAGCTACTTTCTTCGACATCCTCAAATTCAGTTGCTCCTATATCGCCAGGATTTATATTTAGGTAGGTAACTAGCTTTTCTCTCAACTCCTTTTCATCAAAAGGCTTGGAAAGAAAATCGTTCATACCTGCTTTCGTACACTGAATCTGTTCCTCCTTAAACGCATGAGCAGTAATAGCTATTACTGGGGTTTTAACTCCTCTTTTTCTTAAAATTCTGGTAGCCTCTAAACCATCCATTTCGGGCATTTGAATATCCATTAGGATTACATCATAACTGTTGGTGTTCAAATCGTTTAATAGCTCTTTCCCGTTATTAACCATTGTAAGATTAAGGCCCCATTTATCGAATAAACTTTTGGCCAATAATCTATTCATTGGGTAATCTTCCGCCATTATGAAGCGAGCGGACTTTAATTTCGACTCTTTAAAATCTGAATTAAAAGCGGTTGTTTCTTCTGAAACTTCATCAGCGACACCGTAATCTATTTCAACAAAAAAACAACTCCCTTTATTTAATCGCGATTTAACCCAAATTTTTCCATCTTGTAAATTAACCAACTGTTGAACAATTGCTAAACCTAAGCCTGTACCGCCATATAACCTAGTTGTATCATCAGATTCCTGCGTGAAAGCATGGAATATCTTATCTAAGTTTTCCTTTGCAATTCCTTTTCCAGAATCAGAAACTTCGAACCTCAACTTCATCTTCCCTCCACCATCTCCAACATTCTTTACAGTAATTCCAATACCGCCTTCCTGCGTAAACTTTTCAGCATTACTAACAAGGTTCAGAAGAATTTGATTAAGTCTGGTTGGATCACCTAATAAATACTGAGGAATTGAATCGTCTAAGTCCACATTAAAACTCAGCCCTTTATTTTCTATTTTATGTTGAAAAATGGATTTGACACCCACCATCAATTCCTGGAAATCAAACCTTACTTTTTCAAAGGCTAAATTCCCACTCTCAATTTTAGAGAGATCAAGAATATCGTTAATAATCACCAAAAGATTATCCGCTGAAAGTTTAATCGAGTTAGCAAACTCAGCTTTTTTACCTGTTAATCCACTATCCACCAATAAATTGGTTAAACCAATTATCGCATTCATTGGGGTTCTGATTTCATGACTCATCTTAGCTAAAAACTGCTGACGAATCTTCATATTATTTTCAGCCTCATCTTTAGCGTCGACCAACTTTTTAATGGCCTCTTTACGCTCAGTTACGTCTCTCAAAACAATGTAAAAACCTCCATCCGAAACAGGAGATGGTTCAAATGGAATAACTTCACAATTTACAGGGAAAGTTCTAGTTGAACTCTTCACCATTAGCTCTCCAATCCAACCACTTTTTTGTAAAACTTTTGGTATAATCTCTTTTTTAAAGAAACTTTTATCCGCAATAAACTCTGTAAAATTCATTGCCGACCAACCATCGGAAATAGCAAACAGCTTCCTACCTGCATCATTTAAAAAGTTAAAGTCAAACTTCTTATTACATACTGCCATAAACTCATTAGAGGAACGAAGCAATAAAGCCTGTTCCTGAATTGTAAACAGCTTTTCCTTCTCCGCAGTAACATCTTTTACATTCACTAAATAAGTCCCGTTTTTTAATGGGTAAATGGAACTATTTAAGAAAATATGATTCTTATTAAAAGGAATAACAACCTCTTTATGAACTGGATAATCTGGATTTAACTCCCTTAAAAAGTCCTTAATGGGAGCAAGTTTTTTCCCCGTAAACAAATCACGCCAATGCGCATCAATTAACTTATCAGGTCTTATTTTAAAAACTTTCGGGAAACTAACATTACAAAAAACAAGTTTACCCGCTTCGGTAAAGATGGCAATACCATCATCAACAGAATCTAAAGCTTCAAGCTGTTCATTTAAAGTGTATTTTCTACTCTCTAAACTTTTATAAATAATCCCTAAAAATTTTATCTTCTCTACATCTGTTTGAGCATTCAAATCGGGATAATCATTAGCAATCATTTCATAGAGTTCGTGCACACCACCTTTCATAGCATAAACCTCCTCCTTTAGCCTTTCATTTTCGGCTAATAACTCTTCATATGATTTATCTGATTTCCCCATTTCGGACAAGTAATTCCTGCGCGTAATTACTTGTTTTCCATTGATTTTGTTTCATTTTTTATTTATCGAAGGTTTCAATCCATTCGTCGATATAAATCAATCCTTAAGGAAAAACTCCCGTAATTGGAAATGCAAGGTAGTTACTCATAGTTCCGTATTTTTGTTTTAATAGAACAAAAAGCTGTTTATCCCCATCCACCCAGATGGGGATTTTCATTTTTTTAGAATATCATCAGTGGACATTTAGCTTTATTTATCAGTTAAGAGAAATTATATATAAATGAAATTATCATAATTAAACCTTATTGAATTTTTTTGTGCTATGGAAACGATTGAAAATGGAGTTTGGACGAGTTGGAATGAAAACATTAAACATGATTTCAAGAAGTTATACGAGCCAACAACAGAAGAGGAAATAATTAATATTATCAAATCTTCAGAAAAAGTTCGTTTTTTCGGAAACAAACAATCTTCCGCTGACATCGCTGCAGGAAATGAGGTTTTAGTTAATATGATGAAATACAATCAGATTACTAAAATTGATAAAAAGAACAAACTAATCACTATACAATCAGGAGCTCCTTTAGTTGATCTTATTGAAGCTGCCGAAAATAATGATTGGTGCATACCTTGCCTACCAGATATCAACACTGTTTCAGTAGGTGGTGCTATTGCAACTGGAACTCATGGTACAAGTGGCCATTTATTAGCAGAATACATTCACTCATGCAGAATTGTTTTAGCCAACGGTGAGGTAAAATCTATTTCCCAAAAAGATGATTTACTAGATGCAATCAAAGTTTCCCTGGGGGTCTTAGGTGTGCTTACTGAAATTACTTTTAAATGCGAGCCTATTTTTTACTTGCACCTTAAAGAGCAACCTGAATCTGATGAAAAATGGCTTAATAATATTCAGGAAGACCTGAAAGAATTCGACTTTCTAAGAATACTTTGGTTACCGCATACAGGAAAAGGCTACAGTATCAAAGGAAAAAAAGTAGAAAAAGATTTTAAGGTTCAAACTAAAACAGGTCCCTCTTATTTAAAACATCGAAGAACCGCTTCAAAAATTCTATATAAATACACCAGTAAGTCTCCTTGGTTTACTTCAATCGCAAATAAACTGCTTTACTTAGGTTTTTTTAGAAGCAAAAAGGAACACAAGGGAAGTTTATACCAAGCCACAGTTACCAAATCAAGAGGTTCTGTAATTGAATTGGCGGAATGGACTATTGGAATCTCAAAATTCCCTCAAGCTTTTGAAGAACTAAAAAGTACAATTAACAGCTACAAAAACAAGGCTTTTATCCATATTCCAATGGATGTTCGTTTCGTTAAAAAAGACAGTTCTTGGTTAAGTTATGCTTTTGATGAAGACATCGTTACAATGGGATGCGTTTCCAGAGATGCTCCAAATGCAGATGAATATGAAGCTTTTAAAATGGTTGAAGAAATTTTCCTTAAATATGGTGGAAGACCACACTGGGGTAAAAGATTCCAAGCGAAGGATGAAACTTTAAAGCAGCTTTATCCGAAATGGGAAGATTTTAAAAAAGTGAGAAGGGAACTTGATCCAAAAGGCAAATTTCTAAATCCATATTTAAAATCAGTTTTTGATGCCTAGTCTTGCTTTTGCTTTACTTTTTTATTTAGACTGGGTTGTTGTGAAG
>JAYPYW010000037.1:29126-30174 GCA_038154685.1 Flavobacteriales bacterium | reverse complement strand
AAAATCGGTGCTGCATTTGTAAAAATCATGTTGGGATTTGGCGCAAATGTATTAGCTTTCGATATTACCCCATCTGAAGAACTTAAAAATCTAGGTGTTAAATATGTTAGTTTGGATGAACTTTTCTCTGAAAGTGATATAATTTCAACACACTGTCCCTTGAATGAACATACCAATCATTTAATTGATGAAAATTCAATTGCTAAAATGAAAAATGGTGTAATGATCATTAATACATCTAGAGGAGCAATAATTAAAACAAAAGATATTATTTACGCCCTTAAAAAAGGACACATTGGTTATTTAGGCCTAGATGTATATGAACAAGAAGAGCATATCTTTTTCAAAGATTTATCCGAAACTATTATTTCCGATGATGACATTGCTCGACTAACAACCTTCCCTAATGTTTTAATAACCGGGCATCAAGGATTCTTCACTAACGAGGCATTAGCAGAAATTGCTTTAACATCTTTAAAAAATGCAAAAGATCACGCTAACCAAATTGAAAGCGAAAACTGCTTAACCGCTTAGAAGTTCCATTATTGTCCTACCGTTGATTGGCTGGACAAAGACCCTACATGCTAATTACCAGTAGTTAATTAATCTTAAGAAACGTAAATTGGAATAGGATTTAAACAAATCCGATTTACTTTTCACTTATGAAAAAAACTACTCGGGCTCTTATATTAATTTTTATAACACTTTCACTTCAATCATTTTCTCAATTGGTTGAAGGAAAATTAATCTCAAACGAAGCACCCGTAGAATTCGCTAATATTTTATTGTACAATCAAAATGACAGTAGTTTTGTTTTAGGGGCTATGTCGGATAGTACAGGACGTTTTTCCTTTAACACTCCTAGTTATGACACAAGATATTATTTAGACATTCAAATGATCGGTTTAAAATCTTTTAAATCAGAACCTTTTTCCGGATCTAAAAATTTCGGGAATATTTCCTTAATCAGAGATGAAAACCAAAAATTAGATGAAGTAACAATAACCATTCAAAAACCCATGTTCGAAAAAACCGGACGAGGAATGAT
>JAYPYW010000037.1:28581-29116 GCA_038154685.1 Flavobacteriales bacterium | reverse complement strand
ACTAGTCCAGTTTTAAAATCTGGAAGCACTCAAGATGTTTTGGAGAAAATCCCTGGAGTGGTTGTAAACATAGATGATAGTTTAACACTTAAAGGAAGGTCGAATGTGAGAATATTTATGGATGGCAAACCTACCTTAATGAGTTTGGAAGACCTCACAAAATTATTGGAAAACACACCTACTGATGAAATAGAAAAGATTGAAGTATTTTAAACTCCACTGGCAAAATTTGAAGCTGCTGGAAATGGTGGAGTATTTCAAAACAATATTCAAATGCCTACAACTTACAAACCGGAATCCAGAATATTTAGAATTAACGTTAATTATGCTTTCGGAAAACAGGGGGTTAAAAAGGAAAGAAGCCGAAAAACGGGATCAGAGGATATTTTAAAAAGGACAAAATAATTTTACAAACCAGCTTTTTCCTTTAAAGCTTTAATAACATTCTCAGGAGATTTTATTGGACGGAAGTTCTCATTTATAAAAACGAGCGTAACTTTTGCTTCACAAACGGTTTTACAAGACTCTCCTACTG
>JAYPYW010000037.1:4656-28571 GCA_038154685.1 Flavobacteriales bacterium | reverse complement strand
TGGGTAACTCCTCTATCCATGTTTCAATTGTAAGCAACTCATCGTAAGCTGCTGGAGTTTTGTAATTGATATCAATATTCACTACCGGCATTCCAATCCCTTGCTTTTCCATTTCAGCATAAACAACACCTATTTCTCTCATGTATTCTACCCTACCAACTTCAAAGTATTGAATGTAGTTTCCATGGTAAACAACTCCCATCTTATCAGTCTCAGAATACCTTACTCGAATTGGTGTTTTTTGTTTATACATTTTCAATGGATTTTAAACAGAATTTCGCTGTATTAATTATTCCAAAGTTAACCGTTTAATTTTAATTCCATTTTTAATAAACATGTTTAAAATCCCAGATTTATTAACTCTTAATGTTAAGTATGAAATAACAAGTTGTTGGCAAGTTTTTAATATAAATGCAAAACACTGTTTATCAACACAAAAACAACAGTTAAGTAAATCTTAAGTTTGTAAAAATTAGGTTAAGAAACTATGCCGAAAGTTATTCGCAGAATCACGATGTAGATTAACTAAAAGCTAATTCAAAAAAAGTTAAAAAACAATAGCAAAAACGTTTTTTTATTCACTTTTTTCGTCCAATATTTGTCGAAGCAAAATCAGGGGAGGAAATTACGTTTCCCTACACATTATTTTATTGGAATTAACGTTGAGGCTTTTAGTTAAGTCCAGCATTTTATTGATATTATTTTAACCAGGTAATTCGAATGGAAAAAGCACAAAAAGTTTGGAATGATTGCTTGTCTGTAATTAAAGACAACGTAAGCCCTAGAAGTTTTCAAACGTGGTTCGAACCAATCAAGCCGGTTAAGCTAAAAAACAAAGTCCTTACATTACAGGTTCCTAGTCAGTTTTTTTATGAGTGGGTTGAAGAGCACTACGTTGAATTGTTAAAAAAGACGATTCAAAAAGAGCTTGGACCGCAAGGTAAATTGGAGTACAGTGTAGTTGTAGACAACCACCACAGTAACAACAAACCTTTCACGGTTAAACTTCCAACCACTGATAAAAAATCTATCAAGAACCCTGCTGTTACGATGCCAATCGATTTAAACCAGCAGTCACCTATCAGAAACCCATTTATTATTCCTGGGTTGAAGAAGGTAAATGTAGATTCACAGCTTAACCCGAACTACGCGATCGAAAACTTTGTAGAAGGAGATTGTAACCGTTTAGCAAGATCAGCTGGATATGCTGTTGCTAACAAACCGGGTGGTACTGCCTTTAACCCTCTTTTAATATATGGAGGAGTTGGTTTAGGTAAAACTCACTTAGCTAACGCAATTGGTATTGAAATCAAAAAAAACCATCCTAACAAGACAGTTCTTTATGTTTCTTCAGAGAAGTTCACTCACCAATTCATCGACTCTGTAAAGAACAACACTCAAAATGATTTTATTCACTTCTATCAAATGATCGATGTGTTAATCATTGATGACGTTCAGTTCTTTGCTGGAAAAGAAAAAACACAGGACGTTTTCTTCCACATTTTTAACCACCTACATCAAAATGGTTCTCAATTAGTTTTAACTTCTGATAAACCACCAGTAGAGTTACAAGGAATGGAGCAAAGATTACTTTCAAGATTCAAATGGGGATTGTCTGCGGACTTACAGGCACCTGATCTTGAAACAAGAATTGCTGTTTTAAACAAGAAAATGTACCAAGATGGTATCGACTTACCAAAAGATGTAGTTGAATACCTTGCATACTCAATCACAACAAACATCAGAGAGTTAGAAGGAGCTTTAATTTCTTTAATCGCTCAATCAAGCTTAAACAAAAAGTCTATTACTTTAGACCTTGCTAAGCAAATGATCGATAAGTTCGTTAAGAACACAGCAAGAGAAGTTTCTATCGACTACATCCAGAAGGTTGTTTGTGATTACTTTAACTTACCGTTAGAGTTAATGAAGAGTAAAACTCGTAAGAGAGAGGTTGTACAAGCTCGTCAGATTGCTATGTACTTCTCTAAACAACTTACTAAGTCTTCGTTAGCAACAATTGGAGCACACTGTGGAGGAAAAGATCACGCCACTGTACTTCACGCTTGTAGAACGGTAAACAACTTAATCGACACTGATAAACGTTTTAGAGTTTACATTAGTGATATAGAAAAGAAGATAAACTTATCATAAGTTGATTTTCATTAGGAGAACAAAATAAAGGCCGCTCATTTGAGTGGTCTTTTTTTGTTAAAAGTTTTCTGATTTCAGACTTCAGGCTTCCGAAATCTGGAACCTGAAACCTGAATCAAAATAACATCCCAGCTGATGGCATATCATTCTCTATTGGAATAACCTTTAAATAATTTTTTGAAAGAAACGACTTAATGATTGCTATAACATCACGATTATCCATAGCTCTTTTAATCCCTTCCTTAATCAATTCAGGATCTTCAACATCATGAGAGAAAAAGCCAAAACCTTGATATTCTCCGTTTTGCACCCAAACTGCCGAGAACTCATCAATATCTCTCCCAGCATCCTTAATCAAATAACTATCTCCGGCTAATGAATAAGAGTCTAACGCATTCTTTAACCGAGCATTGTATTTAGAGGGGGCTTCTTTCTTAACACAGGCTCCATTACACATGTTTAATTGCTCTTCGAAACACCCTCCTTCACCTGTTTGTAAGCCAACCATTTTTTGACATAAATGCCCTTTTTTTACAACCTGATGCAAAAACTGTCGGGCATCTTGCTGGCTACTAAACTTTAAATAGGAAGGTACATTTAAGGCTGATTTTTTATCAATCCCTAATCGTAAGTAACCATTTTGGTCTTGATATTGAATAATCCCTGTGTTAAATCGGATCCTCTTTTGCGCCCTATTAAACCTGGGTGCTATTACTTTTATTTCTTCAGATTCTTTTAACAAAGCCACTAACTCGGAACCTGTTAACTCATATGAAATATCCGCAATCTCTCGCATCATGTTATTCTTACGAGAAGTAGAATCAACGTTAGAAAAATGTTGAGTTATCCTTTTTTTAATATTCTTAGCCTTCCCTACATAAATCACCTCTTTAGCTTCATTATAGAAATAATAAACACAACATTTCTCAGGTAATCTATCATAAACATCAGCCGATAGCTTAGCGGGAAGTTTTGCTTCCTTATTTAAGGATTTTAGTTCCTTCTCAAATGAATCTGGGTCATTTTGACCTATCATCATTTTGAATAATATCGCCGTTGCTTCTGTATCTCCCAAAGCTCTGTGCCTATTTTGCAGGGGAATCCCCAAAGACTCGCAAAGGTTCCCCAAACTGTAGGAAGGTTTTCCTGGGAAAATCTTTTTGGCTAATCGAATTGTACACAATTTCTTTCGTTGGAACTTTGCTCCTAAGTCTTTAAACTCGTTTTTAATGATGTTGTAATCAAATCCAACATTATGTGCCACAAACACCCTTCCTTCGGTCATTTCCCAAACTTTTTTCGCTACCTCATAAAACGGCGGAGCACCTTCTACCATTTCATTTGTAATACCGGTTAAAGCTGTAATATTTTGAGGAATAAAAGCTTGAGGATCTACAAGTGTCGAATACCGATCTAATTCCTGCTCACCATCGTGAATAATAATAGCTATTTCTGTGATTTTGTTTTTAGCTCCAAAACCACCTGTTGTTTCAATATCTACAATTGCGTATTCGGTCATGCTCAAAAATTGAGGGACCACAATTTAGCAAGCTTTGGCAAGGTTTTGGGTTAAAATCTAATTGATTTTTCAACATTGATAAATTCATAAAACAAAATCGAATATTAAACCGTAGAATCGCGTGTATGAGAAAAGTGTTGGCAATTTTAATTTTGTGCATTTCTTGCAATGTATTTGCACAAGGTTACAAACCTTTTGAGTTAATCGGAAAAGTTAGCTCAGAACAAGGTTTCGCTATTCCCAATACATACGTTCAAATATGGGAAAATGGGGATGTAATAGCCCAAACAAAAACCGACAATTTTGGAAATTATATTCTTCCGCTTCCTAAAATTGGAGAATTTACAATAATGGCTGGAAATAAAAACAAGTACTTCCACCCTATTTCTAAGAAGAATTACAACTTTCACATGAGCACTCAGTTTGAAGAAAACTTTGTACTTACAATTGATAAACAAGTTTTACAGGAAGAATGCGCCAGGTTAAGAGAATCATATCGTCATATGGTTCACAACTCTAAAAACCTTTCATATAGAAGAACTTTTTTAAGCAGATTCCCTACAAGTGGTTTAGAATTAGAGCTTTTCTTTTCTTCCTCGGTAAAAGAAGTAAACCTAAAAAAAGAAGCTAAACGATACATCAGTACCGTTTTTCAGGAAGGATTCGCCGGAAGAACTACCTACGTGATATTATTCACCAAATTCGCTAAAAGAACCGACATGCGTGTGGCTAATAAACAGACGCTAAAATACTATGAGGGAGCAATTCCAGTAATAATGAAAAATAAGGAAGTCTTCTTTAAAGAGCTTGACAATATGAAGCCTAAGCAGGTAAAACAATTCTTTTTGTGGATGTTTTCTGGCGGAAGTCTTGGAAAGAAAAAAATGGACAAATCATTCGACTATCTTGAATCTAAATATCCTGTTGTTTACGAACTAATGGTTCAAGCTTTTGATCAATACATTAACGGTTAACAATGTAATTGCTTAACTTTATTTCATGCAGATTTTCACGGCAAGCGATGACGAATTAGCAAATAATTCTCTTAATGAAACAGAAAGTAAACACTGTGTACGAGTACTCCGAAAGAAAACTGGAGACATCATAAATATCACTAATGGGAAGGGAAAGTTAATTCAAGCTGAAATTACCGATGCCCACCAGAAGCATTGTAGTTTTAAAGTTATTAGCGAGGAAAGTACGCCGCAATTAGCACCTGATTTACATATCGCAATTGCTCCAACTAAAAACATCGATCGTTTTGAATTTTTCTTGGAAAAGGTAACCGAAATTGGGGTCTCTGAAATCACGCCGCTTCTTTGCTTTCATTCAGAAAGGAAAAACATCAAGCTTGAAAGATTGGAAAAGATTATCACTTCAGCATGCAAACAGAGTAAAAACTTTCATTTTCCAATAATAAACGATATAACCCCAATAAAAGAGTTACTTAAAAATAATGACATTCAAAAGCTAATCGCTCATTGCACAGAAACAGAAAAAAAACATTTAAAAGACTATAAATTTGACAAGCCAACCCTTATTTTAATCGGTCCTGAAGGAGACTTTTCAGAAGAAGAGATTAATTGGGCACTCGAAAATAATTTTCAGCCAATTTCTTTGGGGGAATCTCGTTTAAGAACAGAAACAGCAGGAATTGTTGCTTGTACCATAGTTAACTTAGGATATGCTTAAAAAATTTAAATATTTATTAGGAATTGTATTACTAACACTAACTTTTAGTTTTAGTGACTATTACACTTATAAAATTGCAGTCCTTAAATATGATGGTGGTGGCGACTGGTATTCCAATCCTACCTCTCTACCGAATCTAATTAAGTATTGTAATAAAAATTTAGATACAAACATTAATCCTACTCCTGATCAAATACATGTTGGTAGTCAGGAAATATTCAACTATCCTTTCCTTCATATGACGGGACATGGAAATGTTATTTTTTCAGCTGATGATGTGATTAATCTTAAAAGCTACCTTGAAAATGGTGGTTTCTTGCACGTGGACGACAATTATGGAATGAATGAATATATCCGACGTGAGCTTAAAAAGGTTTTCCCTAATCAGCAATTAATTGAATTACCTTTCTCTCATCCAATTTTTCATCAGAAATACAATTTTCCGAAAGGGCTTCCAAAAGTTCATGAGCACAATAATAAACCTCCGCAAGCTCTCGGTTTATTTCATGAGGGAAAATTGGTTGTCTTATTCACATACGAATGCGACTTAGGAGATGGTTGGGAAGACGCTGAAGTACATAATGATGATGAGGAAACAAGAACAAAAGCTCTTCAAATGGGGGCTAATTTAATCCAGTTTGCCTTTAATCTTGGAGATCCTTCTTCCAATTAGTAACGTTTCCTCAAGGAAGTATTATATTACTAAATACTTTAATGAAAAACCTCTTATTAATTCTAATCACAGCTTTATTGGTTAGTTGCTCAAGCAACATCGAAACTGGTAAAGATGAGATTTTAGTATCCACTGAATCTGATTCCCTCAAAGTCGGTAATTCAATAGACACAGCCAGTTTCACTGATTTAGAAAAGGACTCTATTCCAGATTCATTGAAAACTAATCCGATTAAATCAATTCAAACAAAACCTCAATCTACCCTTAAAACAATCCAAATAAAACATGGATTAGACTCGGTTTACGATTCCTTCTCAACTCAATCGCAAAAATTTATTGTCAACACCGAAGAAAGTAGTTTCATTGAAGGAAATAAAGGAACTAGCATCTACATTCCTCAAGATGCTTTTGGGGAGAGCAAAAAGATGGTAATAAAGTTGAAAGAAAGTAATTCAAAAGCATCATACCTCTTCGATTGTTTGAGTACACAAACAGCTGACGGGCATCAATTAGAAACCGCCGGAATGATAAAAATTGAGGCCTTTGAATTAAATGGTACCCCTATAAATCTAGCTAAAGGAAAAGAACTGACTATTCACTTTCCAAAAATGAAAGAAAATGAAAATGGCTTCAGGATTTTCAATCAATCAGTTAACAAAGACTCTGTTGTAGAATGGATAGAGAACGTTAATGGTATTAAGGATTTTTATTATCGTTCAATTACTCTAAATCCGAGAGGAGAGCTTTGGGAATACAGATTTAGTAAAGATACTTTCCCATATTTATCCTCCAAGGAAAAAGCTTATCTACAAAAAAACTTGAAAGACATCGTAACAAATAGAATTGAGTTTTTACTTGAAGTAACAGGAAGGAAGGACGCTCTATTTACTTTTAGTGAAAGAAATGACATTGATGACAAAGCCTTTTTAATGATTTTAAAAAAGGTCATCAACCATCAAACTAATCGATACATGAACAATTTAAAATCAAGTGACTTTCCATTTAGAATCTACCCAATGTTTTCCAATGGAGGCATCCCCTTTTCCAATGAAGAGTACAAAAAGAGATTCATTAAGAAGTACGGAAATGGTGATGAAAAGAAAGCAAAAGATTTTGAGTTGAGGAATTATGTTTTAAGGACCAACCAATTAGGCTGGATAAACTGCGATAGGTTTTATAATGATCCCCGAACCAAGGTAAACCTGAACATTTTAGCCAACTCAACAAATGAAGATTACATGCTTTATTTCAATAAGTTCCAATCAGCAATAAGAGCAAAAAAAGTAAATAAACGATCAGTGATCAAAGAAATTCCAAAAGGCGCTCAGGCAACATTGCTTGGGATAAAATATGAAGATGGGAAAATCTTTTTGGGAAAGAAAGATTTAAAAGTTTCTACCAAACCAATTGAAAAAATTCGGTTTAAGGAAGTTTCTTTTGAGAATTTAAGTGATAAGATTGAGGAGTTGGTTAATTGATTTATTCCGTTTCTACAAAAAAATGTCATGCAGCAAGTATCTTAGCATGACAATCAATGTTTTCACAATCAGAAAACTTAAAAACAAAAAAGGCCGATAAAATCAGCCTTTTTAACATCTATTTAATGTAATTCTATTTTCTAGAAATCGCTTTTTTCGCAGCTTCAGCAATATTAGAAGCACCTAAACCATACTTCTCCATTAATTGATCTGGAGTTGCTGATTCACCAAAGCTATCATTAACCGCAACAAACTCTTGTGGAGTTGGATTATTAGCAGCCAACACTTGAGCAACGCTCTCTCCTAACCCTCCGTGAATATTATGCTCTTCACAAGTGACAACTGCACCAGTTTTTGCAACCGACTTTAAAATAGCGTCAGCATCCAATGGCTTAATTGTGTGGATATTTATTAAATCAACCGAGATTCCTTCTTTAGCTAATTCTTGTCCAGCTTCGATTGCTTTCCAAACTAAGTGTCCAGTTGCAACAATTGTTACATCAGTACCTTCGTTTAAGTGAACAGCTTTACCAATTTCGAAATCCTGATTTTCAGGAGTAAAAATTGGCACTGAAGGACGACCAAACCTTAAGTAAACCGGTCCGTCATACTTTGCAGCCGCAATTGTTGCCGCTTTAGTTTGATTATAATCACAAGGATTAATTACTACCATTCCTGGTAACATTTTCATTAATCCAATATCTTCCAAAATTTGGTGAGTAGCTCCATCTTCTCCTAATGTTAACCCTGCGTGAGATGCAGCAATTTTAACATTCTTTCCTGAGTAAGCTACAGCCTGACGAATTTGATCGTAAACTCTACCCGTTGCGAAGTTCGCAAAAGTTCCAGCGAAAGGAATTTTCCCACCAATTGTTAAACCAGCAGACATACCAATCATGTTTGCCTCAGCAATACCAGTTTGGAAAAATCTTTCAGGGAATTCGTTAATAAAGTCTTGCATTTTTAGCGAACCAACTAAATCAGCACATAATGCAACAACATTTTCATCGTTTCTACCAGCTTCTAAAAGTCCTGCTCCAAATCCTGAGCGTGTATCTTTCTTTCCAGTAACTTCAAACGTTTTCATGAGTTTTCGAATCAAAATTTATTTAACAAAAATATCTTTTATAATTGGACAATCGTGGATTTTCCTGATTTTATTGTGAAATCTTTTTCAACAGTATAAAATGCTCTTTGAGTGGACTTCCCACGATATACATAAGTATAATCACCTGGTTGTAATTCAACCGATTGAGAAACTGACTCAGGCGTAAATGAATAAACTAATTCAAGTCTTCCTTCTTTCATATGATAAACACTTCCAAACCCAATTCCAGGATTTTTAAAAGTAACTAAACCAGGTGCTGGAATTTGAATTAACGATGTTTCACTTTGCTCTACATCCACAGTCATTTTTATTCTAGGTCGAGTTAATATCTCAACATCGTAAGTACCAACTAAATACTTCACCTTATCCTTATGACTTTGCACATTTACAACATCACACTCCCCTTCTTCCCTAACCATAAATTTCAACTCGCGCATTTTACCTTCTGATAACTTCAACTCTATTGTTCCCTGCGGCGTTTCAATTGGAATATGATTATGCTGCCCGGCAATAATTTCAACATCTTCTTTAATTACTTCTGGTAAAGTGTGTACCTGTATTTTGTACTTTACAGCTGGATCAATTGATAAAGTATCTGGAACACCTCTATAATTCATGGTATGATAAAAGTTGTATTTCACTTTTCCTGAATGCGCTTCATAAAATGTCATATTAACATCAGTTTCTTTCGAATCCCCATCAACATCTAACAAATCAACCTGTACAGAAGTTGAGTTTAAAGCCTCTTCTAAAACCAAACCAAGAACAGTTTTAAAAGACTTTTCATCCTTCGCATCATAAAAATTACCAATACAATAAAAGTGCTTTTTATACTCTTCAAGAACTCCTAATCCAATTACAAAAGGTTTAAGGAAAATATTGTTTTTACGCATTGCACGAGATATTGCACAAGGATCCCCATCACAAGCTTCAATACCATCTGTAATTAACACAACAACATTTCTGCAATTGGAACAAGGTGTAAAATCGTTAATGGTAGCCTCTAAAGATCGAGCAATTGGCGTTGTCCCCTTAGGATAAGTTGTTTTTAAAACAGTTTTTATTTGAGGAACATTTTCGGGACCAAATGGCACCTCTAAATGCGTATCATTACAATCTTGATTCCCTGGAGTAATTGGACTTCTGTTACCGTAAACTCTTAATGCTAATTCAACATTTGGCAAATTCTTAAGGGAATCAACAGCCTCACTTAATAATCGTTGAGCAATATCTATTTTTGGTTTACCTCCAAAATGCCCGAACATAGACTTAGAAGCATCAAAAATGAAAAGAATACGTGTTGTCTCCGTCTCTTTTTGTGCAAAAGAGTTTAAACCAAATAAAAGGAAAGAAAATAAAATTAAAAACCTACGCATGCGCTACATTTTTTTGGGCAATGCCCGTTTATAGTTTATTGTTTAAAGTTTATAGTTGTAATTATATAACTAGAAACGATAAACTCGTAACTATAAACTTTATTAATAGTCGCCCAAGGTTTCTGGGTTTTGTGCTAAAGCTTCAGTAGTTTGCTCATCGTTAGGAGCTTTACCATGCCATCCGTTAGTACCCATCATGAAATCTACACCATTACCCATGATAGTAGTCATGATAATCATAATTGGTTTTCCGTTTCCTAATTTACTTTTTGCTTCAGCTAAAACTTTTAGTAAATCTTCAAAATCGTTACCATTCATTTCAAGTACTTCCCATCCAAATGATTCGTACTTATTTCTTAGGTTTCCTAACGAAAGAACTTCATCAACCGATCCATCAATCTGAGCATTGTTATAATCAACAATTGCAATAAGGTTATCAACCTTATTATGAGGAGCATACATTAAAGCTTCCCAAACCTGACCTTCTTGCTGCTCACCATCTCCCATTAAACAGTAGATAGTTTTATCATCTCCGTTTAATTTCTTTGCTTGAGCTGCACCAACTGCAACAGATAAACCTTTACCTAAAGAAACAGATGCAACTCTTATGCCAGGTAATCCTTCATGAGTAGTTGGGTGACCTTGTAGCCTTGAATCAAGCTTTCTAAATGTAGATAATTCACTGACTGGAAAATGTCCTGAATGAGCTAAAACACTGTACCAAACTGGTGAAATATGTCCTTGAGAAAGGAAGAATAAATCTTCACCTTTTCCATCCATTTGAAAATTAGCTGGATTATAATCCATTACTTCATTGTACAAAGCAACAAACAACTCAGCACATCCAAGAGAACCACCAGGGTGCCCTGAACTTACTGCGTTTACCATTCTAACGATGTCTCTTCTCACTTGAGAAGTAATGTTTTGCAATTTTTGGATATCAGCCATTTCTTTTCTGAAAAATTGATGTATTTATTCAACCCAAAAATAAAGCTATTTTTCCTCCTTAAATATCGATTTAAGGTTAAAGTTTTAGATTGTTTATAACTTTTTAATATTAAGAAGATGCTAGAATGTTTAAGACACAAAAAAAAGCAGGATTTAAGCCCTGCTTTCTTTTAACAACTTTGTTCAAACTTTAAGCCGAAGCCCTTTCTACAAATCTGGACACCAACTTCACGTGTTCTATTTCGTTTTGATTACCTCCTATTTGTTTTAGTAGTAATTCAAATGTACTTTTTGCTAGTTTTTGATAAGGCGTTTGATTCGCCGAGATTTTCGGAAAAGTAAATGAAAACACCTCGTGATCAAATAAGGAAAGAACTGAAAACTCTTCAGGAATTTTCAATCCCATATCATTAATACTCTCAATGAGTTTAAGTGTCAAAACATCATTAACACTAATCATAGCCTTTAAATCAGGCTCATTAGCTTTTAATTCTTTTAATACATTTGAAACCTCACTTCCGTCCTTTGCATCTATACTTACTGCAATCAAACCTTTAATTTCAACTTTTCTATCCACAAAGGCTTTTTTGGCCCCCTTTATAATCTCAGACATAAAGTATTCGGAACTATCTTTTTCAAAAGCAACGGCTATCTTATGATGCCCTTTTTCTAAAAGATACCTAACATTATCGCGCATGGTTTTTTGAAAATCTAACCCAACAAAATTTGAATCACTTAAACCATTCGAACTTTTCATTGAAACAACAGGAAACTTATTTTTCAATAACATAGCTAATGATTTATTGAACCTTGCTGAATTGAAGATTATCCCGTCAACACTCTTCCCTATTAATGAAGTAATAATATCATTACTAGCATCCTTGGAAGAAGTCACCAATAAACTATAACCCTTTTCAGAGGCCTCTACTTCTAGAGCTTTAAAAAGATTCGATTGATAATTATCAGATAAATCATCCACCACCAATCCAATAGTATTTGTTTTACCACTTCTTAAACTTCTAGCCGTTTGATTAGGTCGATAATTCAGCTCAATTGCTTTTTCTCGAACTTTCTTCTGAACATCTTTGTTAATACCGTACTGATCACCTTTACCATTAAGAACTAATGATATAAGAGTTTTAGAAACTCCAAGATGTTGCGCTAAATCATTTAACGAAACTTTTTTCATAACCACCCATGTTAATATCATTATCAAACCTTTTAACCTAACTTAATGATAATGATATGCTTGTAACCCTTTTCTACCTTTTAAGATAGGCATAATTTTTAAACCTAAAAAATCAACTCATTGATACCTTAGGTCAAAATCATCTTTCAAAATCAAAAAAAGCAATGACACTTAATTGCTATTCAGTGGAAAGTAATGCTTAATTTTGCGGTGCAATGAATCAGTACAAAAAAGTCGCATTTTATACACTAGGTTGTAAACTGAATTTTTCAGAAACCTCTGGAATTGCTCAAAACTTTGAGAAAGGTGGGTATGCTAGAGTGGAGTTTGAGGAACAACCTGATGTGTTTGTTATCAACACTTGTTCGGTAACAGACAATGCAGACAAAAAGTGCCGAAATATAGTACGCAAGGCTAAAAACATAAATCCTAATGCGTATGTTGCCGTTATAGGTTGTTATGCTCAACTAAAACCAAAAGAGATTTCTAACATTGAAGGAGTTAATTTAGTTTTAGGTGCTAACGAAAAGTTCAATATCCTTGAGCATGTCAATGACTTAGAATCCAACAAGAAATCAGTTGTTCTTGATGGTGAGATTGATGAAGTTAACGAGTTTTTCCCATCTTATTCAATGGGCGACAGAACGAGAACATTCCTAAAAGTTCAAGATGGTTGTGATTATTCTTGTTCGTTCTGTACAATACCCCTAGCTAGGGGTAAAAGTAGGTCAAACACAATTAAGCAAACCATGGTTACCGCAAAGGAAGTTGCTTCTTCTTCTGCAAAAGAAGTTGTTCTTACCGGGGTAAACCTTGGTGATTTTGGTCGCTATAACAATGAATCGTTTGAAGAGCTTGTCGCAGAACTGGATGAACTTGAAGGTGTTGATCGTTTCAGAATATCTTCAATCGAACCGAACCTATTGACAAATGGAATCATCGAAAAGGTTGCAACTGGCAAAAGGTTCGTCCCTCATTTCCACATACCTCTTCAATCAGGATCTCCTGAACTATTGAAGCTAATGAGAAGGAGATACAAAAGAGATGTTTATACTTCCCGAGTTGAAAAGATTAAAGAATTAATGCCGCATTGTTGCATTGGTGTAGATGTAATTGTTGGATTCCCTGGAGAGACTGAAGAAAGGTTTATGGAAACCTATAATTACTTAAATGAATTAAATGTTTCTTACTTCCATGTTTTCACTTACTCTGAAAGAGACAATACTTTAGCTCCTGATCTTGAAAATCCAGTGGATAAAAAGACAAGGGACGAAAGAAGCAAGCAATTAAGAATATTATCTGCGAAAAAGAAAAGAGCTTTTTACGAAGAAAATGTCGGAAAAGAATTCCCTGTGCTTTTTGAAGCAGAAAACAACAATGATTTTATGTTTGGTTTTACCTCAAACTATGTTAAGGTTAAAACTAAATACGATGAAAATTTAATTAACGAAGTGATACAGGTTACCCTAAAAGAAATTGATAGAGACGGAATTTTCCTGATTGATATTCACTAATTATTTTGATTCGGTTTTCACAACCAATCCCATAGCCATCTTAGTAATTTGCACCTCCTTACCAGTCTGATTGTACTCTCTCCAATAACCATCTGGCCTTCCAAATTTATAAGTCCCCGTAGCTAATACACTTCCGTTTGAATAATAATAAGAACAAATCCCATTAGGCTGTCCGTCTTTAAATTCTACCACCTTTAATTTGGAACCCGTAAACCTATAAAAGGTTAAATTACCCGATCCATCTTTAAAGCCACCATTATCTAACTCTTCTCCTTTATCATTAAAAAATGAAGCGTTAAATAATTTTCCACTTTTAAAGACAAGATTAGCAAAAGTCTTACCCGTTTTAGGGTTGTAAATAATTATTGGGCCATTAATTACCTTATCCTTAAAAGTAATCTCCCTGCGTGGCTGTCCGTTTTTATAAACTTCCAGCTTCTTTTTCCCTTCAACAGTAATTTGATATTTACCATAATTATCTGTACACTCCCCTTCACCGCTTTGCCAATCGGTTATACAAGCTTTACTATTATAAACCCACTCTTCTTCTGTTGAAAACACTAATGATTTAACAAGATCATTTTTTATCTTATAATCTTCAATTTCAAATTGAGCGTAAGTGTTAATTGAAATAATTACACAAAATGCAGAAAGTAAATTCTTTATCATGATCCTAATAAGTTTTTTAATTTGTTTATTTCATCAGTAAGCATGCGCTCTCTTGCTTCCACAGTATCTTGAGTTGCCTGCATTTCTTCCATGTTTTGGCGCATCATCTCCTCTTGCTCTTTCATCTCATCTTGCATTTTTTGAGAATCCTTTAGAAGCGCTTTAGTTCTTTGATTAACTTTTGTTCCCGACAATGTCCCGGCTACAGTTTGCCCCAATTCCTCAAGGAATTCTATTTCGGATTCATTTAGCACCTTAAAACTAGCCATCTCTATAACCCCAAATATCTCTTCATTATAAATTAGCGGTAAGATTACAATAAATGTTGGAGAGGCAGTACCTAAGCCTGAAGTAATCTCAAAATAATCTTCTGGAATTTCTGTTAGGACAACCGTTTCACCTTCTTTCCAAGTTTCTCCGATTAATCCATCCCCCTTCTCGATCTCAATTTCTAAAAACTTCTCTCTATCGTATGCATAACCACTTTGAGCTTTTAAAACTTGAATATCATCTTTATCCTCCACTGTATAAATAATCCCTTGATTTGCTCCAACATACTTTACCAGGTTACAAATCACTTCATAACATAAGGCCTCAGAATTATCTTTGTTTTCTTGCAGAATGCCAGCAAATTTAGCCATCCCTTCTGTTCTCCAAGTTCTTAGGTGATCAATTTCAGCATTAGCCTTCAGTTTTTCGCGCATTTCCATTATTGCTTGCGCAATGGCATCTTCAGAATAATCTGGGTTATAATCTTCTGATAAATTCCCTTTACCTATTTCTCTTGCATAATTAGCTGCGTATTCTATCCTATCGGTTAGTTCATTCACTGAACTAGAAATCTCACCTAATTCGTCCTGAACAGAAACTTCAATCCTCGAGGGAAAAACCCCTGCAGATAACTCACCTATATTTGATCTGATTTTATTTAACCTAGCTACCACTAATGCAGACATCTTGATCCCGAAATAAATCGCAATAAGCACTTGTAAACTTGCCAACACCGCAAAGCCGAGATACAAAAGAGACTTTTCATTTTCAGTATTAGACTTAACTATATTTTCCAGCGCAACACATTCGTTTAAAAGTTTTTCTGAATTAGCAATTAATTCTGCCCTAATTCCTTGATCACCTCTCATTCCAATTTCTCTTGACAGGGATGCATATTGAGTAAACTTTTCTAATAAATCCTTAAAAGGTTTTTCTAATGAAAATTCAGCACCCGAATTAGATAAATGCTCTTTAATTTTCTCTTCAATAGCTACAGCATTCTCTTCCGACTCAACTAAGTAGAAGTTATAAATCGAATTAATTATTTCATTTGTTAAAACTTCATACTCCGAAAGAAGGGCTTTTACTTTTAGCCCTTCTAATTGTGAATTTAATTGTCCAGAAACACCTAAATTGTCTACTCCTCTTTTTTGAATTTTTGATTTGGCCTCTTCTAGCAAACTATAATATTGTTGGAAAGCTTCACTTATAGTAGTAAAGTCTTCATTCAAATCGTATTCTTCTGTAAGATTATGGTCCAACAAATCACCAATTTCATTAATCATGTTGTTTTGAAGAGAATCTATGCTAGTTACGTATTGGGAATTACCAGACTTGATAAAATCGACGCTTTTGGTATCAAACAAAAACATTTTGTTTTCATTATCCTTTACATTATGAATCTGATTCTTAAGAGCCGTTACCTTTAAAACATAAGAATCTAAACCATCTAAAACAGAGAACAATCTAAATAAGGTAAGCAACAAAACTATACTTAGTAATGCTATTGAACCGAAGGCAAAATAGGTTTTCGATTTAAAGCTTTTGAAACCTCTCATTAAATTGTTTTGACCGTGATACGACAAAACCGTCTCAAAAGTTCCTAGTGTTTAGAGGAAAAAAGGAAATCCTTAGGGCTTATTAATTTTTCTTTTACCGCAAAAATCACAATCCCTGTAGCATTGCTTACACCTAGCTTTGCCATTATGTTCTTTCTATGGGTATTCACAGTGTGCGTACTTAAGAAAAGTTTATCAGCTATTTCCTTATTTATAAAACCTTCTGCAATAAGCTTTATAATCTCTACCTCTCTTTCAGAAATATTTAGCTCGGCACATGTATTTTTAAAGGCATCTTCCGGGCTAAATTCGTACTGCTCTTTAACTTTCGAATCCAAGAAAAGTGTTTCCGAAAAAATATCCGCAACCAAATTCTTTAATTCAGATTCAGTAACCTCTGGGGAAATAAACTTTTTCACCCCCACTTTTGAAAGTGAACCAATTCTATCTTTGTCTATCCTTTTACTAATTAAAACAGTTTTAGCAGGTTTTGTAAAACTTAGGAATGCAATTGTTTTTTCAATTTTAAAAACATCGGCATCATCAACAAACACAACACTCGGACTTTCAGCAAGTATAAGCCTTTCAAGAGTATCCTGAGAATCAGTAACCTTTAAAACCTCGAATCCATTTTCAGAAAAAAAAGCTCCAACCCCTGCCGCGATGACGTATTTAGATGAGGCTATTACTATTTTTTCTTCCGGATTCACGATTACAAAATTAACCCTTTAGGCGTAATTAAAAATACCACATTTAAGTTAATGTTCGAAAATTTTGAAAACTGAAAACCATTCTTTCTTTCGCTAAAATCGTTTGAGGAAAAATTGGTTTTATTTCAGCTCCAAACAAATCGTTTTCCTTATACCTTGCAGAGTAATGCCCAACAATTAAAACATCAACACCAGCCTCTTTCGCCAATTGAGCCGCCTCAACAGAGGTTGAATGAAAAGTAGATTTTGCTCTATCCAAATCCCTAGCTAAAAATGTTGCTTCGTGATACAAAACAGAAACATCTTTTATCTTTTCAAAGAAACCGGCCTTTATTCTATTGTCACTACAAAATGCATAAGAATAAGATGGTCTCGGATCTAAAGTTAAAGTTTCATTTGAAAAAATCTGACCAGATTCATTTGTGAAATCCTCTCCCTCTCTTAACTTATTCATAAAAAAATGAGGAACACCAATTTCTTTTACCATTGGCCCGTTAATCCTTCTAGGTTTTTGTGATTCGCGAAATATAAATCCGAAACATTTTATTCGATGATTTAAGGCAATGCTCTCGCAAGAGATGGTATCCGTTTCAAATAACACGCCTTCTTTAGAAACCTCATTAAACGTTAGAGGAAAAGTAATTTTTGTATAACTCAACCTAAACTGAAGCGCCAAAATTTCTTGCAAACCTTTAGGACAAAAAATCTCTAGCTCTCTTGTTCTCCCTAAAAGCTGCATAGTGGAAAGTAAACCTGGTAATCCTAAATAATGGTCGCCATGTAGGTGAGAAATAAAAACGGTTGTAATCTTATCAAATGACAATTTGTTCTCCCTCAAACGCGATTGCGTCCCTTCTCCACAATCAATTAGAAAAAACCTTCCATTATGTTCTAAAACTTGGGCAGTAGGATTCCTACCCGAAGCAGGTAAAGCAGAACCACATCCTAAAATTGTTAGTTTTTCCAAAATTCTGATAAAAAAAAAGCGGTTGATTACTCAACCGCTTTCAATTTGTAATATTATATTTTATTCTTCAGCAGATAAATCTTTTTCAACTTCCGACATAAACACAAAATCTACAGCCTCCTTTTGTGTAGGAGTGATGTTTAAAATGGTATCTAATTGTGAGATTGAAATCAATTTACTAACCGACTCTTGTAATCCAGTTAAAACAAAAGTTCCATTAACGTTTTTACACAATCTGTTTGCTACAAGGATAGCCGACAAACCTGACGAATCACAATATCTAGTCTCTTCTAAATCAATAATTAAGTTTTTAGCTCCATGAGCATTTAACATAACTAACTCTGATTTTAAAGCAGGCGCCACAGTAGTATCTAATTTTTCTACGTGAACCTTTATAGATGTATACTTTTCTTGTTTATCAATTGTAAAGTTCATAAAACCGTTTTTTTGCTTACCTACAAATATAGTAGAAAATTTAATTGTCGGAAATAATAGTTTATATAATTCTCTTATCGGTTAATTTTACTTGCTAACAAGTATAAAACCGCCATACGAACCGCGACTCCATTCTCTACTTGGTTTAAAATAATAGATTGATCCGAATCCGCAACTTCTGAAGTGATCTCAACTCCTCTATTAATTGGCCCAGGGTGCATTACAACTATTTCTTTATTCAAGTTATTTAGGTGGTTCATTGTTAAACCATATTGCATTGTATACTCTCTAATAGAAGGGAAAAACTTAGAATCCTGTCTTTCTAATTGAATCCTTAGCATATTAGCAACATCACACCAATCGAGCGCCTTTTGTAAATTATGCTCAACCTTAACTCCTAAGGAACTAATATACTTTGGAATAAGCGTGGCTGGACCACAGACCATTACTTCAGCACCTTGCTTTTGAAGCGCATAAATATTACTTAAAGCAACACGTGAATGAAGAATATCACCAACAATCACTACCTTTTTACCTGCTACCTCTCCTAATTTTTCTCTTATGGAAAATGAATCCAATAAAGCCTGAGTAGGATGCTCATGGGCACCATCTCCAGCATTTACAATTCTCGCATCGATATTTCTACTTAAAAACTGGTGTGCTCCTGGATTTGGGTGTCTCATAACAACCATATCCACTTTCATTGAAAGGATGTTATTTACAGTATCAACTAAAGTCTCTCCTTTTTTAACTGATGATGATCCACTAGCAAAATTTATAACATCAGCAGAAAGTCTTTTCTCTGCTAATTCAAACGAAAGTTTAGTTCTCGTTGAATTCTCGAAAAACAAATTAGCGATTGTGATATCCCTTAAAGAAGGAACCTTTTTTATAGGACGATTAATAACATCCTTAAATTCATCGGCAGTAGAAAAAATTAAATCAATGTCCGCTTTGGTTAAATCTTTAATACCTAATAAATGATCTACACTCAAAGTCTCCATTCTTCTTAATTTTCTGATGAGTACATTAAAACTTTATCAACTCCTTCAACCTCCTCCCATTCAACTTCAACCTGTTCTGATGTAATTGAATCAACAACCTTCCCAACGTAGGATGGCTGAATTGGCAGATGCCTTTTATACCTTCTATCCACCAAAACCAAAAGCTCAACTAAGGAAGGACGTCCGAAGGCCAACATTGCATCCAAACCTGCTCTTATTGTTCTACCTGTAAATAAAACATCATCTAATAAAACAACCTTCTTTCCTTCAATTATAAAATCTATCTTGGTTTCATTGGCCACAAGTGGTTTTGTAGACCTACGAAAATCGTCTCTAAAAAAAGTAATATCAAGATATCCCACATCAAGTTTTAAGTCTGGATTTATATCAGATAAAACTTTCTTAAGTCTGTCTGCTAGATAAACTCCTTTAGATTGAAGTCCTATTAAAACAGTTTCCTCGAAATTATTGTGATTTTCAATTAATTGGAAAGCAAGCCTCTTTAAAATCAGATTAAACTCAGTAGTATTTATAATCTCTCTTGGCTGCATTGAGCTTCAAAGATAATTAAAACGTGATTTATATTAAAGGAGTTTCTTTAATTGTTGAAAAATAAGCTCAAACAAAAAAGGGATGATTAGAAACCTAACCACCCCTTCCTTTAAATATCTTATTAAGAAATCAGAACTACTTAACCGTATAAACTCCCTTTGAAACAGAATAAGTTTTTGGTGCAGTTTTAACCTCCTCTTGGATTTTAAGTAATTCAGCATTATACTCCTTCATAGCTTTTTTATATGCTTGACCAAAAAGAGCTGGATAAGCGTTGAAATTCTTTTCAACCTCTCCATATCTTAAGGTTATTGTGTACATCCCATTAACACTTGTTCTTTTTACAGAAGCATCTTCCCAAGGAGTTGAGTAATAACTATCATCAAGGTCTTTAAGGTTTAAAGGTTTCCATACAATGTTTTTGTACTTACTTGCCGGTCCTTCAAAATCACCAAAATCTATATTTACTGCCGGCTCCCCTTTCTTCCATTCCGTTGGCTTTTCAAGTTCTGGCATTTCTAATGGGTTATATGAAACCTTTACCCATTCACCACTCTTGTTCAATTGAAACAAGTCGTGGTTACTGGACATTTCAATAGTCTCATCTTTTGAAAGTTTAAAAACTAATGAATTAGCAATAAAATCGGCATCTGTCTTTTTAATACCTTTTAAAAGCGACCCAACCTCATCAATATTTTTAAATTCAGCGAAATCAACTCTATCAGCAGAAATTTCATTTAAACCAACTACTTCTTCAATTGACTGTTGCGGCGTTCTTATAATTGTTTGCCATTCTACAGCTGGTGTTTCAACAACCTCAGCAACAATTGGATTAACAGCCAGCTCATCTTTAACAACAGCATCATCTGTTCCACTTAGAGCAACAATTAAGCTAATTGCAATTACCGAAGCAGCACCTCCAATCCCCCAAAATAATCCATTGGGTGATTTGGCAGGTTTGATTTTAGCTAAATCCTCTGTAGTTTGAGCGTGTTTTCTCATGATGGATTTAAAATCCTTAAACGTAGAAATCTCCTCACTACTTATACCCTCTCTATCTATGTTGTAATCTCTCATGCTCTTACGTTAAAATGCTTTTTTATTTTATCTAAAGTCCTGTAAACTTTAACTTTTGCGTTATTTTCTGTTATGCCCATTATATCAGAGATATCCTTGAAAGATCGTTTTTCGAAAAACCTCATTTCAATTAAACTTAACCGCTCTTCACTTAATGTAGCTAGCACCTTTACTAACTTCTCTTTTTCTTCACTGTACAATTCCTCTTCAATCTCTTCAAAAATATCTCCTATTTGAGTACTATCGATATTAACAGTTCTGCTTTTTGCATCTTTTCTGAAATGCATATTCATTTCATTAAAGGCAATCCTATATAACCATGATGCAAATGGCACTCCTTTGAAGGAATAATTTTCAATATTCAACATCGCCTTATAAAAAACTTGCGAAGTTAAATCTGATGCTAAATGCTTATTATCCACCCTTGCATACAAATACCTAAATATTTGCTCATGATACCTATTATATAGGGCTTCAAACTTTCTTGGATCCTTTTTCGCCAATTCAATTTCTTGTAATTCGGCGGTTATATCCTTTTCAGTTTTATGGAATTCTTTGTTTATCATTCTCTAGCTGACTTCAACTCTATAATGCGAAGGAATAAAAAAGATACAGTTTAGCGAAATAAATTTTATTTTAAACTTTATCATACTGATTAACAAACCAATAGACACTTTGTCATATTTAGTTATTAACATATGTTGAAAAATTACGTAAACAACTTTCGCGGGATCTGCGTTAGAGAATAAGCACCCTAACCACCCCACACAATGGAAGCAATAAAATTTAGACACTATGAACAAAGACCTTGTAAGTTTATTTTTAGAAATGGCAAGAAAGTTTTCGGAGTTATTTGGGAAGCCAGAAAGCAAAAAAATGCAAGCTATTTCTTTACCAGTAATGGAGAATTCCAAAAAAATAAGACGACGAAGCAACCATTAATTGGATTTCCCGTTAAATTAGAGGATGTAATTCACGCCGAATTACTATATTAGTAGCACACACACCACACAATTAATAGCAACTATGGAAGGGATGTCAAATTTTGGCATCCTTTTTTCTTTACCTTTTTCAAGTTTTGTAACTTAACAGATTATTAGTCCAGACATGAAAAAATTATTCTTTATCCTAGTTTCCATTATATTCTTCAGCTTTATTGAATCAGAAGAAGTTGTTTTTAAGAGTATAGATGGTAAAACAAACATTACCGCTACAGATGTTTGGACAGCTGCAGGAAATATGAAAGGTGTTGAAATTTTTATTTCAAGAGAAAATGCGGTTACCAATACTTCTTCTACAGTAGTTGTTTCAAAAGATGAAAATTTATTAGAAGGAACAAGTCTTTCTTCATACAGCGCTGGGAAATTATTTCTACAAACTACTGTCCTTAATACTACTCCTTCTGTAATTGGTACCAAATCAATTGGTGGACATAATTTTAAATACTACGAATACGAATACGATAACAAGGACCTTATAAAAATGAAAACACTTGTTTACCATACTCTTGTTGGATCAACTGGTTATCAAATGGTAATTACTGCTGCTAATGAAGGTTTTGAGCAAGCAAGACCATTATACAATGAAATCGCAAATTCACTTAAGCTTTCAAACTAAGCTCGTATAAATCTCTTGTGCAAGAACAAGGAATAGATTTGCATTCCGCACAAACATACCCCTTTATTTCACTTTCCCTCGCCCAGTAATTTGGTGCAGATTCCGTTTTCTTAAATCCGAAATCAGTTGCACAAAATGGAATTGAAGAACCTTTTCTAACCCAATGATTAATTCGAAGCGTATCTAACTTTAACCCCTTTGCCATTTCTATCCTGCTTTTAAAAAGAGCCTTCGCCACACCTTTACCTCTATACTCCGTAGCAATAACTATAAAATCTAGTATGCCGATCTTCCCCTCTACCTTTAACGTCGCTGCACCAATTAACTTACCACCTAAAATTGTACAAATAACTCTATAACCATGGTCTGTAATATTTTTTGTAGAAGAATACCCAGAGCCAAAACCTTCATCGATTAGCTTAATTAACTGGTCCAAATAATTATCATCAAAAGGAACTACCTTATAATCCATCCCAAACAAACTTAACTGAATCATTCGGGAGCTTTTGAGCTAAACTTCCCAAATCATCTGGATGAACAATAGCGATTCTTGGGTAACCACCAGTACATGGAGAATCGGACATTAAGACAATCGGATTGCCCGATTTTGGCACTTGGATTGTCCCTGGAATTACGCCAGAAGAAATAATATTCCCCGATGTTGTTCCTTCCAGGCTATACCCCTCCAAACGGTAACCCATTCTATTTGAATCAATTGAAATATTGAAGGTTTTACCAACCATTGCATCTATATCTAGTATTGAAAACTCGCCATATTCTGGCCCCCGGCATAATCTAATTTCATTTTTCAAATTAGGAACAGAGCTTTCTTTAAAATATGACGAATTAGATTTAACAATTAACTCATCCCCTTTTTTTAGCTTCCTACCCCAAAAACCGCCTTTATTGGCAAATTCATAAGTTGAATAACTTCCCCAATATTCTTCAGCTTTAATCATTCCGGCAATTGCCAAATAAGAATACCTGGATGTCCTGCTTTCCTTTACGCGCAACAAATCTCCCTTTTTGAGTTGCAACCGCACATTAATCGGCGCTTTCACTCCGTTAATCTCCACATCATTTTCAAAACCGCCAATCGCAATTAATGCATCTTCTTGAAATTCATAAAGGCCGCCATCAAGTGTCAATTCAAGGGTTGGGTTAGAAATAGGATTCCCAACTAAACTATTGGCAAAATACATTAAGTTAATATCTATTGCTCCACAAAGCGGAACACCAAAAGCCAATCCATTCATTCTTCCTGAATCCTGAATAGTTGTACTTAAGCCTGGATTTATAACTTTAATTTTCATTGCCAATTCTCAAATTCTTCTTTTGTGATCGAATAGAATCGAACTCTATCCCCCATTTTTATTTGGTCTTCTATATTATCTTTCAAAAGGTCAA
>JAYPYW010000037.1:0-4646 GCA_038154685.1 Flavobacteriales bacterium | reverse complement strand
ATTCCAGTCTGCCCATCCGCTATTCCTACAGCACCTTTATCCACTTTTAACCTAGGTATTTCTTTTCGTGGGGTAGCTAAAAGAGGATCCATTCCTCCTAAATAAAGAAAACCTGGAACAAAGCCTAGCATGTAAACTAAATAATCTTGTGAAGTATGTTTTTTAATTAAATCTTCTTTAGTCAAACCAACATGATTCAGTACCTCTACAGTGTCCAAACCAAACTCATTATCATAACAAACAGGCACTTTAATTACATCATATTCATTGGCTCCTTCCTTAAATTGAGAGAACAAATCATCACACAACTCTTTCAATGCCAAAACGGTAATAACCTGAGGTTCAAAAATGATGGTTAGTTCGCAATAACTTGGTATTACAGCATTAATACCAAGTTTAGCTCTACTACGAAGCTTTTCATAAAGGAACTTTACTTTTAAATGAGTAGACTCATTTATTTTATTCCCGAGGGAAACTAACAAACCTTTCGGACCATATGGCTTAAACACCAACCTCAATCTTTCTTGATTTTAAATCAGCATTAATTTTTTGAATTAATTCGGCAGAACCTTCATGATCTCCGTGAAAACATACTGAGTCAACCTCAAGCCCTTTCAATTCACCTCTTGCAAAGCTGAGCACTTGATTTAATACATCATCAACCCCATCCAAAACAGCTCCCTCCTTTTTTCGATCCCTTAACTGGCCATTTTCTTCATAAACACGATCTGCAAAACCTTCTTTTATAAAAGACACTCCGTGCAAATTGGCCTGCTTATCCAATAAACTATTAGGCATACCCATTATTGCAATCGATGAAAAATTTGATTTAATCAAATCTAAAATCATTTGAGTATAATCAAACTCGTTACAAATTAAGTGGTACAAAGCTCCATGTGGCTTTACATAAGATAACACAGCCCCTTTTGATTCACAGATTCGATTGAGATGCTCTATCTGTTTGGAAATAGATTGCATTAGTTCATTAAGAGGAATATCTAACTTTTCCCTACCGAAATTGCCCCTATCTTCAAAACCAGGGTGAGCACCAATCCGTACATTGTTTTCAATTGCTAATTCAACACATTTTTCCATCAGTTCATTACTTCCAGCATGACCGCCGCAAGCAATATTAACACTAGAAATAAAAGGCATTATAGATGACTCATTATTGAAACCTTCGCCTAAATCAACATTTATGTCAATTTTAGATTTCAATCTTCAACCCATCGTATGAAAGTTCAACATTATCTGGTAACTCTTTAGATACCCCATCGTGCAAACCGAGGTAATGAGAAATATGCGTTAAATAGGCTTGTTTAGGCTTAAGCTCTTTTATTAAAGCTAAAGCTTGTTCCAAGTTAAAATGAGAAATATGTTCTTCTTTTCTTAATGCTGTAAGCACAAGTACATCAAGCCCTTTTAACTTCTCTTTCTCCTCATCTGCGATATAGTTCACATCAGTACAGTAAGCAAAATCTCCAATTCTAAAACCAAAAACTGGTAGCTTAAAGTGCATTAATTGAACTGGCTGAAAGTTAATCCCTTCAACGACAAAAGGCTCATTTTTAATTTTTATCAAATTTAACCTTGGAACCCCTGGATAAGGATTCTCAGCAAAAGCATAAGCGTACTCCCTTTTCAAACAAGCCTCAACGTTATCATCTACAAACAAATCCATTGGACGTTTTTGCTTGAAATTAAACGCTCTTACATCGTCCATTCCTGCAGTATGATCCTTGTGCTCATGTGTGTATACAATAGCATCCAATTGCTGTACTTTTTCTCGCAACATCTGTTGTCGGAAATCCGGACCACTATCCACACAAATAACTTTGCCTTGCGTTTCAATAAGAATAGAACTTCTAAGACGATTATCTTTAGGATTGGCGGAAGTACAAACCTCGCAATCGCAACCAATAACAGGAACACCTTGCGAAGTTCCTGTTCCTAAAAATGTCACCTTAATAGAGTTCATTTAATTTTATTTTGAAGCCTCTAGTGCTTGTTCTACATCAGCAATTATATCAATAACACTTTCTAATCCACACGAAACCCTGATTAAACCAGGAGTTATTCTTGCCTCCGCTCTTTCCTCATCCGACAATTTCGCATGAGTTGTTGAAGCAGGATGCGTAATAATAGTTCGCGAGTCACCTAAATTTGCAGTAAGCGAACAGGTCTCTATATTATCTAAAAACTTTCTTCCTCTCTCTAATCCTCCTTTCACTTCGAAAGTAACAATACCTCCACCTAATTTCATTTGCTTTTTAGCAATTTCATATTGTGGATGAGATTCTAAAAATGGGTACTTAACACTCAACACTTCTGGATGAGCCTCTAAAGTCTGCGCTAGTTTCAAGGCATTTGAACAATGTCTTTCAAACCTTACCTCTAGCGTTTCTAAACTCTTAGCCAAAGTCCAAGCGTTAAATGGTGAAATCGTAGGACCAGTAGATCGGCAGTAAGTAATTACTTCATCAATGTATTCCTGAGGACCCAAAATCAAACCACCCAGCACTCTACCTTGTCCATCCATGTATTTGGTAGCAGAAGTCGTTACAATGTCAATTCCAAACTCAGTTGGTTTCTGACCATATGGTGTTGCAAAACAGTTATCTACATTAGTTAAGATTCCGTGCTTCTTTCCAATTCTACCGATCATTTCTAAATCAACAACCTCAACCCCAGGGTTAGTAGGAGTTTCTAAGAAAATCATTTTCGTGTTTTCCTGAATCGCAGCTTCCCATTCAGCTTCAGTTGCATTTACATCTACATAAGTATGCTCAATTCCAAACCTTGTAAGAATCTTAGTAATGATTGTGTGTGTTGATCCAAATACACTTCTACAAGCTACCAAGTGATCACCAGCCCCAACCACAGCAACAATTGACGCATGAATAGCAGCCATTCCAGTTGCTGCAGCATAACCAGCCTCAGTGTTTTCTAAGGCACAAGCTTTATCAATTAACTCTGTAAAATTTGGATTAACAAAACGCGAGTAAACATATGCATCAGCATCTTCGCCAGCAAAAGCAGCTCTCATGTCTTCAGCATTTTCAAAAGTAAAACTCGAAGTCAAAAACATAGGTGTACTATGCTCATTGTATTGAGTTTTCTCGTTTCTTACTCTTACCGCTTTTGTTGCATCTTGTTTATTCTTCATCTTAATCTAAAGATTCACCGTTAATAGTTGTTTCAAAAGTAATTTCGCAAGTTTCTTTTAGTATCTCGGTAACCGAACAATATTTTTCGATTCCTAATGAAACTGCTCTCTTAACTTTTTTAGGATTTAAATCTCCCTTGAAATTATAAGTCACATGAATTTTTTTGAAGGTCGCTGGCGTTCTATCCTCATGTCTTTCAGCATCCAAAACAATCTTCAAATCCTCAATAACTTCTTTTTGTTTTTTAAGGATCAAAATGATATCCATGGCGCTACAACCTCCTAGTCCCATTACTAAAAGCTGCATTGGACGAGCTCCTTCTCCACTTCCTCCAATTGCCGGTGCACCATCGATATGAACTACGTTTCCATCTTCGTTTTTCGCTTCAAAATGAAACGCATCATCAACTCTATCTAAAACTATTTTCATCCTAAAAAATTTGAATATCTAAGTTAATCATTCTTGGCATTTAATAGAATAGTAAATCACATTTTAGACGCAATTATTACTTATCCACATACAAGTCTTTGAACTTTAAACTTTAAACTTTGAACTATAACATGCCTTTTTGTTATTTTTGCCATCGAAACTAAGCTAGTATTGAGCACTAAACAGTATTATAACCTTACAAGCGACCTTCCTCTTGAAAACGGCGGAATGTTAAAACAACCTACCGTTGCTTACCATACTTATGGAAAGTTAAACGAAAATAAGGATAATGTTGTGTGGATTTTCCACGCACTTACTGCTGCAAGTAATGTTGATGAATGGTGGGACGGACTGGTTGGCGATAACAAGCTTTTCAACCCTGAAGACCATTTCATAGTTTGTGCTAATATCTTAGGATCTTGTTACGGTTCAACTGGACCTAACTCAATTAACCCTGATACCGGAAAACCTTACTTCCACTCTTTCCCTGATATTACTATTAGAGACATCATTAACTCGTTAATCGAATTAAGGAAGCATTTAGGAATTGAAAAGATCCAAATGGCAGTTGGAGGAAGCTGCGGTGGTTACCAGGTATTAGAGTGGCTTTTAATGGAGCCTGAAACTATTGAGAATTATACTATTTGCGTTACAAGCCCAAAAGAAAGTGCTTGGGGTATTGCTGTTCATACAGCACACCGTACTGCAATTGAGCTAGACCCTACTTGGGGAGAAGATCATGAAAACTCTGGTTTAAACGGAATGAAGGGAGCCAGACAAATTGGCTTGTTATTCTACCGAAACCACGAGATTTACCATCAGCACCAAAACGAAGAGGACAACGAGAAAACTAAGGATTTCCGTGCTACTTCTTACTTAAAATACCAAGGAGAAAAATTAGCTAAAAGATTCTCTCCTATTTCTTACTACAAGCTTACAGAGGTTCTCGACACACACAACATCGCTCGTGGAAGAGATGAAGACATTAAGGACACCCTTAAACGAATTAAGCAAAAAGGTTTAGTTGTTAGTATCAGCTCCGATTTACTT
>JAYPYW010000036.1:29248-31049 GCA_038154685.1 Flavobacteriales bacterium | reverse complement strand
GGAAAAGGGAGATGGTGCTTGTGTTGAGGGCTTAGATTCAACTGTTGCAAGAATTTGGATGCAGAGACCAGCTTGTGGTAAAGAAATTCAAGTCGGGAAAGAGGTTTCTATTTTTTACTCTTGCGACACTACTTTAAACATTAAAACTGATTGCAAATAATTCATGGAAGAGGAGTTTGAGGATAAGGAATTATTTGAAGTTTATAAAATAACTGCAGACCCAGGTCAGAAACCATTAAGGGTTGATAAATTCTTGTTGGATAGACTAGAAGCTACTTCGAGGAATAAAATTCAGGAAGCTGCCAAAGAAGGGAACATTCTTGTAAACGAGAAACCCGTTAAATCAAATTACAAAGTAAAGCCTTTGGATGTTATCCAAATGGTAGTTAGAGAAGAGCCTAAAGAGTTAGTATTAATCCCCCAGGACATTCCAATTGAAGTTATTTACGAGGATGATGATTTAATTATTGTAAATAAGGAAGCCGGACTTGTGGTGCATCCGGGTCATGGAAATTACAAGGGAACTTTAATTAACGCATTAATATATCATTTTGGTCAACTTCCAACTAGCCCTGAATTAAATCACCGTCCTGGATTAGTTCATCGAATTGATAAAAACACCTCTGGTTTATTAGTTATTGCTAAGAAAGAAGAGGCAATGACTAAGCTAGCAAAGCAATTTTTTGATAGAACAATAGATCGAAAATACTACGCTTTAGTTTGGGGAGATGTGAAAGAAGAAAATGGCACCATTAAAACTAACCTTGCAAGAAGTTTAAAAAACCGTAAGGTTATGGACACCTTTGAATTCGAGGGTGAAATTGGTAAACATGCTATTACAAACTACAAAGTAGTTAAGAGGTTAGGATACGTTACACTTGTGGAATGTAAATTAGAAACAGGTAGAACACACCAAATTAGAATCCACATGAAATCAATTGGTCACCCCTTATTTAACGATCCTGAATATGGAGGAGAAAAGATTTTAAAAGGCCAAAACTCTGCAAGCTATAGAAAGTTTATTCAAAACTGCTTCGATTTAATCCCTGGTCAAGCTCTACACGCTAGGAGCCTAAGTTTCGAACACCCTACGACCAAGGAAAGCAAATCGTTTGAAATTGGAGTGCCTGAAGGCTTTCAAAAAATCATGGAAAAATTTGAGAAGATTGAGTTGAAATAGCCATCGGATTTCAGGCTTCAGACTTAAGAAAATCTTTTTAAAAAAAGCCCAAATGAATTTAAATCTTTTGGGCTATTTTATTCTGAAACCTAAAACCTTATTTATATCGCTGCCATTAATAAATCGATATCCTTATAAGGCAAATTGAAAGTTTCTCCTAATGTCTTACTAGTAAGAATGCCTTTGTACATATAGATACCATTCTTTAATCCGCAAGGTTGATGCATCATTCTTTCTAACCCTCCTCCTTCACCAATATCCAGTAATAAAGGCGTGAAAACATTACTCAAAGCGTAAGAAGCAGTTCTTGAAACTCTTGAAGCAATATTTGGCACACAGTAATGTGTTACTCCATACTTTTTATAAACTGGGTTATCATGAGATCTAACCACGGACGTTTCAAAACATCCTCCAGTATCAATACTTACGTCAATAATAACAGACCCAAATTTCATATCTGCAACCATCTCTTCTGTAACAACACAAGGAGTTCTTCCATTTTTGGGTCTAAGTGCACCAATAACAACATCAGCGTTAGCTAACGCTTTTTGAACCAATTTCGGCTGTAATATAGAGGTATAAACTCTTTGCCCCAGATTATTAAGTACTCTTCTCAACTTA
>JAYPYW010000036.1:21639-29238 GCA_038154685.1 Flavobacteriales bacterium | reverse complement strand
CCTCTAGCGGCAAATTCTCCAACTCCTCCAGCTCCTAAAATAACTACCTCCGCAGGTTTAACACCAGGGATACCTCCCATCATTACACCATGTCCCCCATTAGCATTACTTAACAACTCCGCAGCAATTAAAACAGATGTAGTACCAGCTATTTCACTCATGCTTCTAACAATAGGATAAACTCCTTCCCTATCTTTAATAAAATCATAAGCAATTCCTGTCACCTTCTTTTTCATCAACTCCTTCATACAGTCTTTCGGTTGAGCAGAAAGCTGTAATGCCGAAAAAAGAACTTGTTTTTGGGCGGTATCAAACAACCCAATTTCATCCAATGTTGGTGGTTCAACCTTTATAATAATATTGGCTTTATAAACTTCCTCTGTTTCATAAACAATCTCCGCTCCAGCCTCACTATAATCTTTATCAGTAAAATTAGCAGATGCACCAGCATTTGACTCAATAACAACCCTGTGTCCATTACTTACAAGCAACCCAACACTATCAGGAACTAGCGCCACCCTATTTTCTTGTAAAGCAGTCTCCTTTGGAATTCCTATGTATAAACTTTGTTCTCCTCTTGCTACTTCTAGCATTTCCTCTTGAGGCATTAAGCCACTCTCGGTTAGGTGTTTGATCAAATCTGATGATTTCATAATCTAAATAATCTTGTATGTTCTCAATCCGTTCTTCTCCGAAATATTAACTTCCATTAACTCATTCGAAGAGGGTAATACATTCTCTATTTTATCTGGCCATTCAATTAAACACCAGTGACCAGAATATAAATAATCTTCAATTCCAATATCATAGGCTTCCTCTTCATCCTCAATTCGGTAAGCATCAAAATGATATATTGTTGTCTCCTTTCCTTTGTACTCATTAACAATACCAAAGGTTGGACTACTTACATTTTCTTCAACTCCTAATTTTAAGCAAATTTCTTTAATGAGGGTAGTTTTTCCCACTCCCATTTCACCATTTAGCAAAATAATGCGCTTTTGATTAGCAGATTTTACAACCTCTTCGGCTACTAAACCTAACTCTTCTAACCTTTCAGCTTTCAATTCCATTTACCTACTTTTCATTGTAATAACCGGAACAATCATTTCATCCATACTAACTCCACCATGTTGTAATGTATTACGATAATGTTTTACATAATGATTGTAATTATTAGGGTAAGCGAAAAAATCATTGTTTTTTGCAAAAATATAACGTGTGCTTAAATTCAATTTTGGTAAAAATGCATCATCCGGATTTTCTATTTCGAATACCTCTTTAGATTTATACTGCATGTTCCTACCTGCTTTATACCTCAGGTTAGAACTTATACTCTTATCCCCAACAACTTTCACCGGATTATCAACTAAAACAGCGCCATGATCGGTTGTTAGAACCAGGTTAGCCCCCGAACCTTTAAGCTGCTTTAACATCTCCAACAGCGGTGAGTTTTCGAACCAAGATTTTGTAATACTTCTATATCCTTTTTCATCCTCGGCTAATTCCCGCATTACTTTAAAATCTGTTCTTGCGTGAGATAGAGTATCAACGAAGTTATAAACGATAACATTTAAATCATTTTGCTTCAGTTGATGAAAGTTGTCTAATAATTTTTTTGCACCATAAAGATTGGTGACTTTATTATAACTAACCTTCAAGCTTCCTTTTCCATGCCTTTGAAGTAAACCTTTTAAAAGGTCTTCTTCATGATCGTTTTTCTTATCCTCCTCATCCTCATCTACCCAAAGACTAGGATATCTTTTCTGAATTTCTGAAGGTAATAAACCGGCAAACAAGGAATTTCTTGCAAATTGAGTTGCTGTTGGCAAAATTGAAAAATAACAATCATCATTCTCAATAATAAAATGTTTATTAAACTCTGGCTGCAACGTCCTCCATTGGTCGTACCTTAAACAATCCAACACAAGTAAATAAGTTGGTCCATTTCCCAACTCAGGGAGTAACTTCTCTTTTAAAAGTGTATGAGATAAATTAGGTGTATCCTCATCAGGTACATTCAACCATTGCGTATAATTATTCTCAATAAACTTACAGAAAGAGTTATTTGCCTCATCTTTTTGAGAATTCAAAATCTCTCCCATTCCAGATTCCTCTCCTGCTGATAGTTTCAAATCCCAATAAACAAGTTTCTTTTGAATATCAATCCATTCTGATGCGTCCAATCTGTCTGATATTTGCATCCCTATTTCCCTGAATTCTTTTTGATATTCGTTAGTTGATTTTTCGCTAACTAATCTTGAGTTATCTAAGATTTTCTTCAAAGAAAGTAGAATTTGATTTGGATTAACGGGTTTTATCAGATAATCCGAAATCTCGCCTCCTATAGCCTCTTCCATGATGTGCTCCTCTTCACTTTTAGTGATCATAACAACAGGCAAGCTCTTTCTTAATTTTTTGATTGAGACTAAAGCATCTAAACCTGAGATACCAGGCATGTTTTCATCCAAAAAAACAACGTCAAAATGATTTCCTTCCACTTTTTCAATGGCTTCATCTCCACTTTTAACCGGTGTAACTTGGTAATTTTTAGTCTCTAAAAAAAGGATGTGAGGCTTTAACAATTCAATTTCATCATCAGCCCACAATATTTGCACCTTATCCATTAAAAAACCTTAATTTTGATAGCGTATTCCTTAAAAATAGGAATTTAAACCTTCCGATTTTTTAAGGCAACTAAAAAATTTAGTCATAGAGATTAAACGCAATAAAAAAAAGATAATTAATGATCCGGTTTACGGGTTTGTTAATATCCCGCATGATATTGTTTTCGACATCATCGAACATCCTTATTTTCAGCGTCTAAGAAGAATTCGCCAACTAGGACTAACAAGCATGGTTTATCCTGGTGCTTACCACACAAGATTTCACCATGTTATTGGTGCAATGCATTTGGCTAAACAAGCTTTGGATACTTTAAAATCGAAGGGGCACGAAATTACCGATGAAGAAAGCAAAGCGGTTATTTGCGGTGTTTTATTACATGATATTGGTCACGGGCCATTTTCCCACGCATTAGAATACACTATTGTAAATGGGATCCATCATGAACAATTATCCATTTTGTTCATGGAAGAATTAAATCGGGAATTTAATGGGGAGCTTGATCTTACTATCAAAATTTTCACCAATACCTACCATAAAAAATTCTTACACCAATTAATTAGCAGTCAGTTAGACGTTGACAGGTTAGATTACCTAAACAGGGATAGCTTTTACACTGGCGTTAACGAAGGTGTTGTAGGTGTAGATCGAATCATCAAACTATTAAACGTTCACGATGATGAATTGGTGGTTGATGAAAAAGGGATTTATTCGATTGAAAAGTTCTTAGTTGCAAGAAGAATCATGTACTGGCAAGTTTACCTTCATAAAACTGTAGTATCTGCTGAATTTCTGGTGATAAATATTCTTAGAAAAGCCAAAGAGTTAGTTTTAGCAGGAGAAAATCTGTTTTGCACAAGTTCCTTAAGACTGTTTTTAGAATCCAATTATAGCCACGAAGACTTTCAAAAGAATCCGCAATTATTAAAAGAGTTTGCACAGCTGGATGATTATGATGTTTTCACATGCGTCAAGGAATGGTCCAAACATTCCAACAAAACATTATCAGCCCTATGTAGTTGGATGATAAATAGAAAACTCTATAGAATTGAAATTACTACAGAAGAATTCCCAGAAAACAGATTATTAGATCTTCAGGAGCAAACAATACAAAAATTAGGAATACCGAAAGAGGATACAAAGTACTTTGTATTTTCTGAAGTGATTCAAAACAATGCTTACAATCCTACAAAGGACACGATAAGTATTTTATACAAAAACGGAACAACAAGAGATATAGCAGAGGCATCCGACCAACTTAACATTTCAAGTTTATCTACCCCTGTTACTAAATACTTCTTGTGTTATCCCAAAACTATTTAAAATGACATTTACAGCTCAGCAAATAGCAGCCTTAATCCAAGGTGAAATCGAAGGAAACCCAGATGCAGAAATTAGAACTTTTACAAAAATTGAGGAAGGTACCCCAGGAGCTCTATCATTTTTAGCCAATCCCAAATATGAAGAATATTTGTATGAATGTGAATCATCAGCTGTAATTGTAAGTAATAGTTTAGAGCTCCAAAAAGAAGTAAAAACTACATTAATAAGAGTACCAGATGCATATGCTGCATTTGCTGTTTTACTACAAAAATATGAAGAGCTTAAACCTAGAAAAACAGGAAGAGAAGAACCTATTTTTATTGGGCAAAACACTCAGGTGGGGGAAGGTGAATTCATTGGTGCCTTTGTTAGAATTGGAAATAATGTCGAAATCGGTAAAAATGTGAGCATTCATCCAAATGTTGTTATTGGAGACAATGTAAAAATTGGTGACAATACAATTGTTTATGCTAACGCCACTATATACGATCATTGTAAATTAGGTTCAAATGTAACAATCCACAGCAGCACAGTTGTTGGAAGTGACGGTTTCGGTTTTGCGCCAAATAAGGACGGAGAGTACAATAAAATCCCACAGATCGGAAACGTAATCATTGAAGACCATGTTGAAATTGGGGCCAATTGCTCAATAGATCGAGCTACCATGGGATCTACAATTATTCGAAAGGGAGTAAAGTTGGATAACTTTATTCAAGTTGCCCACAATGTTGAAATTGGCGACAACACTGTAATTGCCTCACAATCAGGAATAGCAGGGTCAACAAAAATTGGTAAAAACTGTATGATCGGAGGACAGGTAGGAATAATTGGCCACTTAACAATTGCAGATGGAGTAAAAATAGCTGCGCAATCAGGAATTGGGAAATCCATCAAAAAAGAAAATTCTATTTGGCAAGGTTCTCCTGCATTTGACGTTGGTAACTACCAAAGAAGCCTAGTAGGGTTTAGAAACCTTCCTAAAATTCAAGAAAAAATTAACAATTTAGAAAAAGCAATCTCTAAATTATCCAGTCAGGAATAAAAGCCTTATTTTTGATTCGCGAGAATCGATTTTATGGGTGAAAAGCAAAGAACAATTTCCAAAGAGGTTTCTTTAAGTGACGTTGGTTTACATACTGGACAACAGGTTAATTTAACCTTCTGCCCAGCTGAAGAAAATTTCGGTATTAAGTTTCAAAGAATTGACCTTGAAAACCAGCCTATTATTGAGGCTGACGTTGATTACGTTACCGAGATACAAAGAGGTACAACCTTAACGAAAAAAGGTGCATCAGTGTCCACTATCGAGCATTCATTAGCCGCATTAACTGGCCTTGGAATTGATAACTGCTTAATCAAAATTGATGCCCAAGAAGTACCGATAATGGATGGAAGTTCTAAGCCATTCATTAAAGTTCTTAAAGAAGCAGGAATTAAAGATTTAGAAGCTGAAAAGAATTACTTCGAAATCAAAAAACCGATAAAATTCACCATTGAGGATAAAGGTATCGAATTGGTTGCTTTACCTGATGATCACTACAATATTACTTCAATGATTGATTATGATTCTCCTGTGCTAGGAAAGCAATTTGCTACGCTTGATAACATGGATGATTTTGAAGAGGAAATTTCTTCATCAAGAACATTTTGTTTTTTACACGAACTTGAATTTCTTGCAAGCAACAACCTAATCAAAGGGGGAGATTTAAGCAATGCTATAGTAGTAGTTGATCAAGTAATTGAAAAAGAACGATTAGATCAATTAGCTTCTCTTCTAGGAAAACCAACAGTTGAAGTTACTGAAAGAGGTATCCTAGATAATATTGAGCTAAGACATGAAAATGAGGCTGCTCGACACAAATTATTAGATGTTGTTGGTGACTTAACTTTAGTTGGAAGACCAATCAAAGGAAAGATTATCGCCACTAAACCTGGTCATGGACCAAACACTGAATTCGCAAAACTTATTAAAAAAAGTATAAAGGAAATGGAAAGTCAATTTGATGTTTCAAATACAGTTCTTGATGTTGAAGGAATTAAAAAAATCCTTCCGCACAGACCGCCAATGTTAATGGTTGATAGAGTTATTGAATTAACTCCTGAAAAAGTAGTTGGTTTAAAGAACGTAACTATAAACGAAGATCTTTTTAGAGGTCATTTCCCTGATCAACCTATCTTCCCTGGTGTTTTACAAGTTGAAGCCATGGCACAGGTTGGAGGAGTTTTGGTATTATCTCAATATGAGGATCCAGAAAACTACCTAACATACTTTATGAAAATTGACAACGTTAAATTCAGAAAAATGGTTGTTCCTGGTGACACTGTTGTATTTGAAGTAACTTATTTGTCTCCTTTCAGAAGAGGTGTTGCTCATATGAAAGGTAAAGCATTTGTAAACGGTGAATTGGTTACAGAGGCTGAAATGATGGCCAAAATTGATAAAGTAAAGTAATATGCATCAACCACTAGCATATATTCACCCGCAAGCCAAAATTGCAAAAAACGTTGTAATCGAACCTTTTGTGACGATTGAAAAAAACGTTGAAATCGGTGAAGGAACTTGGATTGGACCAAACGTCACAATAATGGAGGGAAGTAGAATCGGTAAAAATTGCCGTGTATTTCCAGGAGCTGTAATTGGAGCCATTCCACAGGATTTAAAATTCAAAGGAGAAGACTCATTAGCGATTGTTGGAGACAACGTTACTATTAGAGAGTGTGTAACTATAAATAGAGGTACTGAAGACAGAAATAAAACTGTTATTGGTAACAATGTTTTACTGATGGCTTATGTGCACATTGCTCACGATTGTTCCGTTGGTGACAATGCTATTCTTGCGAATAGTACTAACCTTGGAGGACATGTTGATATCGATGAGTTCGCTATCCTTGGTGGAGGAACATTAGTTCACCAATTCTGCCATATTGGAAAGCATGCTATGATTAGTGGAGGTGCCTTAATTAATAAGGACATCCCTCCTTATGTTAAAGCTGGTCGTGATCCAATTTCATACATTGGTATAAACTCAATTGGTTTAAGAAGAAGAAACTTCAAACCTGAGAAAATACAAGAAATACAAGAGTTATATAGAATCATTTATTTAAGAGGGTTAAATAACTCACAAGCGATTAACTTCATTGAAGCTAAAGTAAAAGCTAGTAAAGAAAGAGACGAAATAATTTCATTCATTCAGGATTCTAAGCGTGGAATCATGAAAGGATACTTTAAATAAAAATATTTAGAATGGCTACAACTGCTGATTTTAGAAACGGACTTTGTTTTAATTACAACGGGAAATTGGTAAAAATAATTGAATTCCAACATGTTAAACCAGGAAAAGGTCCAGCTTTCGTTCGTACAAAATTAAGAAACCTTGAAAACGGAAAAGTAATTACTAACACTTTTACTGCGGGTGTAAAAATTGAAACTGTAAGAATTGAAACTAGAAACTATCAGTTTTTATACAAGGACGACATGGGGTACAACCTTATGAACTCTGAAACATACGAGCAAACAGCTGTAGCTGAAGAATTAATTAATGCACCAAAATTCTTAAAAGATGGAATGGAAGTGCAAGTTATGGTTCACGCAGAAAACGAAGAGGTTTTAGGTGTTGATTTACCTCAATACGTAGAGTTTGAAATCACTTACAC
>JAYPYW010000036.1:0-21629 GCA_038154685.1 Flavobacteriales bacterium | reverse complement strand
CTACTAAGCCAGCAAAAATTGAAACTGGAGCTGAAATAAGAGTTCCATTATTCATTAATCTTGGAGACATTGTTAAGATCGACACTTCTTCGGGAGAATATAACGAAAGGGTGAAAAAATAATTTTCACCTCCTTCTACCACCCTAACCCCTGCTACTTAACAACCTTATAATTAACCGAATTTGTAAATTTTACAATTTCATAACTTTTTTTCACGCGGTGCGTAAAACAAAAGTTACTTAATTAGTATAAGCGTTAACAATGGCAGTTAAATCACTTACAAGAGCACAAAGAAAAATTAAGGTTAAAGATCTTAAGCTTAATGCCCTTTTAAATGTTACGCTTGCCATTAATAGTAACGTTTCTAAAGACCAACTTTTTGGTATCTATGAAAATGTACTAAGAGAGTTAGACATTGAAAAAATAGCGCTATACATTTATGAAGGGGAATGGAATCTTGCTACTTGGTATGGATTAGAAAATAAAGATCTTTCTATTGATGTTGAAAAAGACCTTCTTCAATATGAAGAAATTGAAGAGGTAAATTCCAAAACAGATGGTGTATTCGAGGAGTTTGATTTGATCATCCCTGTAACCCATAAAACAAAACCACTTGCGTATTTATTAATTGGAGATATAATTAATGAAGCTATTCAAATTAGCCCAATCATCAAACATCTTCCATTTATACAAACCTTTACTAACATTATTTCCGTTGCCATCGAAAATAAAAACTTGGCCAAGGAAGCAATTCGTCAGGAAAGGGTAAAAAAGGAGCTAGAGCTTGCAAGTGAAATGCAAACTATGTTGCTCCCAACCGCTCTACCTCAAAATGAGCACTTAGATATCGCAGCTTTTTATAAAAGTCACCAACAGGTTGGAGGTGATTACTACGATGTAATTTGGGTTAATAAAACCGAAATCGCAATGTGTATAGCAGATGTTTCTGGGAAAGGAGTTTCGGCTGCTATTTTAATGAGTAATTTCCAAGCAAATCTAAGAGCTGGTGTAAAACACTCAATGAGTTTACCTGAATTGGTTCAGGACTTAAATGAAAAGGTTATTAGTAATGCAAAAGGTGAAAAGTTCATCACCATGTTTATTGCAACTTACAATATTGAAAGCAGACAATTAACATATATAAACTGTGGCCACAATCCTCCTGTTTTAAAAAACGGGAACGAAATCTTAGAACTTAAGGATGGTTGTCCAGGGCTTGGAATGTTAGATTATCTTCCATCGCCGAAAATTGGCATTGTTGACGTTAAACCAAAATCCACTTTAGTCACCTATACAGATGGCCTAGTGGAGGTTGAAAATAATGAGAATTTAGAATATGGAACTGAAAGAGTTTCAAATGCAATAAACGATCATGAAAACACAACAATGGATGCCTTAAACTGCTTTTTAATGGAAGACTTAACGAACTTTAAAGAAGATCAACCGTTTGTTGATGATATCGCAATTTTAAGTTGTAGATTCCTCTAAACCAAAACAGGTCTTTTTACTTTAAATAATTCCTTGAGCTCAGGTGGAACATCTGTTATTGTGCTCATAAAATCATCAAATTCATCTTTAGTTTTCTGAGACAACAACTCTTGAATCTCTTCCCCAATTGATGGACTAATTAAAATAGGAAATTGGCCTGCGATCATTTTATCTCCAACAAACTGGCCAACAATATTATACTCTTCTAATTCTTCAATGGATTTTCCCGTAACAACACAGTGAGAAAAATATTCTCTTTTGGAAGATAAATTTGACTCCCATGTTTCTAAAACGAAGTTTTGCTCCATGTAAGCCTTAATATTCTGAACACTTTCTTCACTCATAGCCTGCATTTTCTTTAAATTACAAGACATGCAAATGGCATATTCAAAAACAGTGTTTTTAATGTTGTTGGCCCCTTTTTTAATTGACTTTTCAATCATATAAGAGGTTGTTCCTTCCTTCAAATCAGTACTGCAAAAAGTACATTTACAAAAGGGCTCTTTATCCGAATCGGAATAAAATTCAATTGGAATTTTTTCAAATCTTATGTCTTCAAACCCACTTTCTTCCATCACTCTAAATATAAGAAGTTTATGACTTGAAATGTAAAATATATTCAACATTACCATCTCCCCCTTTTATTGGGGATTGAGTTGAATTTAGAACCTCCCAATTATTTTCAACGCAAAACGCCTTGATTTTCTCTAAAGCTTTAATGCGAACTCTATTATCAGCTACAATTCCTTTTTTATTCAGAAAATCCTGACCTAGTTCAAATTGAGGTTTTACTAACACCACAAATTCTGCGTTCTTAGTAACAGCGTTTGCTACCGCTTTAAGCACAAGCGTTAAAGAAATAAACGATAAATCAGCAACCACCAAATCAGGAACTGGCTCAAAGGCCGGCAATAACTTGGTCCTTATTAAATCATCCAACATCCTCGCATTCACTTTCTCGATACAAGTTACCCTTTCATCATTTCTAATTTGAGAATCCATCTGACCCTCTCCAACATCAATCCCAAATACGTGTTTAGCACCATTTTGAAGTAAACAATCGGTAAACCCACCAGTGCTAGCCCCTACATCCAAACAAACCCTATCTTTTACCATCAAATTGAATTCATTCACTGCTTTTTCTAGCTTATATCCAGCTCTACTTACATATTTAAAGTCTTCAAGAACCTCAACGTTATCAACCTCTAAAACCTCATGCCCAGCCTTTTTTGCTGGAACATTATTTACTAACACTTTTTGTTCTTGAATTAGTTTCTTAGCCCAACTCCTACTCTTTACCCCCCTGTTTTCTACTAAGAAATTATCTAAACGCATAGTGTTTTTCTTTAAAGTTAACATAAAAAAAGCCGCAACTAATAAAGCTGCGGCTTTCAATATTATTTAGTCTTATTACTTAACTGTTTGGACTTCCAGATTTTCAATTACGTCTCCATTCAAAAACATAAACTTCGACTCACTTACAGGCTGAATAGGTAACTCTCCATGCATGAAATAAGTAATTGTAACTGTTTCATGCCCTTTTAAGGTTAAAAAAGTAACTTCAGCTTTTTCCGAATCAAAAGTAGCATTCCCTAAATCTGAAAACACTCCTGAAACTGTAAATCCAGCAGGAATTAAATCTTCATATTTTGCGATACCCATAATTTGGCCAGCATCAGAAATCTTCACTTGAACCTTATGAATAGTCATGTCATTTATTTCAAATGAAGAAATAGTTTTCTTAATTGTTGTTGATCCGTTAAATGGAATAATTTCAGGCTTGCTTTTTTCAGCTGTATCGAAACTAGATAAAGTTCCTACCAATAAAAATAGTCCGACAATCCTCCCCAATGTTTTCATAGCACGTTTGATTTTTTGTTCATTAATAAGTTAGCAATACATCCTCGTATCGCGAACAGAACTAAAACAAGATCTTACGCGCTCAAGGGCAAAGTTAAGGTTAAAGAGAAAGCAACTGGCAAGGCGCTAATTTCCCTATTCGGCTAATTTACAATCTGTTTCAATGCAAAACCTAATTTTTAGGTGATTTTTTTATTAACATCAAGTCAGATATACTTAACAATTCCTGACCAATTAAATAAGATACCTCTAACCTCAAAGAAACAATGCGCTGGTAATTTAGCCTCTAAAAATTAATACTATGAAAAAACTTTCTACTCTATTTTTAGGTGCTGCAATTGGAGCATCTACTTTTACGCAAGCTCAAATAAAACTGAGCAGAATTGGTGGTTACGAAACGGGTCTTTTTGATGAAGGAGCTGCAGAAATTATCAGCTACAATTCATCCAATCAATATTTATACTCTGTAAATGCAAATGATGTAAAGGTCGACATTATTTCTTTAGTGGATCCTACTTCTCCATCGAAAGTAAAATCAGTTGATATAACTAGTTTTGGAGCATCTGCAAATGCCGTTGCAGTAGCGTCAGATTTTTTTGTGGTTGCAGTTGAGAACTCAGATTCTGCTCAATATAACGGAACTTTAGAATTTTTTGAATTAGATGGAACACACATAATCTCCATTCCTGCAGGAGTTTTGCCAGATAACGTAAGTATTTCTCCAGATGAAATGTATGTAATAGCTGCTAATGAAGGAGAACCTTCAGATTCATACGATCATGACCCTGAAGGAACTGTTACAGTTGTAAACATGAGTGCTGGTGTAAACTCAATTACTACAGGTGATGCTACTCAAGTTAATTTCTCTTCATACAATGGAAAAGGAATAGAAGGAGCAATTATTGGACATAATCCAGGTAGCTCCACAACCGCTCAAGATTTAGAGCCAGAATATGTTGCTTTTAATTCAACTAGCACTCATGCTTATGTTGTTTGCCAAGAAAATAATGCGGTAGCAATCATCGAAACAAGAACTGCTTCATTAGACACAATAATTGGACTTGGATTTAAAGATTGGTCGAAAACAGAAGGATTTGATGCTTCAAACAAATCTAAATTAGTGAACTTCTATAACTGGGAAAATGTTTACGGTGTTTACCAACCAGACGCTATGGTTGGAGCAAACATTGGAGGAGTTGAATACATCTTTACTGCCAATGAGGGAGATGGAAGGGACTATGATGGTTTCGAAGGAGAAACAAGAGTTAAAGACATGGTGCTTAACCCTTCTGTTTTCACAACTCCAGATCTTCAAAACGACACCTTATTAGGTAGATTAAAAGCTCATGCTGGTCCTGGTTTAAATCCATTAACTAATGAATATGATTCAATTTACGCATATGGGGCAAGGTCTTTTTCAATCTGGAAAGCCTCAGACATGTCTCAAGTTTATGATTCAGAAAGTATGATTGAAAAGAATGTTTACCAAGAAGATCCAGTAAACTTCAACTCTACAAATGATGAAACTGCATTTAAAGATAGATCTGACGATAAAGGACCAGAACCAGAAGCTATTGCAGTAGGAAAAGTTGGAAGTAAGTATTACGCATTTGTTGGTTTAGAAAGACATGGAGGTGTAATGACTTTCGATGTCACTGATGTAAATGATGTTCAATATGTAGATTTCACAAACAATAGAGATTTCTCTGCAGATCCAACTACATCTGAAGCTGGAGATTTAGCACCTGAGTGTATTATTTTCATCCCGAAGGACGAAACTTCTCACTCAAAGGATTTGATAGCAGTTGCAAATGAGGTTTCTGGAACAATTTCAATTTATGAAATTATCGATGTTACTTCTGTTTCTTCTGATTTAACTGGAGAGCAATTCTCCATTTATCCAAATCCAGCGGCAACAATCTTAAAGATTTCAAGAACAGGAAATTTCCAAATATTTAACATCTCTGGAAAACTAGTTAAGGAGGTTAACCAATCTAACTATATAAATATTGCTGATTTAGCAAATGGAATCTACACTATAAGATCCGGTGCAGAATCAATGTTATTTGTAAAAAAATAATCAGGTTTAAACAAAAGGAAAGGTCGTTCAATGAACGACCTTTTTTTTTAAGAACATTCTGTATATCCACAATTTGTGCATTTTAAGCACCCCTCTTCATAGGCTAACGCATTTTCCATTTCGCAAGAAGGACATTTACTTCCCTTTTTGATTACTCCAGACTCAATATAGTGCTTTAAAGCCCTTGCAACACCTTTCTTCCAGGTGTTAATTGATGAATCGTAAAGATTTAGTCCCTCTACCAATTTTACAACCTCTTCAATAGGCATTTTTAATCGCAACATTCCTGAAATTAATTTGGCATAATTCCAAAATTCACTATTAAAAGCACGAGACAAACCTTCGATAGTTACATCTTCTCCGGTTGGGTCGGTATATTGAAAATCATAACGCTTACCCTTTGCTCCATTAACTTTGATTGTCCATCCTTTTTGTACCCATTCTGGTACTTTAAAGTCTCCATCAATTTTACCAGTAAATATCTCATATGGGGCATCGTCAATCAAACCAATAACAGCAATCCATTGTTCTTTCTCATTCTTGAAACGAATTACTTCTGATGGAATAATCTCAGGTCTTTTTTGCAGCTTTTCCGTTGATTTTTTACCTGAACTCACTAGTACACCGTCTCTTGATCCATCTCTATAAACTGTAATCCCTTTTAAACCCTCTTCCCAAGCTTTTAAGTATATCTCTCCTACCTGCTCTTTGGTTGTGTCAGAAGGCAAATTAATTGTGCTACTTATCGAATGTGTTGTATACTTTTGAATTGTTTTTTGAATTACTATTCGTCTTTGCCAATCTATTTCCTGGGCAGTACTTCCCCAATAAGGTGATTGCTCAATACCTTTTTCTGGATTATTAGATTTCCATATTTCCAATTTTGGATGAAGTACTTCAAACTCTTCCCAGTGATCACCCAATGAATCAGTAACTGAAACTTCAGATGGCTGATTAACTTTTTTACGCCTTTTATAGGAAAGCATGTAAACTGGCTCTATTCCTGATGACGTTTGAGTTAACAAGCTTAATGTGCCCGTTGGCGCAACAGTACTAAAAGACACATTCCTCCTACCATGGATTTGCATTCGCTCCCAAGCTTCAGGAAACTCGATATACATCATTTTTGAAACAAAGTCTGATACTTTTTCAAATTCCGGACTAAATCCTTTAAAGCTTCCTCTAGTGATAGCCATATCAATAGTTGAATCAATTTCTCCTTGAAACTTCGTTCTCATGATGGCATCAATTTCCAACTGCGCCTTTACGGAATCGTACTTAACATTCATTGCTGCAAGAGCATCAGCAAGACCAGTAAAACCTAAACCAGTCCTTCTTCCCTCTTTTCCATTCTTGTATAAAAGCTCCCAAGTTCTACGCTCTACATCTTTAATAAAATCAGGTTCCTTATCCTTTTCTATTTTCTTTAAAATTCTATCGATATGTTCTAGTTCCAAATCAACTAAATCATCCATTAAACGCATTCCCTCGTAAGCAACTTCATACAACTTCTCATAATCGAATTCAGCATTCTCAGAAAATGGATTTTTAACAAATGAGAATAAATTTATTGCCATTAAACGACAGCTATCTCCGCCCTGCATTGCTATCTCTGAGCATGGATTGGTGGATGAATTTTTAAATTGCGGATAAACAGAAGAAGTACTGTAAAAATGTTGTTGATCCCAAAATAAAAGCCCCGGCTCAGCAGTTTTATGTGCCGAACTAACAATTTCTTCCCAAATATCTTTAGCCTTAACTGTGGATGAAACTTCCGGTGTTTCGGATTCAACAGGCCACTGAAGATCAAAATCTTTATCCTCTCTTACAGCTCGCATAAAATCATTAGTCAACTTTACACTAATATTGGCTCCAGTTATCTTTGATAAATCTTGTTTTGACCTAATAAAATCAACTATTTCAGGGTGACGGACATCAATAGTTATCATCAATGCTCCTCGTCTACCATGTTGAGCAACCTCCCTTGTAGTATTGGAAAATCGATCCATAAAGGAAACAGCTCCAGATGTTGTTCCTGCTGAATTCTTTACGGTTTGATGAATTGGTCGCAAAGATGAAATATCCACGCCAACACCACATCTTCTCTTGTATAGTTGCGCCAATTGTTGATCCGAAAAGTAAATCCCACCGTATGAATCAAATATTTCAGGAACTACAACACAATTTGAAAGGGAAGTGAATTTTTGCAAATCACCAAGGTTAGCCATAACGCTTCCCTGGGGTACTAAGTATTTAAAACCCTTGAAATAAGAATAGATTTTCTCGTAATCTAATTCCTCGCGGTCCTTACCATAATCAGATAAATCGTCTGAATCATTTTGTACTCCAACATATCCTTTTTCAACCCTTGAGAATTCTCTTGCTAATCGAATATGCATCTCATCTGGGCTCTTCTCTAAACAATTCCCTTCGTCTGTTCTCAAAGCATACTTCTCTAGCCAAACGGTTGCGGCAAGTTCGTCGTTATTAAAATAACTTAATAATTCATTCCATTCTTTATCCGACAATCCGTTTCTCATAGTCACTATTTATAGGTATTTAATCGTTATTTAATGCCTAAAGGTTTTATTCTAAGACAATTATTACGAAATTTACTTAAAATAAGTAATTATGATTCAGTCGGAAGAATATTTTGAAATGTTAAAGTCGTGGAATCTTGATGATTTAGTAGATCACATCATGAATACCCACCATGCATATTTAAAGGCGAATTATCCACTTATTTTAAAGTTAATCGACAAGCTTGAGGGAACAACTCAGGATGAAGTTATTAAGCAAATTAAGGTTTTATTTACTGAATTCACTGATGATTTAGCCATTCATTTGGTTAAAGAAGAAGAAGTATTATTCCCATATTTCAAGAAGTTAGCAGAGAGTAAGTCTGATGGTTCAAAAATGGAAGCGGCAACGTTTGGAACACTTTCAAGACCAATTGAAATGATGGAAGAAGAGCATGATGATAGTCATGACATCATGGATAAAATTAAAGAGTTAACCAACAGTTTTACTGCTCCTCAAGATGCAGAACCATCAATTCACTTCTTATATTTCAAACTTAAAGAGTTTGATGATGATTTAGAAACTCATCACGAAATAGAAAACAATCTTCTATTTACTAAAGCTAGTGTTTTAGAGAAAGAATTGGAGATCAACTAATTGGAAATTCACTTTTCCACGTTAATAAAATCGGTTTAGTCTCTGAATCTTCATTTAGCCTAAAAAGTATATTTGTTTGCAATAGCAAAGAGATTAGAGATGGCATTTTCATTATTTGGAAAAAAAAGATTGAAGGAACAGCACGTAGCTCAAGTTTTCGTAGGAACAATTAACGAGCTTGCTGAAGAAACCTTCCCTACCCTGTCTGAATTTTTAAATGAGGTTCCCGAATTAATGGAGAGCCCAGAAATCAAACCAAATCAAATGGAATGGTTTCTTTACATCGTTTTTAGTGCCAACCTTTATAATTTAAAATATCACTTCGAATCCAATCAATTAAATAGAATGAGAATTCTTGTAATTGATGAGTTCATCGAGAGCTTAGAAGGAAGAGATCACGATTTGACACTTGAGCAAATCAACAACTACGAAGAATATATCTCTGGGTTAGACAGAAGACTGGGAGATCTTCCTAAAGCAATGGCTACAGCTATATTTAATAAATATGGGATGAATGATTGTCAGGTTGATCATTTCCAAAAAATGAACACACCCAATCCAATAATTATAAAATCAATCGAAGATGCGACTCAAAATTACATCTGGAATTGGTCTGATTTATTGGAAAAATACAAGATGGTCGCATAAAACCTTTTGTAGTATTCTGTTTGGGAATTGACAAAAATCATAGTATCTTTTCTTGTGTAAAACTAACTTGTAAGAAACTAGTTAAAGGGTGCTTAACATCATAATTCCAATTGACTTCTCTACAACTTCATACAATGCTATGGAGTATACTCTTGCTTTTCAAAAAGAATTTAATTTCCGTATCACATGCATTCATGCTTTTGATGATAAAAAACCCAAAAAGAGGGTTGAAAAATTTAAAAAGCATTTCCCAACAGAATTTGATATTGAGCTAATTAAAGGTGATTTGTTTTCCGTTTTTAAGAGTTACGTAAAACGAAATAAAACAGATCTTGTTATTATGGGTACTAAAGGTGCTCATGGCCTTAAAAAGCTTTTTAAGGGAAGTAACACTAGCAAACTTATGTTACAAACGGATATTCCTCTTTTAATAGTCCCTGAAAAATCCACTTACCAAACCATTAATAAGATTATGTGGGCTTCAGACTTTAAACCTATGGTTAATCCCAAAGGGCTAAATATGTTAAAAAACATTGCTCTTTCCACAAAAAGTACGGTTAGAATAGCTCATGTTAAAACCTCTGATAAACATTCTGAAAAAGATCAAAGACAAGAAAAAAGGTGGGAAGATTCATTTTTTGGAAGAGAGGTAAAACATTCATTCAAAAAAATAAGAAGATCTACTGTTTCCAAAGGAATTAAATTTTACCTAAAACGAAAGGAAGACAACAATCTCCTGGTTTTGGTAAGACGTGAATATGGCTTTATGGATAAACTTTTCCGTAAAAATCATGCCGAGGAGTTTGCTCAAGCGCCAACGCTCCCGGTAATGATAATTCATGAATAAACTAATAAAGTAACCTACGTCACGGATTACTTTCAATCACTTCCTTTTCTTTGTTTCATAACATTAAAAAATAAAAACATTATGGGATTTTTCGATTCATTATTTGGAGGAGGAAGTGATATAAAAGAAGCAGTAGCTAAAGGAGGTCAAATTGTTGATGTACGATCACCAGGAGAATTTGCAGGTGGTAATGTAAAAGGATCAATCAACATTCCGCTTAATACCGTTGAAAGTAAATTGGAAGACATCAAAAAATTGAAAGAACCTGTTATTTTATGCTGTGCCTCAGGAGGAAGAAGTGGTCAAGCAACAAGGTTTCTTCAAGCAAAAGGTGTAAATTGCATCAACGCTGGAGGTTGGATGAGTGTAAATTCACAAATTTAATATTATGCAAAAAGTTCTATTATTCTTAGGTGTTATAATTGGTTTTTCCTGTACTGCACCTCAAGAAGATAATTATTCTAAACTAGAAACAAAGGAATTTATTAAAGCTTACAATAGCGATAAAGACAACAGCATTTTAATTGATGTAAGAACCGAAGGAGAATTCCGAAGAGGAAGCATAGAGGATGCTATCAACATTAATTTTTATGCAGATAACTTCGAAGAACAATTAAGTAAACTTGACACTAACAAGACGGCTTTTGTTTTTTGTCAGGCTGGTGGAAGAAGTAGGAAAGCCAGCGACGTCTTTTTAAAAGTAGGTTTTAAGAAAGTTGTTGACCTCAAAGGAGGCTATAGTCATTACAAATAAGAAAAGGGGCTTAAAGAGCCTCTTTTTCTTTTAGGAACCTTATCATTACCAATACATCTAAAGTTTGGTAAACAAAGTAGGACCCCATAAAAAGGAGAATGAATGCTTTAGAAAGATCGTAACCTCCTATTTTCTTACAAATCATAATATAGGAACCTGCAAAAATTAGCTTTACGACGCTAAAACCCAAAGAAACCTGACCAGCAAGAACATCAAACTTATTACTTAAGAATTTTGTTAAAACATGAGATTTGACAAATAGCAAGAAAAGAAACATTTGAGATAAATCTCTTAGTTCACCTAACCCCTTATCTGGCAGATAAACCGACAAAAAATAATGGCCTCCATAAAGAAGGCCAAATATTGCAGAATATTTTAAAAGATCTTTAATCAATCTTGCTTTATAAAATCTTTTAGCGCTAAATAAAGACCAGCAAAAACACCAAAAAGTGTTAGCCCAATCTTCCAGCCTGTGGTTTCAAATTCAGCATCCAAATACTTTCCGAGATACAAACCTCCAAGAATAGGTCCTAACATAGAGAAACCCATCCCTGAAAACTTAAGGAAATTATTACGCTGTTTTTTCGACAACCGTTTCTGATTTTTCATTGTTTGAGATCGACTTTACAGTTCCTCCCATATCTAGGTTACCATTGATTTGAGCACCTGGATCAACTTTAAGTTTTCCAACCTGTGCATCTCCATTAACAATTGCAGTAGCTTTTAGCTCAAGCAAACCGTTAACTTTAACAGTTGAGTTTAACGTACCTTCAACGTCTGCTGAATCACAAATAACCTCACCTTCAATTAATCCAGTTTTTCCAACTACTACTCTACCAGCACAAACAACTGAACCTTTTACTTTTCCATCAACCCTTATGCTCTTAGCCGAATTAACTGATCCTTCTAAAGTAGTACCTTCCGCAATTCTATCAATTGCATTTGTATCGAAGCTTTGTGGAGTTCCCATTTCCTCTGATTTACTATTTTTAAACATAACTAACTCTCTTTCTGAGTTTCAAATTTAATAAAATAAACTGACTCTTGAATTCCGGCTCCTGTCTCCTAGCTCCCAAGTTATACGTGCCCCTGCGCAATCATGGCATCAGCAACTTTTAAGAAACCACCAATATTTGCTCCTTTCACGTAATTAGTATGTTTACCCTCCTTTCCAAACTCCACACAAGTGTCATGAATTCCAACCATTATATTCTTCAAGCGTGAATCAACCTCTTCTCTGGTCCAACTTAATCTTAAAGAATTTTGAGACATCTCTAAACCTGAGGTTGCTACACCTCCAGCATTACTGGCCTTTCCTGGTGAGAATAAAATGTTGTTGGCATGTAAAACTTCTATGGCTTCTGGGGTAGTTGGCATATTCGCTCCTTCAGTAACACACTTCACTCCATTCTTAACTAATTCCTTTGCGGCATCTCCATCTAGTTCATTTTGAGTTGCGCAAGGAAAAGCTACATCACATTTAACCCCCCAAGGTTTTAATCCCTCAAAATATTCACAACCATAAAACTCAGCGTATTCCTTAATTCTTCCTCGTTTTACGTTTTTCAACTTTTTAATGAAATCTAACTTTTCTGTCGTAATTCCATTTTTATCATAAATGAAACCTGATGAATCACTCATTGTAACGGGCTTACCTCCTAGTTCAATAACTTTCTCACATGCGAATTGAGCCACGTTTCCTGATCCTGATATAACAACAGTTAAACCTTCGTAATCCATCTTATTCTTTAACAACATTTGCTCAGCAAAATATACTGCTCCGTAACCCGTTGCTTCTGGTCTAATTAAAGAACCTCCATAGGACAAACCTTTACCTGTAAGTACTCCCGTAAATTCATTTTGAATCCTTTTATATTGTCCAAATAAATAACCGATCTCTCTTGCTCCTACTCCTATATCCCCTGCTGGCACATCGGTATTTGGTCCAATATGGCGACTTAACTCAGTCATGAAAGATTGACAAAAATTCATCACCTCTCTATCTGACCTTCCCTTAGGATTAAAATCAGCCCCTCCTTTACCACCTCCCATTGGAAGTGTAGTAAGACTGTTTTTAAACACCTGCTCAAAAGCTAAAAATTTCAGGATAGATAGGTTTACTGAAGGGTGAAATCTGAGCCCGCCTTTATAGGGACCGATTGCACTATTCATCTCAATTCTAAATCCACGGTTAACCATATATTCACCTTTATCGGTTAACCAAGGCACCCTAAATGTCACCACTCTTTCAGGCTCAATTATTCTTTCTAGGATATTAGCTTTCTTATATATTTTGTTCTTAGCCATAAAAGGAATCACTGTATCAGCAACTTCTTGTACCGCCTGGATAAACTCTGGTTCATTAGCATTTCTTAAAGAAGCTTTTTGCATGAACTCATTTATCTGATCATCAAATTTTCCTGACATAACAAAGTAATTTTACTAATAATACGACGATATAGAATTGATTATTGAAATCTGTACGACTTTTGATAAACGCTTGTATGTTAATTGTCCGGTTTAAAACCAGATTTTTCTACATCAATTAGTCTAAATTTGTAGCATGAATAAATTCTTAATTACCGCTTTATTATTATTCTCTTTCTTAATTAACAACGCAGCAAATCTTGCAGGCGTTGATTCTTTGATCCAAAAAAGGGAATATTTAAACGCTTGGAAAGAACTTTCGGCTTTAGAATCAGCTTCCAATAAAATTGATGTTAATCTGAAAAAGATTGATATGTGCTTAAAATATTTCACTAAAAGCGTATCTCATCAAGCCTTCGCGTTTACAAACTTGGAAAAAGGCAAAAGCTTAATTGAGGAAAGAAGGCAAGCTGAAACTAGAATGATCCCTGTTACTCCTTTTAAAATTGATGAAATCATTGATTCTTTGATCTCTGAAAACAAAAAGAATTTCACGCTGTACAAAGCAAAAGGAGATTTTTACTACGACATCTTTGTACTTTACGGAAAGGATTGGAAAATGAATCAACAAGAAGTTCTTCGACAAATGTATACGGCTTATAAAAAAGCTGATGATAACGGAGTTAACGATTATATTTCACTTTACGCACTTGGCTATTTTTACAATTTAAATGAGCAAAGTAATCAAGCAATTGCTTATCTAAATAGATCTTTAAAATTAGATTCTACTTATGCTCCTACACATTATAATTTAGCCTACTTATACACAGAGCGTGATAGTAACGAAACAGCCCTTTATCATGCCTGGCAAGCCTACAAAAGGTACAAGTACATCACATATAAAAATGATGCTGGACAAATGGCAGGCTCTTTATTAGGGAAATTAGGAAGGCACGAAGAAGCTATATCACTTTTATTAGATTGCGATAAATTGATTCCTAGCTCTTACCACACTTATCATTATTTGCTAAACTCCTTCCTCTCTTTAAATCGATTACAAGAAGCTGATGTAACTACCGAAAATATGTTCGCCTTAGATTGGAAATCTCACACTATTAACTCCGATATTATCGAACTCTATGTGAAAACTAATCATTTCAATGAATTACTAGACTTTTACAATGCTAAGCTTGAAATAGAAAAATACGACATGGAATTCAGAGGTCATATTCAGTTACATTTAGCCCAAGCATATACTCGAATAAATAATGAAGAAAAAATGCTTAAATACGTTAAGATCGCAAGAGAGAGCTTTAATATTTGCTACGATTCAGGCCATCCAATTTTTAGAGTATTGAACAAGATGGAGAGGTAAAAGAGATTTCAGATTGGTACTTTAAAGGTTCCGGCTTCTGAAACCTGAAGCCTCAAACCTTAAACCTAATTACTTAATCCAAACCCCTTTCTTTTCCATAACAGGAACGCTTGAAAGATTATCTTCTTTAATGGTTTCAGGCAAAAACACAAACTTCTTATCACACAATTGAGAACCATGGTAAAAGGAAACAAAATATTCATTGTTTAATTTGAAAACCTCTTCAATTACAATTTCAACTTTTTGAGCTGATTTAGCGGGAACCACTTTGTAGAAATGTCGAAGGGTTGATGACTTAGATTCTTGGCCTTTTACTTCTGTTAAATATCCCTTTGATGAAACGAAAACATTTTCGATAGGTTCATTCTTATCATTAATCACATAAGCATTCCACTCCTTTTCCCCAGCAGGGTTGTCCTCGTTAACAATAGCCACATAAACACCAGTTACTTCTGGCATTTCAATATCTTTCTTCATCAATAAAAATTTGGCTGTAAAATTAATCAATTAGTCTGAAAGCCTCATCTAAATAAGCCCAAACGTCATCTGGAGTAACACCATCCTTGCATTTCGTTTTGCTTCTAAACTGACCTAATCTTGTTACAATCAACTTTTTATCAGGAACACAAAGAACGTATTGACCGAGTATTCCTCTCATATAAAAAACCTTATGTCCTTTATAATTTGTCAACCACCAAGCGTAACCGTAATAATCAGTATTTCTTCCCTCAGTATCAGGAATATTAAGCGGCGTAATAGAAGCGGCTACATATGATGAATCAACAATTTGTTCCTCATACATATACCCCTGATTCATGTATAATTTTCCAATTTTCGCAAAGTCCCTTGCTGTGGCATAAACACCCGAAAAAGTTTTTTCATCTCCACCTTCATGATCTAAAATCCATTTAGCGTCATTCTCCATACCTAACTTCTCCCAAAGCATTCTGGAACCATAATCACCAACTTTTTCTCCTAAGGCTTTTTCCAACAAAAAGCTTAATAATAAATTATTCCCTCCCAAATAAGAGTGTACAGTTCCAGGTTCTTTTTCTAATTGAAATCCTTTTGTCAACTCTTTTAAATCTGTTCCATAATAAGCTTTTGCCATAAACCCGAAAGGATTCCCATAACTTTCTCTAAAGTTCATCCCTGAAGACATAGACAAAAGATGCTTCACTTTTAATGCTTTATCCTCAGCCCTTACGAAACCTGGAATATATTGATGAACATCATCCTCAACAGAAAGCTTTCCATTCTTAACTGCAATTCCTGTAATTACACTTAAAATACTTTTTGCCATCGAGAAGGAATTCGAAATCTTATCCTTTGTATATCCATCATAATAAGATTCATGAATAATCTCGTCGTTATGAATTATCAAGAATGCTTTAGTTTGAAGCGTATCATGATTAGCCATTACCGCTGTAGAAAGCTCTTGATTGTTTTTTTGAGCCGACTCTTTCCAAGCCCTTGTATTTTTAGCCTTTAATAATCTAGTTGGGAAAATATCAGGATCATCAATAGTTGGCTTTGTTCTGCCTTGAAAATAAGTATCTGTAAGCCCTTTATATAGATGGGTATTTCCTGTTACGAATAATGCAACATTGGCAATAATTAAGACAATAAGAATTCCTTTTAAAAACTTTTTGATAAACTTCATAATAAGATTACGGAAGAAGCTTTTAAATGTTATAATTAAGTTCGAAGTTGAAAACTACGAAACTAATTCAAAACCAAAAAGCGCTTTCAAATGTTTTAGAATCTTTCCCTCCACCTCTGTAATACTTTGAGCTGCACCAAGTTCCTTTTCAAGAGAGGTAACTTGTTTATCAGAGATACCACAAGGAACAATGTTGTTGAAATAATCTAGATTGGTATTAACATTTAAGGCAAATCCATGCATGGTTACCCAACGAGACAATTTAACACCCATTGCACAAATTTTCCTTGCTTTTATTGGATTATCTCCATCTAACCAAACTCCGGTTAATCCATCTACTCTCCCTGATTCAATCCCATATTCCTTTAAAGTAAGAATAATGGCTTCCTCTAAAAGCCTTAAGTATTTATTAATATCAGTAAAGAAGTTGTCCAAATCCAAAATAGGGTAACCAACAATTTGACCTGGACCGTGATAAGTTATATCTCCCCCTCTATTAATATGATAGTAAGTTGCTCCTTTAGCTTTAAGTAAGTCCTCACTTAACAATAAGTTATTCTTCTCACCCGTTTTACCAAGTGTATAAACATGAGGGTGTTCGCAGAAAATGAAATAGTTATCAGTTATTTCGTTCTCCGCTTCTCCTTTACGGATTGCAATTTTCTTTTGAATTATTCCATCAAAGATTTGAGTCTGGTAGTCCCAACACTCTTTATAATCAATCAAGCCTTTATTAATAAGCTTAACTTTCTTGTTCACTACTGAATTGTTGCTAAATGATCTTTCAAAGCATCAATAACCTCAATCTCAACTGGATCACACCCCTTTTTATTTGCAATAAATAAAGATGCCCAATCAGTAAGATAAATTAGGTATAATGCTTTCTCTATAAAAGACTCTCCTTTACTGTGAATCTCTGTAACAGTAGCTCCTTTATCAGTAATGACTTTCTTCATGAACTCCATTCTTTCCTGAGTTCTGTAGTAATCGTCATCGTTTCTAAAAAGAACTACTGATAGGTTAGAGTTCCCGGCTGCCCAACCTACAATCTCATTGTGGTTTAACTCTGGAAATTTTTGATGCCAACAAAGCTCCTTACTGTTTTCGTTTAATTGCTGACGAAAACGGATACTAACTGGCTCAAACTTATCTGTAGCATATATGATTGGTAATTTTCCGAATAAAGCGGAAGCAACAACTTCAGCTTCTTCTCTCATAGCATTATCATTAGCTTTTAAAAGTGCAATAGCAGCTTCTAATTCATTTAATGCTGATACTGGTAAAATACCGTATTTAACTAAAATAAAAACTTGCTCGGTCATTGAGAATCCAATACAAGTTCTGGGAGGGTTTCCTCCTGGAATTACAATATGGTTGTATCCATTTGATTCACAAATGCTTTTTAACTCACCTCCAGATGTAACCGCTGTAATTTCCGCTCCTCTTTCTTGTGCTTTTTTTACTGCAGACAAAGTTTCTTCTGTATTTCCACTGTAAGAACTAGCAATAACTAAAGTTTCCTCATTAACAAAACCAGGAATATGATAGTCATTACAAATTGTGAAGGGAACTTTAGCTCCTAACTGAGCTACTTTTGCAACCACAGTACCACCAATACCAGATCCTCCTAATCCGCAGATTAAAACATTAGATATCTTTTTGTTTGGCACATTAAAGCTAGTTTTAGATCCAATTTCGAAAGCTTTTTCAAGCTGTGGTATAAATCCTTCTATGTGTGATTGCATGTGTTAGTCTTAGTTAGTCAAATGTAATAAAAATAGGGTAAATGGCAGCTTAAGCCACCTTCAAGTTTTTCAACGTATCACCTGATAACTTTTCTGTGGCATAAGCTTTAGTAACAACAAAGGTTTGATCAGATTTAGAGTTAGATGGCAATTCAAACATTGCATCCATCATAATAGTTTCACAAATTGATCTTAATCCTCTTGCTCCTAATTTGTATTCAACTGCTTTATCAACGATAAAATCAAGTGCGTCTTTGTCGAACTCTAATTTTACACCATCTATTTCAAACAGTTTAAAATATTGTTTAACCAATGCATTCTTAGGTTCAGTCAAAATTCTTCTTAAGGCTGATCTATCCAATGGCTTTAGATGAGAGAAAACTGGTAAACGACCAATTAATTCAGGTATCAATCCAAAAGACTTAATATCCTCTGGAGAAACATATTGTAATAAGTCTGTTTTATCGATTGAAGCAAATGTTTTACTCGCTTGGAAACCTAATGATTGAGACTTAACTCTCTTTTCGATTAACTTTTGAATTCCATCAAAGGCTCCTCCACAAACGAATAAAATATTCTTAGTGTTAATTTGAACTAATTTTTGCTCTGGATGCTTTCTTCCTCCTTGTGGCGGCACACCTACGGTACTTCCTTCTAATAGCTTTAACATCGCTTGCTGAACTCCTTCTCCACTAACATCCCTTGATATTGATGGATTGTCCGACTTACGAGCTATCTTATCTATTTCATCAATAAATACAATTCCTCTTTCAGTAGCTTCAACATCATAATCAGCTGCCTGTAATAATCTTGAAAGAATCGCTTCCACATCTTCTCCAACATATCCAGCCTCTGTTAAAACAGTAGCATCAGCAATACAGAAAGGAACATTTAAGATTTTAGCAATTGTTCTTGCCAATAAAGTTTTACCTGTTCCAGTTTCACCAACTAAAAGAATGTTTGATTTCTCAATTTCAACCTCATCATCTGTTCCGATAGTTTTAGTTTGTTGAGCTAATCTTTTGTAGTGATTATATACAGCAACAGAAAGAACTTTCTTTGCTTTATCCTGACCAATTACATACTGGTCTAAATGTTTTTTTATTTCAATAGGCTTCATTAACTTCAACTCATTATCTAAGTTGGCATTAATTTTAGCCGAGCTTTCTTCTTTTACAATTCCTTGTGCTTGTGTAACACAGTTATCACAAATATATCCTTCAATCCCAGCGATTAACACGTTAGTGTCTTTCTTCTCTCTTCCACAAAAGGAACATTTTACCTGACTGTTTTTGTCCATACTTGTAAATATACAAAAACCGCCCGAGCTATTCGCCCGAGCGGTTGTCTGTTATTGTACTTTTAGCTTACTTTTTCTTCACTAAAACTTCATCAATCATACCGTATTCTTTTGCTTCATCAGCAATCATCCAGTAATCTCTATCCGAATCTTCCCAAACTTTGTCGTAAGACTGTCCAGAATGGTTAGCAATAATAGTGTATAGCTCTTTTTTTAACTTTTGAATTTCTCTTGCCGTAATTTCAATATCAGAAGCCTGACCTTGAGCTCCACCTAATGGTTGGTGAATCATTACTCTTGAGTGTTGTAAAGCTGTTCTTTTCCCTGCAGCCCCCGCACATAATAAAACAGCTCCCATTGAAGCAGCCATACCAGTACATATTGTAGCAACATCAGGGTTGATGTACTGCATAGTATCATATATACCTAAACCTGCATAAACTGAACCTCCTGGAGAGTTCAAGTAGATCTGAATATCTTTATCAGCATCTAATGATTCTAAGAATAATAACTGAGCTTGGATAATATTAGCCATGTGATCGTTAACTCCAGTTCCTAAAAAAATGATTCTATCCATCATTAACCTAGAGAAAACGTCCATTTGAGCAACATTTAACTGACGTTCCTCAACAATGTAAGGAGTCATCGAAGACTCAATATAAGTATCCATGTGCATGCTAGAGATCCCTTGATCCTTCACAGCAAACTTTTTAAATTCTTTTCCCGCGTCGAACATATTTTAATTTTTTGAGTTTTTTTTTGAATAATTCCGCTCCCTATACGGAAGGGTATAAACTAAAGATGCGACAAAATTGTCGCATCTCTAAAAAATTCTATAAAAAGAAATTAAAATTTGTCAGTTAATAGCAAAAAGCTTATTTCTTCGCTGCTAACTTAACAAACTCATCATAAGTCACTTCCTTCGATTCTAACTTACACTTCTCAGAAACTAAGTCTAAAATCTTATCAGAATATAGCTCATTGTACATTCTTTGTCTTTCTTCTTGTTTAGCTAAAACATTAGCTGCATAAGTATCTAACTCTTCAGCAGGAACCTCTTGCCCAAACTGCTTAAAGTTAGCAGCAATCATATCTTTTGCTTTTTGAATTACTTCAGACTCTTCAACTTTAATCTCATTCTCTTGGATTAATTTGTTTTCGATTAATTGCCATCTGAAAGTATTGCTATGCTGATCGTAATCCGCATCAATTTGCTCTAAAGTTACAGGCTCTTTAGCCGTAGCTTGGATAAACTTCTTTAAGAAAGAATCTGGTAAATCAAACTTAACGGAATCTAATAAGTAATCAACGATGTCATTTCTTAACTTACTCTTCCCTTGACCGTCTAACATTCCTTTTGCCTCTTCAGCTAACTTAGCTCTGAATTCTTCGACAGAAGAAACAGTTCCAGCTCCGTATACTTTATCGTAAAGATCTTGGTTTAACTCAGCAGGTTGCATTCTTGAGATAGAAACTACTTTGAATTGGAAATCATCACCAGCAGCTTCAACCTCAGCTTCAGTACAATCTAATAATGCAGCAGCTTCAGCTCCTGGACCATATACGTCAGCGATTTTAACTTTGAAGTTACCATTTGGCTTCTTACCAATTAATTTTTTCTTGAATTTATCAGTACATCTCTCAACAGAAACGTTAGCTAATTTTGCTAAACCACCTTCCTTGATTTCTTTTCCATCAAGCTCAGATAAATCAGCAACAACGATATCTTTTTCTTCTACAACGTCGCCAGTACCAACAGTACCGTATCTCATCGTAATTTCTTCAACATACTTATCAATTAAGTTATCATCTGGTTGAATATCGTAAGAAGTGAATTTCTTCTTAGCTGTTAACTTAACATCAAACTCAGGAGATAATCCTAATTCATACTGAAAAGTAAAATCAGTTTGAGTATTCCAATCTATGACCTGATCATCTTCTTTTGGAAGTGGCTGACCAAGAACATCTAACTTTTCATCTTCAATGTACTTAAAGATGCTTTCGTTAATCACTTTTTGAATCTCTTCAACCTTCGCGTTAACTCCGTACATTTTTTTGATCAATCCAAAAGGAACTTTTCCTGGACGGAATCCTTGCATTGCAGCAGTCTTTTGCTGTTGCTTTAAGAATTTGTTTACTTTGTCCGCGTAATCTTTTTCAGATACTTCAACTTTAAGGACAGCATTTAACGCATCAACGTTTTCTTGTGTAATGTTCATTTCAAAAAATTTAATTGGGGAGTGAACTTGGTAGAAAAAAAGTGCGGGTGGAGGGACTCGAACCCCCATGCCGTGAAGCACTAGATCCTAAGTCTAGCGTGTCTAC
>JAYPYW010000035.1:27794-31441 GCA_038154685.1 Flavobacteriales bacterium | reverse complement strand
ATTAGCAACTTAACCAATCCAGCATTACTTTTTTTCGTCCTTGGACTAATAGCAGTAAGAATTAAAAGTGATTTAGAAATTCCGCCGAATAGTGCAAAGTTTATTTCCATCTATCTTTTATTCTCAATTGGATTTAAAGGGGGAGTGGAGTTGTCTCATAGCGGACTAGATGGAGAAATCATAAAAGCTTTACTTTTTGGTGTTTTTTTAGCGTTGATTGTTCCTGTAAATACATTTTTTCTACTTAAAAAGAAGTTTGGAGTTTCCAATGCAGGAGCAATTGCTGCAGCTTATGGTTCTGTAAGTGCCGTAACCTTTGTTACAGCAATATCATTTTTAGATACTCAAGAGATTGCTTTTGATGGTCACATGGTTGCGGTAATGGCAATGATGGAAGCGCCTTCTATTATGGTTGGAGTTTTGTTTATTGCGATTTATAAAAAGAATTCAAAAGACGCACCTTCTATGAAAAAGGTGTTGCACCATGCCTTAACTAATGGAAGTGTGCTTTTAATAACAGGAAGTTTGGTGATCGGGTTGTTGGCAAGTGATGCTCAAGCAGAAGGGATTAAGCCTTTTACTACAGATATCTTCAAAGGATTCCTTGCGGTTTTCTTACTAGATATGGGAATTGTGAGTGGGAGAAAATTAGATTCGATTTTCGAAAACGGAATAATGCCGTTCCTTTTTGCTATCCTAATGCCTTTATTCAATGGGATATTAGTGGCGGCCTTAAGTGGTTACATTACAGATGTTGAAGGTAACAGATTTTTGTTCTCAATTTTAGCAGCATCCGCATCCTACATAGCAGTACCAGCAGCAATGAAACTGGCAGCCCCAAAGGCTAATCCAGGTCTATATATACCGATGGCTTTAGCCATTACTTTCCCCTTCAATATTACAATAGGAATGCCCGTGTATTTGGAAGTTATACACATGTTCCCGTAATTATTGAAGTCTTTTAGTTGGTTAAAGGTCGCAGGGGGCTGCGGCCTTTTTTTGTTTATCTCTCTCAGAGTTCTCAGAGCACTCGGAGAGGTGTTTTGGTTTAGAACCTCAGAGCACTCTCAGTCCTCTGAGAGAGATAAAAAGTTATCAATATATAAGTGGAAATTTTAAATGACAACTGCTTTCAAATAAAGCAAAGCCGAAGGCCCTTCGTTGAACAATAAATCCAAAATGCTCAGATTAGGATAGAACCCGTGTTTTTCTTCAAACACCTGAATATATCTTGGTAATTCAACAGTTGGTGATTTCTTAGGATGAATGGCCAATCTTAAATCATTCTCTCGATAAGCTTCAAATTCATCTGTAAAAGTTGTTTCACAATCAATTTGCAAACACTGCTTAATTACCTCATGCGATTTTTTGTTGAGTTCCAAAAGCGTTTCGAATTGCTCAAAGAATAAGGGCAAAAGCATCTCCTCGTAATAATCAAAGAAAGGCGAGTTCTTATAAGCCGATTGGATTGAACGCCAATGCTGGGCTTGCCAGTTTTCTGCGTAGGAGATTTTAATATCCTCCATAGCAGTTTTTTCTCTGCTTTTTAAAACTAACGGAACGGTTAACCTAAGAATCCCGTTGGCGCCATAAATCACACATCTGTTTCGAAAGCTTTGCTTTACAAAGTGTTCTTTCACTTCGAAAGCTACTTGTTCGTTTTGCGACAAGTAAACAAACTCCTCAATAGGGCCGAAATAGGATAGGGGAAGCTTAACCATTAAGATTCTAATTCTTTTTTAGCTTGCTTCTTTTTTTTCCACCATTTATTGGCGAAATATAAAATTGTGCCACCAATCAAGAATTCCCACAGAAATGATCTCGATAATCCATCTGATGAAACGAATGAACATAGTCTTTGCCATCTAATCCCTCCAGGGAAACCACCTTCGTCAGGGTCAGTACTTAACCAAACAAAAACTGCTTTTCCAACTACGTGATCATAAGGAACAAATCCCCATGCACGAGAATCTCCTGAATTATGACGGTTGTCTCCCATCATGAAGTAGTAGTCTTGTTTAAAAGTATATTCAGATTGGATTTTACCGTCAACTAAGAATAAGGATTCAGCTTCAGCAGGTCTTTTTACATCTATATTGTTTTCGAGCAATAGTTTTTCAATTGATGCCAATTCCGCTTTTAATTCATTGTTTTTGTAATTATTGAAAACCGTCGTGAAAGCCTTTTTAATCTTCTTTTCATTTTCACCGAAAGCTGTCTTTACATAATTTCCCATGAAGTATGCATCAGCCCACTGACTCATTTCTGAGCTTAATGAATTGAAGGAATGTAAATCCTGAATTTTGTAGGCTAAACTGTTGTGCACTCTCCAGTTACCTGTTGAGACGTCTTTGTTTTCAAGACTTTTTAAATAATTGTATTTGTTTACAAGGTCTTTGGTGGAAACAATATTTGCTTTTTCGTAAGCCGTAAAGACTCTTTTATAGGTTTGGTAGTTTTCTTCAGTTAAAGTAATTTTTTCGCCTTCTTTTGGAATCCATAATGGACCATAAAAATCTCTTGTCCATTTGGAGGAATCTGAATTTATTGGCGATTTTGAATTCGGGAATATGCTTCCAAACATATCATTTCTCATTAACCAAGGCCGCATTTTACCGTCCATTAAAGGTCCTTCAACAAAAGATTCAGACTTTAATTTTTTGATCATTCTTTCATTCGCGAAAACTTGACATCTATAAAAACTTTGCTGATGAGTAGGGTAGCAACCGCATTCTGCTTCATTTAAATCGTTCTCATGTAACCAATCACCAAATGACTTTGGGCTTCTAGTGTTGAAAGAATAAGACATCTGACCAGTCTTAGCCAACTTTTCAGGTTTACCGTTAACAATTAACTGACCATCATTTACTTCTAGTTTATCGCCAGGAATACCTACACATCTTTTAATGTAATGCTCTCTTTTGTCAATTGGACGGTAATCCTCTCGGGGGTAGTTAAAAACAACAATGTCATTTCTTTCCACATCCTGCAAAGCTGGTAGTCTGAAAGAAGGTAACTCAATCCAGTCTAAATATGCAGGTACTTCCAAAATTGGCATTGTGTGGTGCATAAATGGAAATGCTAAAGGAGTTTTCGGAGTTTTTGCACCATAGTGAACTTTTGAAACAAATAAGAAATCTCCTCTTAAAAGTGTTCCTTCCATAGAGGAAGTTGGAATTTGAAAAGCTTCAATTGTAAAAGTTCTAATAATTGTTGCTGCAATAACTGCAAAGAAGATAGCTTCACTCCATTCACGAACTTTACTTTTTCCAAACTTGTTATAGTTTACAGGTCCGGCATATTCTAAATCTTGAGTTAATGCTAAGTAGGGTAGGTAAACAAATCCTAAAACCGATCCTAGGACATGCTCAACAGGACTTCTTCTGTGGAAACAATTTAGTAATTCAACAATCATCCCAATTCCTAAAACAATGTTCACAACAGGAACAAAGCTTAATAGTAGCCACCATTTTGGTTTTTTAATTAGCTTTAACCATTCCAAAGTAGACAGGATCGGCACAAAAGCCTTCCAAAATGCTAAATCTGCTTTTTTAAAGAATAGCCCTAATCCAACACGGATCCCAAGCCACATTAAAATCAGGATAATAGTTGTTAATTCCATTCGGCAAAACTAAGGAATTAAAAGG
>JAYPYW010000035.1:25978-27784 GCA_038154685.1 Flavobacteriales bacterium | reverse complement strand
GGATTGTTAAATGTTAAAGAATTCAAATAATCACCCATTCTCAACGAAAAATAAAAATACCCCGTGCGTTTCTCATTTAAATTCCATTTTTGAGTAACGAATGAATACTTTTGAATTAACAACTAAAACCGTCCACACATGAACAAAAAGGTAATTAGATTATTTATCCTTTCGATAGGGTTGTTGTTTACAGCTTGTAAACAAAAAAAATCAGAGACAAAAAGTTATGTAAACCCAGAATTCAGTGCTTATATAAGTGCTTTTACTTCTGGAGATGTTTCGCGAAACAAATCAATTAAAGTTGTACTAACTCAGCCTGTTGATACTAATAAATACAGGATTGGGGAAGCACTGCCAGATGATTTGTTTGATTTTTCTCCTGATATTGATGGGGTTGCAAGATATACTGATCCATATACTATTGAGTTTGTGCCAGAGCAATGGTTTAAATCGGCTAAAAAGTACAGTGTTAGTTTCGATTTGAAAGCTATTAATAAAGCTGTTCCAAAAGGTTTTGAGGAGTTTAATTTCGATTTCCAGACTTTCCTTTTGGATTATAATGTTTTGGTAAAAGGTTTTGATAAGAATTCTACCTACGAAAAAGTAAACATTGCTGGGGAAATTGTATTTACAGATGTAATTGATACAAATGAGTTAGCCAGTTTAATTAAAATTGAAGGGGTTTCTAATCCCTCTATTCATTGGGAGGAGGTTAACGAGGTGACTTATCAATTTACTTTGGAAAATTGTCCGAGAAACGAAGAAGAATATACTGTAAAGTTTGATTTCAATGGAGAGGATATTGGGGTTGATAAACAACAACAAAAAGAGTTTACCATTCCTGCATTAGGAGATTTTAAAGTAACTGATGTAAATGTGGATAATGGGATCGAACAATCGATTACCTTTAATTTCTCAGATCCAATTTCAAATAATCAAACCGTTCGTTCATTTTTCAGAATGGATGGTGTTAGCGGTTTTAAAGCAGTTGTTTTAGGAAATTCTGTTAAGCTTTATCCAAACTCAAGAATTAACGGTGAAAAGGATGTGGAAGTTTTAGCTGGTTTAAAAAACACCAATAACGCAGGGATGAAGGAGGGGTCGAAGCATAGGTTAAGTTTTTATGCTATTAAACCTTCCTTAGAGTTGTTAGGGAAAGGAACAATATTACCAAGTTCAAACAAAGGGTTGTTATTCCCATTTAAGGCCGTAAATGTTAATTCGGTTGTGGTTACTATAACAAAAGTATTTACCAATAATATTGGTCAGTTCTTGCAGGTGAACGACCTATCTGGAACCTATCAAATGCACAGAGTTTCTCGTAAAGTACTAAGAAGAAGAGTTTCTTTAAAGTCTTTAAAAGATGTAAACCTGTCGGAGTGGAACGAGTTCAATTTAGATTTAAGTGAGTTTGTGAATGTTGATCCAGGAGCGATTTACCGTGTGAATTTAGGGATTGATAAAAAAGGATCTAATTACCCATGTAAACAAGATGATGATACAACAGAAGATTTAACTGAAATAAATGTTGAATCAACTTTTGACGGTTGGGATGAAGGAGATTCTGAATACGATGGATACTACAATGGTTATAGATATAATTACAGAGAAAAGAATAACCCTTGTTCGGATTCTTATTACCGATATAGAAATGAGAGTAAGAATGTGCTAGCGAGTAATATGGGGATTACTGTTAAAGCTGGAACGGACAGAAAGTTCCATGTTTATGTATCAGATTTATTAACTGCTCAGCCAATGGCCAACGTTGATGTTGATGTATTGGATTACCAGCAACAAGTTATTGGA
>JAYPYW010000035.1:7390-25968 GCA_038154685.1 Flavobacteriales bacterium | reverse complement strand
GGAAGAGGCTCTACAGATGGGCAAGGTATGTCAACCATTTCTCCAAAACGCCGACCGTTTTTGGTGATCGTTAAAAATGGAAATCAGAGAGGTTATTTAAAAGTTAGAGACGGATTAGCATTGTCTACTTCTAAATTCGAGACGAGCGGAAAAACAAATCGTGATGGGTTAAAGGGGTACATGTACACAGAAAGAGGTGTTCGCCGTCCAGGAGATTCAATTTATGTTGCATTAATGATTGAAGATGCAACGGGTAAACTACCTCAAGAACATCCAGTTCATTTTGAATTGGTTAATCCAAAAGGAAAAGTAATTAAAACTGCTGTTTCTATTGGAAACAAAGATGGTATCCACGTTTTCAGAACAAAAACAGATATGGATGACCCAACCGGGAACTGGAGTTGTAGAGCAGAGGTTGGAAATGCTACTTTCTACAAAGATTTGAAGGTGGAGACTGTTAAGCCTAACAGACTGAAAATAGATATTGATTTCCATCAAAAGATTGTTTCTAAAAACGATGCACCTAAAGCAGACTTAATGGTTGAGTGGTTACATGGTGCAGTAGCAAGAGATTTAGAGGCAAAGGTTGAGATGCATTTACAATCAGACTACAATAGCTTCCCCAAGCATAGAGATTATGTGTTTAAAGATCCATTGTACAGCTTCACAGAATCAGATCAAATGGTTTTTGAAGGGAGTATAGATAATGAAGGGAAAGCTTCTTTTAAACCAAAGTTCGAAGTTGGGAATTTGGTTCCTGGAATGTTAAAGGCTTATTTCAAGACAAGAGTTTTTGAAAAGTCTGGTGACTTTAGTGTGGATCGTTTCTCATTAAAATTCTCTCCATATGATTCCTATGTTGGAGTTGCTGTTCCAAAAGGTTCTCGTTGGGGTAATGTTTTGGAAACAGGAAAAGATCATCAAATTGGTGTAATTGTAGTTGATAAAAACGGCGAGAAACAAGATCGTAAAAAAGTAAAGGTTAAAGTTTACAAGATTGAAAATAACTGGTGGTGGGATAACTACGATCGTGATTTAGCTAACTATATCAGCAGAAGAAGTACAGAGTTAATTACAGATACTGTTATGGATGTGAAGAAGAACGGTTCTTATTTCACTATCCGTGAGGAATATCCTGAATGGGGAAGGTACTTAATTAGAGTAACCGATCCAGTTAGTGGTCATTCATCTGGTAAGCTGGTGACAATCGACTGGCCTTATTGGAGAAGAGCGCAGAGAGATAATTCTGATTTTGCTACAATGTTAAATTTCCAGAGTAGTAAAAAGTCTTATAAAGTTGGGGAAACCATTAAAGTCAACTTCCCAACAGGAGGAGCTGAAAAGGCTTTAATTACTGTCGAGAATGGAATCGGTGTTTTAAAATCATTCTGGGTGGATACTAAGGAAAAGCAAACAAGCTTTGAAGTTGAAGCTACGGCAGATATGGCGCCTAATGTATACATGAGTATTTCATTAATTCAACCTCATGGTCAAACTGCGAATGATATGCCAATTAGGATGTATGGAACTGTGCCAGTTGGCGTAGAGGATCCTAAATCACATGTTCATCCAGTGATTGATATGGCAGATGAAATTCGTCCTGAATCTGAAGTGAGCATTAAAGTTTCGGAGAAAGATGGAAGAGGAATGACTTATACATTAGCTATGGTTGATGAAGGGTTGTTGGATTTAACAAGATTTCAAACACCTAAACCTTGGAATCACTTTTACGCAAAGCAAGCCTTGGGTGTGAAAACTTGGGACATGTACGATAATGTAATTGGTGCGTATGGAGCTGAGTTAAACAGAATCCTTGGAATTGGAGGAGATGGTATGAACAGTAAAAAGGGCGGTAAGAAAGCTAATCGATTTAAGCCAATGGTAAAGTTCTTAGGAGACTTCATACTTGAAGCTGGTGAAAAGGCTGAACACAAGATTCAAATGCCTAATTACATAGGTAGAGTAAGGGTGATGGTTGTAGCCAGAAACAAGAAGGCGTATGGTTCTTCGGAGAAAAGTGTTAAGGTTAAAAAGCCTTTAATGGTGTTGGCAACATTACCTAGAGTTTTAGGTCCAAATGAAGAATTGAGTATTCCTGTAAATGTATTTGCATTAAATGATGGAATAGGAAATGTTGAAGTTACTTTAAAAACTAACGAACTTTTCAAAGCTACAAATGGAACCAAGCAAACTATCAACTTTAAAAAGGCAGGAGATAAAATCATAGAATTCCCAATTAAGGTAGCTAACAAGATTGGTTTTGGTGAAGTAGAGGTGTTTGTTAAGTCTGGAAAAGAAACAGCAAAACATAGAATCGAGCTGAACGTTAGGGCGTCTAATCCTGAGTTTGATGACATTGTTGAAGCAGTTATTAAGCCCGGACAAACCTGGAAAAGCGCAATTAAGTTCCCAGGGATCGAAGGGACTAATTCAGGGAGTTTTGAAGTTTCTACATTCCCGGCGATGAACTTAACAAAACGTTTGAGATACTTAATTAGATACCCTCATGGATGTATTGAACAAACCACTTCATCTGTTTTCCCTCAAATGCATTTAGATAAGGTGATGGATTTAAGTGATCGACAAAAAAGAAAGATCATTGATAACGTTACAGCAGGAATCAATAGGATAACAAAGTTCCAAACTGACAAAGGAGGGTTTAGCTATTGGCCTGGAGGTACGGAACCAAGTGAATGGGGAAGTAATTATGCTGGTCATTTCTTACTGGAAGCTAAAGCTGCTGGTTATATGGTTCCTCAGGATTTAATGAATAATTGGGTGGCGTATCAAAAGAACCAAGCAAAAAGATGGCGTTATAACGGTCGTAATAGATGGGAGTATAGCACTCAAGCTTACAGATTATACGTACTAGCAAAAGCGGGTCATCCAGATTTTGCAGCCATGAATTATCTAAAAGCTAATGCCTACATGAATACTTTGTCAAAGTGGAGGTTAGCTGCAGCTTACGCTCTATCAGGGCAAACAGGTGTTGCTCAAGAAATGACTGGTGGTTTGACTACCGATATTGAGGATTACCGAGAGTTAAGTAATTCATTTGGTTCGGGAACAAGAGATAAGGCAATGATCTTGGAGACTTTAATTGAATTAAAGGATACGGATAGAGCTATTTTCTTGGCAAAGGATATTGCTAAAAGATTAGGTGATAGATATTGGATGAGTACGCAAACAACTGCTTATTCTTTATTGGCTGTGAGTAAATTCTTAGGTGAGCACAGATCTGACTTTATGCAGTTTGATTATTTATTGGCTGGAAGAAATACCGAAAAGGTAAATGCTAAAACGCCAATTTACAAAGTTGATTTAAAGCCAGGTAAAGATGATAAAGTGACTATAACTAACAAAGGTAGGAGTTTGTTGTTTGTAAAGTTGGTTCAAACAGGAACACCAAGTACGGATGATAGAACAGAGCAGGCAAGCCATTTAATAATGGGAGTGAAGTATTATGATTTAGATGGACATTCATTAACTCCTGATACCATTAAGCAGGGTACTGATTTTAAAGTTGAGGTAACTGTGAAGAACCCTGGGACAAAAGGCTATTTAAGAGAAATGGCTATTAATCAAATATTCCCTTCAGGTTGGGAGATTCAAAACTCAAGAATGGATCTTTATAATTCTGAAGAAGGAAGTAGAGCTGATTACAAAGACATTCGAGATGATAGAGTTTATACTTATTATGGTTTAGGTTCTGGAAGCACAAAGACTTTTACTGTTAAATTAAGCGCCTCTTATAAAGGGATGTTCTACTTGCCATCTGTTGAGTCTGAAGCGATGTATGACAATACAATTAATGCAAGGAAGAAGGGAAGATGGGTTGTTGTTGAATGATTTCTTTTAGGAGATGAGAACCCTTCGACTCCGCTCAGGATTACCCTAGTGCACGCATCGTCACCCTGAGCGGAGTCGAAGAGCTTTATGGGATCAGCAATAACTTAAAAGTTAAACATCCGTATCAAATCCATGATCAAAGTTTTCCCTTATCATCTAAAATTTAAAAAGCCATTCAAGATAGCTTCTGTTGAAAGAACAGGAACTGATAATCTTTATTTGAAGTTTGAAAAAGATGGTTTTGAAGGTTGGGGAGAAGCCGTGTTTCCACCTTATTTATCAGAAAATCAAGAAAGTGCTTTAAACAGGGTTAAAGATTTAATATGGGAAGGTTCTTTAGATGAGGTGTTAAAACATAATCATTCAGTTTTAAAAGACGAACCTTCTTTGGCTTGCGCAATGGAAACTTGTCTACTTAACTGGGAGGCTGGAAAACGAAGGATAAGTTTAGCGGAGTATTTAGAATTAGATAAGGTTGCAAGACCAACATCGTATACAATTGGGATTTGTTCCAATAAAGAAATTGCGGAGGCTATTAATAGCACGCCTGAAGCTACTTACTTCAAGCTAAAAGTAAATCAAGCAGAGATAGAAAGAATTATTAATCAATATAGATCTCTAACTGATCTGCCTTTTGTTGTGGACGCTAATCAAGGTTTTACAGATTTTGAAAAAGCAAAATATTGGGCCGGTAAATTAAGTGATTTTGGTGTGGCGTATTTCGAGCAGCCATTTCAAAAGGAGGATCTGGAGAGTCATAAACGTTTGACCCAATCAACGAATATTCCAATTATCGCAGATGAGTCTTTTCAGCGTTTTACTGATCTGGAGAAGGTAAAAGAATGCTTTGATGGTATAAATGTGAAAATAATTAAAACCGGAGGTGTTCTAGAGGCAAAGCAGAGTTTATTAAAAGCAAGGGGGGTGGGGATGAAAACAATATTAGGTTGTATGTCTGGATCCTCAGTTTCAATTAATTCAGCAAGTGCTTTATGTTCTTTGGCTGATTATGTGGATTTAGATGGGGTTTATTTGATAAGCAACGATCCGGATCTTAAAAGTTTTTAAGCCATTCAGCAAAATAAGCTGCCACCTATAAGCTCATTATAATCATTTAACAATTTGTTATAACAAACGTTTCCTGAAACGTTTACTTTTGTGATATGACAAGGATTGCTATCTTTTTATCAGTAATAACAGCTATTGGTGTTGTTTTCGATATATATTTCTACCATGGTGTAAAAAGCGTTTTTAATTCAAGTAAATATTCGAATTACTTTAGATATGGTTATTGGGGAGTTAGTTATGTTTACTACGCCTACACTTTAATAACGATCATTTTACTATTTTCAGGATATGAAGCAGGTCGTTTTGTTCGAATGCTAGGACAGATCTTGTTTTTCCTGATCTTCTTACCAAAGTTATTAGCCTCTGTTTTTTTAATTGCTGACGATGTTATTAGGTTAGTAAGATTATTAATAGGTAGTGTTTCTAATATTGATGTTTCTGGAAATCCTGAAGGAAAAGGAATTAGTAGATTGAGATTTTTGCAATTATCTGCTTTAGGTTCATTTGGTGTTTTGTTATCATCGATGACTTATGGAGTGATTAAAGGGGGGTATAATTATACCGTTCGAAAGCAGAAAATTAAGATCTCGAATTTACCTGATGAATTTAAGGGAATGAAAATCGCACAGATTTCCGATTTACATGTTGGGAGTTTTATGAGTTTAGAGCCGATGAAAGAGGCTGTTAAATTAATTAATGAACAAGAAGTTGATATGCTCTTTTTTACTGGGGATTTAGTGAATGATAGAGCAGAAGAGGCATTAGATTTTATAGATGTTTTTAAAGGTATAAAACATCCAGTTTACAGTGTGATGGGGAATCATGACTATCCCGAATATGTTTATGATAGAAATGATCATGAAGCCAGAAAACACAACTTCGATTTAATGATGGATATCCAGCAAAAAATGGATTTCGATTTATTAATGAATGAAAATAGAATCATTGAAAGAAACGGTAAAAAGTTAGCTGTAATAGGTATTGAAAACTGGGGAGGTAGTTTTTCTCAGTACGGAGATATGAAAAAGGCAATTCAAGGAGCAGAGGACGCAGATGTAAAGCTTTTGTTGTCGCATGATCCTTCTCATTGGGATTTACAAGTTCGTCCAGAATATTCAGATATAGATGTAATGTTCGCCGGCCATACGCATGGGATGCAGTTTGGAATTGAAGCATTTGGAATTAAGTTTAGTCCGGTACAATGGAAGTACAAACAATGGGCTGGACTATATGAGGAGGGGCGTCAACAACTATATGTAAACCGTGGTTTAGGTTTCGTTGGGTATCCTGGTAGGGTTGGAATTAGCCCAGAAATAACAGTTTTTGAACTTGATTCTTAAGATTTAAGGTTTTGGTGGGGTAAGAGTTGTGTGAGTTTCTCAAATATACAGGAGTTTTTGCACGTACTTTTACTAATAACTTTAAAACCTTAATACAATGAAGAAAATTTTTTTAAGTCTAACTATTGTTAGCTCAATGTTCTTCGTTTCTTGTGAAAAAGAAGAAATTGAAGAAACTACAGACACTACAACTGAAGAGAAAGAAGGTTACTGGGAAGTTTCCTGTGATTATGAAGTTGCCAGAATTCCTTATACAGTTTGTGATTCCGTTTGGTACGAAGGAGATTCTATTTTAGGAGAAACTATTTGCGATTCCATTTTAGTTGGTTATGATTCTTTGAGAAATCCAATTTATGAATTAGACTGTTATGTGCTTCTTGGTGGAATGGGACCAGGATGGAAGGTTAATTGTGAAACAGTATATGAGACTGAAACAATTGAGGTTTGTGATTCTGTATGGGTTTCAACAGAAGTAGATAGTGGTTCGGGTTCAGGAACTGATTCTACGCACGTTGATAGTGGATCAGGTGTGACTACAGACTCAACGGGTGTTATTGTTGTTGATTCAACTTCAGCTGGATTTTAAATTTTAATTTTTATTAATTTTTGTACCCCTTTGGCAGAGCTCTTTGAGTTCTGCCTTTTTTTATTTCAGAAGTAAGACAATGTTCTGTGTGTAGCGCATTAATTGTATTCACTCATAGTAAAGCACTCTTTAGATTCCTGCTAGAGTAGTTCAAAAGCACTAGTTAATTTTACTCAGTTTTATATAAAGGATCGAAGTGAATACCGCCTTTAACTAAAGAGGTTATTAAGATTTAAGTACTTCTAAAGCTTTAAATAGTCTACCTAAACTTAACGATGGGCTATGGGTAAATAGCGAATAGCAATAGTCTAGAAATAAAAAAGTCTCGCGTTAACGAGACTTAATTCTGGGGTGCGTTATTTTCTTACTCCACCAATATTTTAACTGCCCTTTTATCTTTTCCTGAAATTACAGCAACTACGAAAATTCCAGAGGGAATATACAAGCTAGAAGTGTCCTTTGAAGTTACTACAGATTGTTTGAGTAGTTGACCGTTCAAATTATAAATCTGAATAATTTGATTTTGGGTTGATTCGTTTGAAATAATTAATTCATTATTAATAACCCTAATACTATGTTCTAATGATGATAGTGTGAAAGCGTTTTTTGGACCACCTATGAAAATCTCAAATTCAGTTGGGTCTTTAATTACAAAAGGTCCATCTGTTTTGCCAGGCCAAATTACAACGGTGTTGTTTCCATCTTTGAAAATAGATCGGTTTAGCCTTAATGAAGCACTCATCTCATACTCGCTACCAGCTGAGATAGGCGTTATTTCGGGTAAGGTTAAAACGGAATCTTCTATTTCCATAAATGTACCTGATGAATTGATGACGTTTACTTTTTGTATAAACTCAGGGTCAGGATCATCACCTATGTATTCTGTTTTGTATGTTAAAGAAAGGGTGTCCTCGTAAAATTGTGTGGCGGTTGTGTCGAAAGCAAGTCTTACGTCAGAAACTCGCAAAGTGTCTTGCGAAAAGGCGAGCATTCCAACAGAAATAAAGCAAGTGGTTATAAGTGTTTTTTTCATAAAAATTCGGTTGTTATAAATATAACGTATGTTTCTTGATAAGGATGCTTTTATTTAGTAACTTCCTTACTTGATCAAAACGATGAAATGGACGTTTTAAGTGAGGTGATTGGATTAATGTCCAAAGAGGAGATTCAATCTTACAAATTATATACACTGCGTAAGAATGCGTATAAAGACCGAAAAGATGTAAAGCTTTTTGATGCTATCAAAAAAGGAGGTGATAGCTATAAAGAGGATTTCGTAGCGTTTTCTCTTTATGGTAAAACTGATAAAAATTCTTTTTATCGGTTAAAGAATCGTTTGGTTTCCAATGTATTTAAAAGCCTTTCTGTTCATCATTTTGATTCAACAGATGCCGGTAATGCATTTCATTTGCTTAATCTTTCAGCATTATTTTACAGTAAAGGTTCAATTGATTTGGCGCTTCATTGTTTGATGAAAGCTGAAGCTAAATGTAAGAAAATTGAAAGGTATGATTTGTTGGAGGTTGTGTATTCTGAAATGATAAGGATTTCTCAAGAAACGGTTCGTTTTAATCCTGAGGAGTATATTGAAAAGCGTAATAGGAACAGTATTCAGTTTGAAAAGTTGAAATCAATAGAAAATGCACTAGCAGTATTAAACTACAAACTTAAAACAACTCAGAATTATACTTCAAAATCTTTTGATTTAATTCCCTTCTTAGAAGATACTGTTGCTAAGTTGGTTGAAGATAAAAGTTTACTTACTCCAAAGTTTAAATTAAAAGTTTACCGTGCTGTATCTCAGATTCTTTTAACCAAAAAAGAATTTTCGGCTTTAGAGGATTATTTAATTAGTACTTATGAGTCTTTTTTAAAAGAGAAATTATTCAATAAATCTAATCATGACTCCAAACTTCAAATGCTTACCTATCTGGTAAATACCTTATTTAAGAATAGGAAGATAAAGGATTCGCTAGCTTGGGCAAAGCAATTGCAGGAAGCGATGGAGGAGCACGGTAAATCATTAAAAGACAAGTATCAGATTTACTATTACAATGCTTTGGTGAATAATTATAATGTAATTGATAAAGATAAGAGTATTGCAATTTTAGAGGAGATTAAAGAGAGTGACTGGATGAAATCAGACCCTTACTTAGGGATATTTGTGTATATCAATTTGGCCTTAAACTGGTTTGATAAAAGAGATTTTAAAAAGTCGTTAAGAAATTTTCAGCAGTTACAACTTTTGGATCAATACCAAAAAACGGCAAGTGATTTAAAGTTTAAGTGGGCAATTGGTGAGTTGGTTGTTAGGTATGAAATTGGAGATGCAGATAAGTTTGATGTCAGATTCTCTGAAATGAAATCAAAATATGGAAATGAGTATAACGAGGCTGCTAATGTTCGGGATAAAGCATTCTTAAATATTTTAAATTTAATGAATAAAGGAGAAAAGGAGGAGTATTTGCCAATGATTAAATCTTTCATAAAATCTTCAAGAAAGGATGAGGATTTAATCGATTATAAAACTTGGCTGAAAAGCAAGTTGTAAATTAATACTTGTTGTTTTTCAGAGAGTTATATTAATAGTGATTGTTTTAATCAACAAAGAGCTTAAACCTGTTGGTTAAATCGAAGTTATATATTAAATTTGCCGACCTGTTTTAAACAGTTCTTTATTTAAGGTGCGATGGGTGAGTGGCTGAAACCACCAGTTTGCTAAACTGGCGTACGGGGCAACTCGTACCGGGGGTTCGAATCCCCCTCGCACCGCAAAGATAAAACCTCTTTAGTTAAATAACTGAAGAGGTTTTTTTGTGATTCGAGGAATTCTTCTTGTCGATTTGAAATCCAAGAGCATTGATTGCCAATTTCAAATCGGCTACCATCATTTCCTGTATTTCGTCTTTTGTATTTCGTCTTTTAATAAACAAAGTTTATTTCGTTACTTTTTTCTGTCTTCCAGCTCCTATCTTCTGACTTCTTTTCCATATTTTTGCAACTCAATTTAAAAATGTTTAAAAACATGAAAGTTTTAAAGTTTGGTGGTACATCCGTAGGGTCTGCAGAAAGAATGAGAGGAGTTGCGGATATCGTTGTAAACGACGAGCCTAAAATTGTTGTGTTGTCAGCTATGTCTGGTACAACTAACAGCCTTGTTGCAATTGGTGAAAAATTATACGCTGATGATAAGGAAGGAGCCAAACAGGCAATCGCCGATTTAGAGGCGAAATACCACGATACTGTTAAAGAACTTTATAAAGCCGATGAATTTCAAGAAAAAGCAAATGCTATCATTAAAGAGCATTTTGATTTCATGAAATCATTTGTTGTGAATGTTTTTAACTTATTCCAAGAAAGAGCACTTTTAGCACAAGGAGAATTACTAAGTACTAAAATGTTCCACTTATTCCTTGAAGAAAGTGGTGTTGAATCAGCTCTTTTACCAGCGCTTGATTACATGAGGATTAATCGTGATGAAGAGCCTGATATGGAATATATCAGAGAGCATGCTGCTAAAGAACTGAAGAAAAGAGAAGGTGTTAAGCTTTTTATTACTCAGGGATATATTTGTAGAAACTCTTTTGGTGAGATTGATAACCTAAAAAGAGGAGGTTCAGATTATACTGCATCTATAGTTGGAAATGCGGTTGAAGCTGATGAAGTTCAAATTTGGACAGATATTGATGGGATGCATAACAATGATCCTAGAGTAGTTGATAAAACTAAACCAGTTGCTAAATTGTCGTTTGATGAGGCTGCTGAGTTAGCGTACTTCGGTGCTAAAATTCTTCACCCTCAATCAATTCGTCCAGCTGCTGAATTAGGTATTCCAGTTAAGTTGTTAAATACAATGGATCCTTCAGCAAAAGGAACAACAATTTCTAAAGAAACTGGAGAAGGTTTAGTGAAAGCTATTGCTGCTAAAGATGGAATCACTGCAATTAAAATTAAATCTGCTAGAATGCTTTTAGCATACGGATTCTTAAGAAGTGTATTCGAGGTATTTGAAAGATTTAAAACACCGATTGATATGATTACAACTTCTGAGGTTGCAGTTTCATTAACTATTGATGATACTTCTAACTTGGATAAGATTGTAAAAGAATTGGAAGCTTTCGGAATTGTTGAGATCGATCAAGATCAATCGATTGTTTGTATTGTTGGTAATATGGTAAGTGAAGCGGAAGGTGCAGCAATTAAAATCTTTGAAGCTTTAAATGATGTTCCGGTTAGGATGATTTCTTACGGAGGATCAAGACATAATATTTCAGTTGTTGTGGAGTCGAAGTACAAACAAAAAGCGCTTCAAAACTTAAACAATGGGTTATTTACTTTTTAATTAAGACTTAATAAATAGTAAATGTCCCGCCCAAAAAGCGGGACATTTCTTTATAAAGATATTTTGGTATGAATACAGATTTACTAAATAGGTTTGAAGGCTTAGATACGCCTTTTTACTATTACGATATGGATTTGCTGAATCAAACTTTAGATTTAGCGAAGAGTGAAGCTGATAAATATGGATTTCATTTACACTATGCTGTAAAATCCAATTTTAATGAACCAATTCTTAAGCTAATTGCGGATAAAGGTTTTGGAGCCGATTGCGTTAGTGGAAGGGAGGTAGAAACATCTGTTAAAGCTGGTTTTAAAGCTAGTGATGTTGTTTTTGCTGGAGTTGGGAAAAGTGATGCGGAAATTAACTCTGCTTTAGATCTAGATATTTTTTGCTTTAACTGTGAAAGTATCCAAGAGATTGAAGTAATCAATGAACTAGCTGCTGCTAAAGGAAAAACAGCTCAAATTGCTTTGAGAATTAATCCAAACGTAAACGCAAACACGCATAAGTATATCACAACTGGTTTATCGGAAAACAAGTTTGGTATAAACATGTGGGAATTAGATGATGTTTTAGAAGTGCTTAACAAAAGTACAAACATCGAATTAATTGGTTTGCATTTTCATATTGGTTCTCAGATCACTGATTTGACTTCGTTTAAAAACCTTACTTCAAAGATTAATAAAATTCAGGAGTGGTTTTACTCTCGTCAGATTATTGTTAAGATAATTAACGCTGGGGGTGGTTTAGGTATCGATTACCATAACCCTGATGGGCAGGTTCCTGATTTTGCTGAGTATTTTAGAATATTCAATGAATTCTTAGAGTTAAGACCAGAACAAGAAGTTCACTTTGAATTAGGAAGGTCGCTTACTGGACAGTGTGGCTTTTTAGTATCGAAGGTATTGTACATAAAAAATGGATTGAAAAAGAACTTTGCGATTCTTGATGCAGGGATGACCGAATTAATGCGTCCTATGTTGTATAGCGCACATCATGAAATGGAAAATATCAGCTCTTCTTCTGAAAACATCGTTAAATATGATGTTGTAGGTCCAATTTGTGAGAGCACAGACTGCTTTGCAAAAGATTTAGAATTACCTGAAACGAAGAGGGGTGATTTATTTATTATTAAATCGGCTGGGGCTTATGGAGAAGTTATGGCTTCAGATTATAACCTAAAGACTTTATATCCAGCTCAGTATTCAAAATGATTTTCAAAATATAATAAATAAGAAAGCCGCTCAACGAGCGGCTTTTTTTATTGCAAAATTTCATTTTCAAAACTGATATCTCAATCCTACATAGAAGTCCAGTGCAGAAACAGATTCCGGAACAACTGTACCAAGTAAGTTGTTTGTGCCGAGTTGAATTAGGAATAAGTCACCTAATAATTTAATGTCGGCATTTAGTCCAACTTGTAAAGCTCCATATCCCCCATAGGCTGCAGTGATTCCTGGTTTTACAATTGGAAGGTTTAAGTTAGCTCCAGCTCTTACAAAAGGACGATAATTAGCAAATAATCTGTGTCTGGCGAATAAGTCAAATGTTAGGAACGTCATGTCTTTTTTATAATAAAAAGATAAATCAATTGGGAGTGGTTTAAATATGTTCCCTTTTGTAGAATTGACCACGCTATCCGCTGAACCAATTTGATTCCAAACCGAATCGGATAATTCGAAAATATTTCCAATTTCAATCCCTTCGAATGTAAAGGAAGTATCTACATCAGCAGTTAAAGCGTTTCTCCAGAATATTCCACCTAAATTTTCAGCAGAAATTAAAAGTTTACTTGTCTCTGTTTGAACAGAGTAGTGTAGGTCTATTTTTCCTCCAAAACCTTGGTTGATTCCAGTACTTATCGTGTCCGACATACTTAATGTGCTTTCCGATATGTCAAGTGAAAGGTAATCACCGAATTCTTCCGTAAATAGATTTCCCCTTCCAACTTCAAAATCTGTATAGCCATGTCCGAAAACAACTCCAAGATCTGCCCAGAAACTCTTGTGTGCAGTTGGTGTAAACTTTGACTTACCCAAAGAAACTTCCAAATAAGAGTATGAAAGAGCGTTGAACGAAGTTTTATCAAGATTTAAGTTCTGACCGGCATAGGGCCCATTTCCATAGAAGATTACATTGAATAAATCCTTTGTAAACCTTAAGTCTCCTTCTGTACTAGTTCCAAATCCAATACCAAATAATTTGCTCGTTTTGGAAGTGTCACTTATGGCGCTTAACATAACGTTTATGTTAGCTTTTGCCACTCCTCCAAAATAGTTCAGGTCATTTAAAGAAGAAGATGCCTTGTCTTTTTGTTCATTATCAATATAACCAGGGGTGATGAATTTATTCATGAAGCTTTGTGGTAAGCTAGATGAGGCAACACCACCAATTCCATTAACCAAAACTTGGTTAGATGAATCTGGTAATAAAAAGTTGTTTTGAGCATTTAGGTTTAATCCGCAAACAACAAAAGAAGCTAGTATTAATTTTTTAATCATGATTCGTTCTAGTTGGAGAATTTATATTTGAAATCACATACGAGTTTAACTCCGAAAGAATAGTTGCTATAAACTTTGTAGTGCTCAGCGTCAGGATCACTTACATCAAATGTATGGAAACCAGCTTCAACGTATATTAATGATGCAGATTTAATTCTTTCCATTTTTTCAGTGTCAATATTGAATTCAATAATCGAACGGTTGCTACTTGTTACTCTACCTGCTGTGTTAACATTTGCCCTAACTGCGGTCTGATTAGTCCATAACGAATCGATTACTGTTCCGAAATCGTCTATGAAGTATAAAGAAGTTGTGGCGTCGAATGGGAATCCGTTGTCAATTAAAAGTTTGAATTTACCGCTTTCAACTTCATTAGAGCTAGCATTATTTAAGCTAAAATCTAAAGTGTCTACAAGTATTAAGCTATCAGTTATTACCGAAAGAGGTACTTCTAAATTTAAGTTAGCAGAGATGTCATCTAAGTGGTGAACAAAGTTGATAGGCTCTGTAGGGTCATCAACTAACATCGCAGCTATGAAAGTAGCTGAATCTGGTTTAGTGTAATCCGTGTTTAGTTCGACTTCAGCTTCATAAATAATCTTATTTGGAAGGTTTTCAATGAAGTCGGTAATGTTCGAATTACTAGTGTTTAAGGTTTTTGTAGAAAATACATGGGTAGTTCTATTGTTTTCAAGATTGTATTCAGCTCTATCAATAATTAAACTGTCATTTCCTCCCGCAAAGGTCAAATCTACTTCTGTCCCTGCAGCGTTTTCTCCTTTTATTTGGTTAAACTTAGCAGTAGCTGAAGCTCCCATTCCATTGTCAACTTCAATTTCAAGATTTGCATCTTCTAAATCGATCGAACCAGATTTAATATTATCAAATAAATCAAAAGCGATTTCAGTAGGTCCAGCGGTAATTACTTTACTCCTCATATAACCCCTAGCGAAAGTTGGTCTTAAATCTCTTACTTCAGCTTTTACATAAACACTGTCGGTTAGAGATAAAGTTTTCTTTTCACCAGTGTATTTAATTTTTGCTTTGATATCAGTAATGTAAGTATTTATAGTATCAGGTCTGTACTCAGGATTAGCGGGATCTAATATTCCAAATCCATTGAATTCAAAATGATAACCATCTAAAGAAATGGTTGTTGCTAATTTAGATTCAGTCGCAGGTGGAACTGGAGGTGGGATAGCAGTGTCTATTTGGAAAGTGTCCGTTCCCTTGAAAACGTTTGGAATTTTGTAGGTAATGAAAATAGAGTCATCTAGCGTAGAGTATAATTCAAAGTAAATTTCTCCAGCTCTAATAGAAGCATCTTTAAAATCAACTTCTACATTAGAAGCGAACGGAATTCTTCTTCTTTGATCAATTACGTTTTGATCAGGCCAAACTGCAGTTGCTGCTCTAGGTTTTAAATCCCTAACAATAACTTTAGCTATAACAGCCTCATTAGTGTCTATTAAGAATGTCCCTGCAGGAACTGTAACTGTGATGTTATCCAAGTCTGCTTCAAGTTCAGAGTTAATTGTATCATCTCTTAAAATAAACTCTTCGCTTGCCTCAGTTTTAGATGGTACGTTTGTGAAAGTGTGGCTAAGTATTTCAGATCCAGGTCCAATTGGTTTGTTATTAAGAGAGAAGTTTACATCCTTAATAGCAAAAGGAGTTTCGTTAACCAAAATAACTTCTGCAACACCAGAATCTAAAATCAGCTCATCGAATAAATCAGACATAGAGATGTCGACAGTAGTTCCAGCCACCGATTGGTCGGTCTCACTAGGTAATGCAATAGGGAAGTAAGATCCGTGATTGGTAAGAATTAAAGGTCCAACAAAACCACCTAGAGATCTTGCAATATCTGCCATTGTTATCCTGTATTCAACAGTATCGTTAGGTAGTTCTAGCGATTCTAAGCTGGCACCATCTTCAAAAGTGGAGTCAGGAAGTGTAACGAAGCTATCTGTGTTCATTCTGAATAACTCAGAAGAGTATACCAGTTTTAAAGTACTGTCTGGATTGGCTACAACGTTGTCGGATTGCAGTAAATCGGAAACGGTTAATTGAGATTTAACAATTGGGGTAAGCATGTCTGTCTCCCAAGAAGTTTGTTTGTCTCTTTTACATGAAACAAGTAAACTTACTAGAAGTAAGCCGTTAAGGAGTTTTTTCATAGTCGTAAAGTTAGTGTTTATAAGGCAAATTATAAAGCAACCCATAGACGTACAGTATTTTAAAAGGTTGCTAGGTGTTGTTATGTTTATTAACCCTAACTTTGTGGTATGGATGATTTTAATATTGGAGAAGTAATTACATTAACCGCTGCTAGGAAAGAGCCTCAAGGTTTTTATTTAAGAGGGGATGATCCTTTTAAGCAGGCATTATTACCCAATGCTTATGTTCCAGAAGGATTTAAAGAAGGTGACGATATTGAGGTTTTCATTTATTTAGATAATGAAGAGCGATTGATAGCTACAACTTTAGTTCCTAAAATTAAACTAAACGATTATGCTTGTTTAATGGTTGATCAGGTCAATCGAATTGGTGCTTTTATGGATATGGGATTAGTTAAGCAATTATTGGTTCCTTATAAAGAGCAAGCCATCCCAATGGAAGAAGGGAGAAGCTATGTTGTTTATATGTATCTGGATGAAAAAACAAGAAGGCTTGTAGGTACATCTAAATTTAATAGGTATTTATCCAATGATAATTTAACAATAGAGAAAGGAGAGGAGGTAGACCTGATTGTGTTGCATTCATCTCATTTAGGAACTAACGTTATTATAAATCATAAACACAAAGGTTTGATTTTTAAGAGTGATGTAAATCAACCTTTAAAGCCGGGGCAGAAATTAAAAGGATTTGTTAAAACGATTAGAGAGGATCAAAAGGTAGATGTTATCCTTCAGGCAGAAGGTGTAGCTAGTTTTGAGCCAAATGCTCAAAAAGTTTTAGATATCTTGGAAAGAAGCAATGGATTCCTTGATTTGCATGACAAAAGTGATCCTGAAGAGATTTCTAAGAGATTACTTATGAGTAAAAAGTCGTTCAAAAGAGCTATCGGTAATCTTTACAAAGATCAAAAGATTAAGATTGAAAAGGACGGGATTAGATTAGCTTAATTTTTCTAACCCATTTTTAAGTCTTTTCATCGCTTCCATTAAAACCTCTTGTGAAGAGGCATAAGAAATCCTAATTGAATTTGGAGATCCAAAAGCTTCCCCGGGTACAACAGCTAATAACTCTTCATTTAAAATGAAAAGGCATAAGTCTTTTGCTGAATTGATCGTTTCTTCATTATATGATTTTCCGAAGAATTCACTTACATCAGGGAAAAAGTAAAATGCGGCTTCTGGTAAGTTGGTTTTTAAACCTTTAATTTTCTGAAGCTCTTCAAAAACAAGATCTCTTCTTTTTTTGTATTCATCAACCATATAGGTAACTAGCTCCTTGCCCTCCTGAACAGCTTTAATAGTAGCTCTTTGTGCTATAGAGTTGGCTCCAGAGGTGAATTGACCCTGAATTTTCGTGCAAGCATCGCAAATCCATTTAGGTGCGCCGATGTATCCAATTCTATATCCGGTCATTGCAAAACCTTTGGCTATTCCGTTAACGGTAATTGTTCTTTCCCATATATCTTTAGAGATTGAAGCTAAGCTGGTGTGGTTTTGTCCGGTAAAATTGATGTATTCGTAAATCTCATCAGCTAAAACGAATAAATTGGGCTGATTTACAATGACTTCAGCTAATGCAGATAATTCTTCTTTTGAATAAACGGATCCTGATGGGTTACAAGGTGAGGAGTATACAAGAAGCTTAGTTTTAGCTGTAATGTTTTTTCTTAATTTTTCAGGAGTTATTTTAAAGTCTGATTCAATAGTTGTTTGAATTTCAACAGGAATTCCACCAGCTAATTTTACTTGTTCAACATAGGACACCCAAAAAGGTGCTGGTAATAAAACTTCATCTCCTGGATTAATCAATGATAAAATTACATTGGCTAATGATTGTTTAGCACCTGTTGAAACTACAATTTCGTTTGACTGGTATTCGAGATTATTCTCTCTTTTAAATTTATCTGCGATGGCCACTTTTAAATCTGCGTATCCAGCAATAGGAGGGTATTTGGAGAAGTTTTCATCAATAGCTGCTTTTGCAGCATCTTTTATAATGTCAGGTGTATTAAAATCCGGTTCTCCCAAACTTAGGCTAATAACATCATGTCCCTTTGATTTTAATTCTCTACTTTTTGCACTCATGGCAATAGTTGCAGAGTTTTCCATTTTTAAAATTCGGTCGGACAAATTGTTGTTAGCCATCGTTATTGTTTTTTACAAAAATAATGAGAAATAACTAGTTGTCTTGGTAGGGGAATAACCTTATAACTGTTTGTTGTTCATAACTCCTGTTTTATTTGTCGCCTTATAAACAAAATTGCTTTGTGTCTTTGTTTGTAAAACAATAAGTTAAGAATGTAAAGGTTATAGGTTAAGATGAAGCTTGTCATCTTTTATTTGAAATGTTAATAAGCATTAAATTATATGTAAATAATAGAATTATCGAAACCTAATAGGTTGATTACCGTAAATTCAAATCGAACCACAACCGATTTAAAAAATGAGACAGCTCAAAATAACAAAGCAAATAACTAATCGTGAGACCCTTTCACTTGACAAATATTTACAAGAAATTGGAAAAGAGGAATTAATTACTCCGGAACAAGAAGTAGAGTTAGCAAGAAGAATTAAGGAAGGAGATCAGGTAGCTTTAGATAGGTTAACTAAAGCCAATTTAAGATTCGTAGTTTCTGTGTCTAAACAATATCAAAACCAAGGATTGTCCTTGCCTGATTTAATTAATGAAGGGAACCTAGGTTTGATTAAGGC
>JAYPYW010000035.1:0-7380 GCA_038154685.1 Flavobacteriales bacterium | reverse complement strand
TTAAGGCTGCTCAAAGGTTTGATGAAACCAGAGGTTTTAAGTTTATTTCTTATGCCGTTTGGTGGATCAGGCAAAGTATTTTGCAAGCTCTTGCGGAGCAAGCAAGAATCGTCCGCTTACCCCTTAACAAAATTGGTAATATCAATAAGATAAATAGAACATTCTCTGAATTGGAACAAGTTCATGAGCGAGAGCCATCTGTTGATGAGATAGCTGAAGCGCTAGATTTATCGGTTGATGAAGTGGAGACATCCCTAAGAAATAATACTCGTGCGGTTTCTATGGATGCTCCGTTAGGAGATGACTCCGACGCTGGTACCTTGTATGATGTTTTAGGTTCGAAAGATTCTAAAAGGCCAGATGAAAAGTTAATGGATGAGTCTTTAAAAAATGAAATTGAAAGAGCTTTAAGTAGTTTAACGCCAAGAGAGGCTGATGTTTTAAAATTGTACTTTGGAATTGAGGCTACAGCGAAATCGAACTTAACGCTCGAGGAAATTGGAATGAAATTCGACTTAACTCGAGAGAGGGTCCGACAAATAAAAGAAAAGGCCATTAGGCGCTTGAAACATTCTACAAGGAGTGCAGTTCTTCAAAAATATTTAGGTTAATAGGAGGCCTTCCGGATGGAAGGCTTTTTTATTGGGTAAAACTCAAACCATGTCATATATCATATTTCAGTCTGATATAAGGTTTTAGTTTTGCTGAGTTATGGAAAAAAGGAAGATTGAGTTAATGGCGCCAGCGGGAAATTTTGATTCCTTAACGGCTGCATTAAAGGCTGGAGCTGATTCGGTTTATTTTGGTGTTGAGCAATTGAATATGCGCGCAAGAGCAACCATGAATTTTACAATGGATGATTTGCCAGAAATTGCGAGACGTTGTGAAGAGTATGGTGCTAAGTCTTACCTGACCTTAAATACGATTATTTACGATCATGATCTTTCATTAATCAAAAGAATCATTTCTGAAGTTAAATCAGCTGGTATTTCAGCTGTTATAGCAGCGGATCAAGCAGTTATAATGCACGCAAAAACGGAAGGAGTTGAAGTGCATATCTCAACACAAGTAAATGTTACAAATATTGAAACCGTTAAGTTTTACGCAAATTTCGCCGATGTTATGGTTTTGGCACGTGAGTTAAGTGTAAAACAAATGAAACAGATTTGTGATCAAATCGTGAAGGAAGATGTCCGCGGACCAAGTGGTAATTTGGTTGAGATTGAAGTTTTTTCTCATGGAGCTTTGTGCATGGCTGTTTCGGGGAAATGTTATTTAAGTTTACACAGTTATAATAGCTCAGCAAATCGTGGGGCTTGTATCCAAAACTGTAGGAGAACCTACAAGGTTATTGATTTAGAGGATGGTCATGAATTAGAGATTGATAATCAATACATCATGTCTCCAAAAGATTTGTGCACAATTGATTTTCTGGATCAACTTTTGGAAACCGGTATTACTGTAATGAAAATAGAAGGGAGAGGCAGAGCTCCAGAATATGTAAAGACTGTTATAGAGTGTTATAGAGAGGCTATCGAAGCTTACTTTGTGGGTGAATATACTCCAGAAAAGGTTGAAGGCTGGATGGCCAGATTAGAAAAAGTTTATAACAAAGGTTTTTGGTCTGGTTATTATTTAGGGCAGAAAATGGGGGAGTGGAGTGATCAACATGGTTCCCATGCAACAACGCGCAAGATTTTTATTGGACGTGGAATGAAGTATTACTCAAAGCAGGGTGTTGGAGAGTTTAAAATTGCTAGTCACTCTTTAAAGAAAGGTGATCAGGTATTGATTACAGGGCCAACCACAGGTGTTATTGAAATGGAAGTTGATGACATTAGAGTAGATTACAATCAAGTAGAAGAGGCTAAAAAAGGAGACGAGGTGAGTTTTAAAGTAGAGAAAATCAGGCCTTCCGATAAATTATATAAAGTTGTTCCCGCTTAATGGTTATAATTACTCAAAAGAGAGATAAGTGTATTGGTTGCAATTATTGTGTTGAAATCGCATTTGATCAATGGCGTATGAGTAAAAAAGACGGTAAAAGTACACTGTTGGGTGCTGTAAATAAAAAAGGGTTCCATACAGTTAAGGTAGAGGATGAATACTTGGATGCTAATGAGCGTGCTGCTGAGGCTTGTCCAGTAAATATTATAAAGGTGTCTCATATTTAACATTAAGTTTTTACGCTTATAGTTTGAACCTTATATATTTGTTAAATGGCTAATGCAGTTGTTTTAATTGAATGTGAAGATCAGAAGGGTATAGTTAGTTCTGTTACGGAATTCATTTACAGTAATCAGGGTAATATTATTGATTTAGATCAATACACTGATCATGAAAATATGCATTTCTTTATGCGTGTAGAATGGTCTTTAGAAACGTTTACTATTGAAAGAGAAAAGATCTCTGAGTACTTTAATACTTTGTTGGGAAAGCGATTTAAAATTCGGTTTGATCTTTATTTTACGGATGAAAAACCAAAAATGGGTCTGTTTGTAACTAAACTTTCTCATTGTTTATTTGATATTTTAGGGAGGTGGCAAAGTGGTGAGTTGGAAGTGGAAATCCCTGTAGTTGTAAGTAATCATGAATATTTAAGAGATGTTGTTGAGCGCTTTGATATACCTTTCGAATATATTCCAATTGATAAATCAAACAAAGATGAAGCTGAGGTTAGGCAGCTGGAGGTATTGAAACAATATGAAGTTGATTTTGTTGTCTTAGCGCGTTATATGCAGATTGTAACTCCGAAGTTTATTGCGGAATTTGAAAATAGAATAATAAATATTCACCATTCTTTCCTACCTGCTTTTGTAGGGGCTAAACCATATCATGCTGCTTTTCAAAGGGGAGTAAAAATCATTGGAGCCACTGCTCATTATGTTACTGCTGATCTTGATGCTGGACCAATAATCGAGCAGGATGTTGCGCGCGTTACGCATAGAAATGCTGTAAACGATTTAGTGAAGATGGGACAGGATGTAGAGAAATTGGTTTTAGCAAAAGCGATAAAGCTTCATGTTGAGCGAAAAATGCTGGTAGTTGATAATAAAACAATAGTTTTTCACTAACAGTAACCAATAATACATTTAGTAGTCTATATTCGTTTATCTTTGTATAAGAAATAATTGAATTATGAAATTAGCACTTTTAGCAATCGGAATGTTAGCATTAGCTTTCGCAGGAATTGCCATCAAACTAATCGTTAAAAAAGATGGCGAATTTGCTGGTACTTGTGCTTCAAAAAATCCGGTTTTAAATTCAGAAAACGAACCTTGTTCTTTTTGTGGAGCACAGCCAGGAGAGAAGTGTGAGAGTGATGCTCAAGAAGCAGCTTAATACTAATCTTCTTTCTTTTTAACAGGGTAAAGTAGTTTGTCCTCTAGATTTGTAGAAACATAGGTTCCTAGCGTTCCGTCTTCTTCTTCATATACTAGCAATACGTATAATCCAAGTTCTTCAGATTCAACAAGAGGAACAATTTCCTCAGGGCGCATAACCATAAATGCAGTAGCGTAAGCATCAGCAAGAGCAGCTTCATAGCAAAGTACTGTAGCGCTTAAAACATTGGTTTTTGCGGGCATTCCAGTTCTTGGATCAATTGAATGAACAATTTTTCTTCCACCTTCTTCTCTAAACTTTCTATAGTTTCCAGATACCGCAATGGCACGGAAATTAGAATCCATTTTAACAGTAGCAATTTCATCAAGTCCACCTTCAATATCAACGTTCGGATGTTCTATTTGAACCATCCAAGGCTTGTAATCCATTTTATAACCCTGAGCAACAATTTCACCTCCAACATTGATAAGGAAATCTCCAATACCTAAATTAAAGTTAAAATAGTCTCCCAGTAAATCGGAAGTATATCCTTGTGCGATTGCATCAAAAGTTATTTGTACAGTTTCATCATCCTTACAAATGAAGTTGTCGTTAAAATCTCCACTTAACATTTCCTTTCCAGAATTGTAAATAATGTCACCACCAAGCATTAAATATTCAAAACCTACAAAATCAGTTAAGTCGTAAGCCATAGAGTCTTTGTAGTGAGCAATTAGTGAATCCCTGTTTAAGGAGTCCGGTAGGTTTGAATATAGAGTGTCAAAATTGAATGGATGAGCTCCAAACCCCCAAAGATTAACTAAAGGTTTAACAGTTGGGTCGAAGGCTCCATCAGAAAATGAATTCACTTCGTCGCAAGTGTTGAATATATTTAAAATATGTTCGTTTATTAGGGTGCAAGTATCCGAATTATTGAACTTGCTAATAATCGATTTTGGATTGTAAGTACTAACCGAATTATCTACAACTTCAAGAATTGAATCCACTTTTGCCTGGACCATTTTTCTTGAGTCAACAGAATCAATATAAATAATTTGATAGGTTGTTCCTTGAGTGTACCCGCTTAACTCATATCTCTTGTATTTATCTACTGGTTGGTCTTTACAGCTAGCAAATACTAGCCCTAGAAGTAGCGCTGTAGCAAGTGATTTGAAAATAGTTAAGTCGATTCGGGGCATTAAATTATTCTTGTGTAATATTTAAATCAGACCTTTTTACTGTGGTAACTACGCTTTTGTTACGTCAAATTAGAACAATTTTCTTACTTCTTGTTTAATAAATTCGATAGCTTCAGCATTACTTACTTCAAGCTCTTCATTTACTCCAAGTATTTTTCGACTAAACTCAATAGCGTCTGCATTGTCGTTTAATTGAGTTCCTGTTACAGATATAAGTTTTATAGCGTCCTCCTTTGCTTGAACAACTCTTTCCCAAGAAGCTGCTGATAAGTATACTTGTTGGGTAACATTATGGTTGAATTCGTTTCTGATTTCAGCAATAGCTTTCATTTTTAATTGTCCGCATGTCATCCCTGGAGAAATGGATCTTTTTACTACTTGAACAGCGTCAATTCTTTCAAGTAATAAAATAACCCTTTCAAAAGCTTGAAGTCTAACAGGGATAGTAACTTTTATACTTTCCTTTTTAATCTCAAGAATATGACGTTTACTTTCCGCCTTTAAAAAACGGTCGATTAAAAGATATGAGACAACTCCTACAACTGTAGTGGGAGCAAGGGCTAATAAAATGCTGTAGATATCCATAATACTATTTTACACTAAAATAAGCATTTTTAATAGTGTACAATGGTATTAATAAAGACGTTTAGTTGATTAGCTCAATAACTCCTTGTTGTTCAAAATTATAGCCTGACCTGTACATACCTGATACGTAATAATGGTATGAGCCAGAAGGGAGTGGTGTTCCCAAGTAGGTTCCATCAAAGCGATTAAGCTCTGATTCTGATTCAAATATGGTGTTTCCATCCTGGTCCGAAATCCTGACGTAAAATTCTGAAACCCCTGTAAAAATAGGTAGCCATGTATTGTACAGCCCTCCCGGGTTGTTGGGGATTATAGTCTCTGGTATATCTAGTCCTGTAGTACAATGGCTTAAATTAATGTATATGGTTGAATCTATTTCTCCAACGTCAAAAACTTCCCTCTCAAATTCTAATTTAAATTCTCCAGTTTGATTGGTAATTAAAATTGAGTCGTGAGAAATGAGTTCTTCAGTTCCATCTTCTTGAATTAAATACCAATCATATCTAGTATTGTTAGGATTGTATGCGATTAGTTTTACGTTGTTATTCTCGTAAAAACATTCGTTTATGTATCCTGTTGCGGCCAGTACATGAATAGGAGTAGTGGTTGGTGTGAAGTATGGAGATAATTTTTCCTCTGGTTCAGAATCTTCAAAAATCCTTTCCTTAACACAGGACGAGAGTATTAAAGTAAATAATATAAAGGTTAGTTTTTTCATTTTAAAAATTCCAGTTAATTCCTGTGCTGAAATAACCTTGCCTTTCAATAAAATTATCAAGGTTAAGTTCTTTTTGGTAGTCTTCTAGGTTTTGCCGGGCAACAGTCGCATGGAATCTAAAACTATTTCTAATATTATAACCTAGAGATAATTTCGGTCTGTTTAAGTTTTCAAGCTCAGCTGTAGCAAAGAATTTGTTGTCGTATGTGATTCCAATTCCTGGAGAATAAGATTGGAATAACTCTTTTTCATATTTGAATAAAGCGCTTAAATTAATCTTAAATACCTGTGGTGAATGAACTCCGGCAAGGGAGCTGTGTTTTATTGGAGTTACTTCATTTTCGTTAGTAATATTTTTTGAGGCAGCATTAAATAAAGTGTATCCTAGGTAAAAATTAGGGTGGTTAATGAAAAGCCCTAAATGACTAGAGAAACTATACTGGTGTTTCGATTTTAATTCACCAAGATCTGTTTCATTGATGTACTCACTATTTTGGGCTTGCTCCCTAACTGTAAGTCTGTTTACCGCTAAATTGTTATTTCTGTAGGTGGTAGCTCCTCCAATTCTTAAGCTAAGATCTTTTGCCAAAGTTTTTGCGTAACTAACATAACCGCTAAATTCTTTATTATTCCAGTTTTTCTTTAATTCGTACTTATAAGAACCTCCGATAGATAGTCCGTGTTTAAGTCTTCTTTCATAGGCTCCAAGATAAACAAGTGGCTGTACAAGGTTAATCTCTCCGTTTTTGTCATGATTTTCATCTACAAACTCCCAATTATTTGTGTAGAACCCAGAAATATTATTTTGGTTGTAAAGACCAGTTAATGCAGGGTTTTGCCAGATGTTTAACCTTAGAGCTGCTCCCGGATGGACTTGGTATTCAAGAGCCTTTCTCTTCTTTGGTGCTTTAACGGAATTGATAAATTCAACAGCTGCACATAATTCAACTTTTTTATTGATTTTAAAAATGTTCTTTTTCTTGGCGTTCTTTTGATTTACCACTTTTTCAAACTTCTCAGATTCTTCAGCAGCTGCATCGATTTCGTTGATTGAGCTATTTACCAGTTTTTCTCCAAAAGAGTTGTTTTCAGTTGGTTTGTAAACTGAATTGAGAGTTTTAAATCTCTTTTTTAAAGAGTTGATTTCTTCAGCTTTTTGGATAGGATTTGAAGAGTTTTTTGGCTTGCTATTTTCTTCATCAATTGATTTTAAAGATTCAGGATATTCTTTGTTAATATGATCGGATATTTTATTTTCTTTTTGTGGAGTACTGTTTACAATGGTTTTAGATGGTTCGATATTATCATAAACCGCATAACTTAATCCAAAAAGCAATGCGATTGCTGCGGCTGCTCTAAAGAATGATTTTTTGGTTGCATTTCCATTTAAAAGTTTTTCAAACGCTTTCCAGTGCGCATGATTGTATTCTAATTTACCGGCGTTTAAAGTACTCTTAATTCCCTTTTAAAAATTACTTAAGTTACTGTCGGCTAATTTGTCCGAAAATTCTTACCAACTATTAATTGGAACGTCAGATTACCTACTGTTTAATT
>JAYPYW010000034.1:23534-31780 GCA_038154685.1 Flavobacteriales bacterium | reverse complement strand
ATTGTGTTTTGAAAAGCTATCCCATCCGGAAAAGGACCCGCAAATACAGCAATTGAACTAGGGTAAAATAACTTATTGATATTATAATGTCTTGATGCTTCTAAAACATTCAACAAGCCATTCATATTTACATTCCAGGCTAGTTGAGTATCTTTTTCTCCGTTACTAGATAGGATGGCAGCCATGTGATAAATCTGGGTAACTCCATGTTTAATTATTATGTCTGTTAAGTTTTCATAATTGGTTACATCAAGCTGTTCAAACAAAGGATAGTTAAATTTATTATTCCCAATATCCGAGGCAATAACAATACAATTACCTTTTTCCATTAAACTTTCATAAAGCTTTGTTCCCACTTGACCGTTTGCACCTGTAATTAATATCTTCCTTTTCATATCAAATCATTTTAAAGAACTGGCTTAACATTAAAACATTAAACATTTAATATTAAGTACGCTAAGTTTTAGGGATTTGTTATTTAAAGAACAATTGTTAAACTTATACGTAATTAAATTATGCCTCAATTGCTTTCAGAAATATTAGGAATAGAACATCCAATTATTGTTGCGCCAATGTTTTTGGTTTCCAATGAAGAAATGGTTGTTCAAGCGTGTGAGAATGGTTCTACAGCAGCGATTCCTGCATTGAATTATCGTACATATGATGAATTTAGGCAGGCAATTCGAAATATTAAAAAGCAAACAAACAAACCGTTTGGTATAAATCTTATAGTCAATAAATCAAATCCTAAATTTTCTAAACAATTAGAAATTTTGTTGGAAGAAAAGGTTGATTACATCATTACATCTCTTGGAAATCCGAAAGAAACAATTGAAAAGTGTAAACCACTTGGTATAAAAGTTTTTTGTGATGTTGTTGATTTGAAATATGCTAAAAAGGTTGAAGAGTTAGGGGCTGATGCAGTAATTGCGGTTAACAATAAAGCCGGTGGGCATTGTGGTCCAACTGAAAAGGACACCTTGTTAAAGGAACTATCAGAGAATATTAACATACCCATTATTTCCGCAGGAGGGGTGACTAGTAAGTCTGATGTGGATGATGCATTATCAAAAGGCGCTTGTGGGGTTTCTGTTGGAACTATCTTTTTAGCGAGTGAAGAAGCACCAATTTCTAAAGAATATAAACAAGCGTTAATAGATTACGGAGCTAAAGACATTGTGCTTTCTACAAAGATTTCCGGATCTCATTTAACTGTTATCAATACGCCATATGTTCAGGAAATAGGAACTAAACCTAGTTTTTTAGAAAAGTTAATGTACAAGAACAAATGGTTAAAGAAGTACATTAAGTTATTTATCGCGTTAAAAGGAATGAACCTAGTTAGGAAATCTGCTTTTAAAGGATCTTACAAAACAGTTTGGTGTGCAGGACCAGCCATAGAAGATGTCAATGAGGTTAGACCATTAAAAGAAATACTAGAAGACCTAGTTTGATTCATTCGCGATACTTTTAAATGTATTAATAAATGTTTGAGCCTCTTGCGCTCCTTGCACTAAATACTGATCATTTATAATAAAACTAGGCACAGCATTAATTCCCATCGATTTATAATGAGCTTGTTTGGCTTCTACCTGCTCAGTGTTTGGAGTATTGATGAATTCGGTTAAGTATTCATCTCTAACATTATTTTGTTTGGCAACTTCAATTAGATTGTCTTTGATGCCAACATGAACATTATCTGTGAAATAGGCTTTTAGCAAAGCTTCTTTTATCTCAGCTTTTTCTTTTAAATCTTTAACAGATTCGATAAGTTGGTGAGCCATTAAAGTATTAGCCGTGAAATTTACATCTTCAAAATTCATTTCAATGCCTTCTTGGGCAGCAACAGCAACAACTCTGTTACTCATGTCTTCAACTTGCTCAGGAGTATAACCATACTTTTGCGCTAAATAATCATGAATATGAACATCGGAATTCTGACTGCCTTGATTTAGTTCAAATGGAACAAAATCAACTGTAAATTCGAAATCATCAGCTACTTCGTTCATTGCTTTTTCCAAACGGCGTTTTCCAATATAACACCACGGACAAACAACATCTGAAACTATATCTATTTTAATTGGTGTCTTACTCATAACCCAAAACTACAATCTATTCCAATTTGGAAAAGACAGTTAGGTAACAAAAATTGATTTAGGAAGTGAGTCTATTTATCAGCTGAAATAGGGTAGAACTTAAAAACGAAATCTCTAGCAGTGTTTTCTTCGATGTTAACCACAGACATCATGATTTCATCGTCGGCAATAATACCATCCATTTTTACGCGACCAAAATCGTTCTTAGCTTTAACTCTAATGCTACAAGTTCTATCACTGGTGAAGTATTTTCCAATTAACATTCCGTCACCAAGATCCTTGTTAATATAGATAGCTGCGTTTTTAAGATCATTTTCTGAACTAGTTGTAACGACTGTATCGCCGTCATGAAATCTGATGTAAATATTAGTTTCCTTGTCGAGTTCAGCATAATACATTCCATTCTTTTTAATCTCACATTCAGAATAGGTCAGAGAGTCCAATTGTGCAAAAGATTGCATCGAAATGAACATTAGAAAAAGGAATGTTGCTTTTTTAATCATTGCTCCTACTACGAATAATTATACTTTTGGTTTCGATAATCCATTCAGTTTAAAAATTCAACCATTCGGAAATTATTAGTTCTGATGGCAGAAATAAACTTGTTTCTTTGGATCATCAACTAAATTGAAATGAAAAAAATAAGCTTTTTACTGTTCGGCGTTTTATTAACTACTTTATCGTTTGCTCAGGATTTTGTTCAAAATGTTCGGGGAACTGTAGTTGATGATCAATCTGGAGCAGAACTGCCTGGTGTAATGATTCAATTATTAGAAGGAGACTCTTCGAATGTTGTTATCACTGATGTTTTTGGGAAGTTTAAACTGCAAAATGTGCCAGTTGGTAGGGTTGATATTGCGTTCAATTACACTGGGTATCAAACCGTATTGAAACAAAACTTGGTAGTTACTTCAGGAAAAGAATTAATTCTGAATGTAAAAATGGAAGAAAGTGCTACAAGTTTAAATGCGGTAACAATTAAACTAAAAGCTAACCAACTTAAGCCCAACAATAAAAACGTTGTTGTAAGTAACGTAAACTTAAATCCCGAACAAACTCAAAAGTTTGCTGGAACCAACCAGGATGTAGCAAGAATGGCTGCTAACTATGCTGGGATTGTTCCTTCCGGTGATCAGCGAAATGATATTATTGTAAGAGGTAACTCCCCACTAGGAATTATTTGGCGATTGGAAGGAGTTAACATTCCTAATCCAAACCACTTTGGTTCTCAAGGTGCTTCAGGAGGGCCTGTTTCAATACTAAACAATAATAACTTAGCTAGTTCCGATTTTCTTACAGGTGCTTTCCCAGCTGAATACGGTAACGGAATCTCAGGAGCCTTCGATTTAAAAATGAGAAGCGGAAATAGTGAAAAGTTTGAATTCACTGGAATGATGGGTTTTAACGGATTAGAGGCTGGAATTGAAGGTCCTTTTTCTAAAAAATCAAATGCTTCCTACATGGTTAATTATAGATATTCGACTCTAGGAGTTTTTGATGCTTTAGGGATAAGCTTTGGTGTTCCTGCAGTTCCGCAATATCAGGATATTGCATTCAAAGTAGATGTTCCAACAAAAGGAAAGCTAGGGAGGTTTCAATTATTTGGGATTGGAGGAGTAAGTTATATAGAGTTATTGGATAGTAAAAAGGATGAGGATGATTGGACTTATACATCAAGTGGAACTGATGTGAGATTTGGAACCAACGTTGGGGTTATTGGCTTAAATCACAGAAAGTTCTTGAATAAAAATACATATTGGAGTAATACGCTTTCAGTTTCAGCAACTGAGAATGATGTTACCTCAGATACCCTTGCAGATGTTACCTTGGATCCATTTAGAAACTACATTAACAAATCAGTTAGGACTAATTATTCTTTAAATTCTTACATCAACACAAAGTTTAATGCTAAACTTTCTGCTAAATTTGGATTGTTTGGGTTTGTGTTTTATGTGAATTTTAATTATGTGTTTTACTCTAAAAATTTTAACGACTGGGTTCCAATAGTTGATTTTAACGGAAACACTACCTTGTTTCAAGGCTTTGTACAACATAGGTACAAGCCAGTTGACAAGTTTGTTGTTAACTCAGGATTACATTACCAACGTTTAAGTTTAAATGGATCCCAAATTTTGGAGCCAAGAGTAGGTGTTAAATATGATTTCGCCGCAAAACAGTCAATCACAGCTGCTTCAGGATTACACTCACAAATTCATCCTTTAAGGGTTTATTTCTTGGAGACAAATTATGACGATGGAACAAGTGCAAAAACAAATACCGATCTTGATTTTACGAAAAGCATTCATGGAGTTTTGGGGTATAATTATATGATCACTCCAAATTTCAGATTTAAAACAGAGCTTTATTACCAGTCTATTTATGATACCCCTGTAAAAGATGGATCATTTTACTCTTTAGCCAATGTTGGAGCAGACTTTGTTTTTGAAGACGTGGATAGCTTAATAAATGCAGGAACTGGAGAGAATTATGGGGTAGAGGTGACTTTTGAAAAGATGTTTAGTAAAGGTTATTATTTCTTAATTAACTCATCGGTATATGACTCTAAATACGTTGGAGGAGACGGCGTTGAAAGAAATACGGCTTTTAATGGGAATTACACTTTTAATGCCCTAGGAGGTTATGAACTGAAAGTGAATAAGAAATCAACTTTAACTATTGATTTTAAATTTGCGGCTTCAGGAGGAAGAAGATATCTGAGAATAGATTTAGAGGAGTCAATTGCCAATAGAGAGGTTACATTTGATGAGTCGTCTTTGTATGATCTTAAGTTTGATGATTATTCCAGAATTGATTTAAAAGTTGGATTCAGAACCAATGGAAAGAAGATTACACAGGAATGGGCGTTCGATGTTCAGAATATTACAAATCGTCAAAATATTTTCCGAGAAGTGTTTGATCCAGGATCAGGACAAATAAATCAAGAGTATCAATTAGGTTTTTTTCCAATCGGATTTTATAAAATTACATTCTGATGGAACACAATGCTTTTATATCACTTAGAGACGCTTTTATTCGTGGCGGAATTAGCTTAGTAATTGGTTTTCTTTTCCCGAGTGCTTTTATTGGTTTGGAATGCCCATTATGGAGTAAAGAGTTTTTCATTGTTGGTTTTTCTAGTGCGTTCATGTCTTACCTGATTTGGGAAGGGAACGTATGGATCACAAATTACTTTTATGATAAGTTTACTTGGGAGGACAAAGCCTTTAAAAGGTTGGGTTATCATGTGATTGCTGTGTTGATTTATACAATCTTAGTAGTAGTAGTTTGTACTAACCTTATGCATTTACTTATGGATGTTGATCCTCCAACAATGCAGCAATGGGCTTTTATTTTGATTATTTCTTGTTTGATTTCAGTATTGATTTTAACTATTCACTAGCGTATTTTCTATTTCAGGAGCTGGATTAAAAGCCAGAAAGAAGCACAACAATTAAAGGCTAACTATGCCGAAGCCCAATACAACGCTTTAAAAAGTAGGGTGAATCCTCATTTCTTATTTAACAGTTTAAATACATTGGCTTCCCTCATTTATGAAAGTCCAGATAAAGCCACCGATTTTGTAAGTAAACTTTCTGGTGTTTATAGGTATGTATTGAAATCTAATGAGAAGGATTTGGCTACTATAAAGGAGGAGCTTGAAATGGCTAAGACCTTTGTATTTCTTTTAAAAACTCGTTTTGAAGATGATTTGAATATTGATTTTGAAATTAAAGAGGATTTGGAAGGGTTTATTCCTCCCTTGAGTTTACAGTTATTAATAGAGAATGCGGTTAAACACAATGTTGTGAGTCCTGATTCAAATCTTAATATAAAGGTTTTTAATAAAGGTGGTAAGGTCCATGTATCCAATTCTTTAAATAAAAAAGAAGTTGATTTGAACAACTCTTCCAAAACAGGTTTGAATCAGATTAAACAACGCTACGAGATTTATAAAACAGAAGGTTTTAAATTTTATAAAACCGATTCAGAATTCATTGTTGAACTTCCAATTATCCAGTAATGAAAGTATTAATTATTGAAGATGAAAAGCCAGCAGCAAGGAGAATTAAATCTTTACTAGAAAATACTCCTGGTGTTAGCGTGGTAGGCGTGGTTGAATCTGTAAAAAGAGGAAAAGAATGGTTTAATACAAACCCATCGCCAGATTTAATCTTTTCAGATATTCAATTAGGTGATGGTTTGAGTTTTGAAATTTTTAAAGAGTTAGGGATTAAAACGCCTATAATCTTTACAACAGCGTATAACGAATATGCTTTAGAAGCCTTTAAACACAATAGTATAGCCTATTTACTAAAGCCGTTTGTTCAGGAGGATATAAATGAATCTATAGCTAAGTTTAAAGAATTCCCAAACTCTTCCAATATTAATTTTAATGACCTTATTGCTAAAATACGAGGAGAACACGCTAAAACTTATCGCAATAGGTTTTTAGTAGAAAAGGGAGATCAAATGATTTCTTTGCAGTCTAATGAGGTAAGCTACATCTATTCAGAAGACAAAGCAACTTTGCTTAAGGATTTAGCAGGCAATAGGTTCTTCGTAAGAGGTTCCTTAGATGAAATAGGGCAAGAACTAGACCCAAGGGCGTTCTTCAGGATTAATAGATCGATGTTAGTTCATCATCAATCAATTGATAAGATTTCCAATTATTTTGGAGGAACACTAAAGTTGGAACTGATACCTAGTTTTGATGGAGATGTTAGTGTAAGTAGGAGAAGGGTTAGTGAGTTTAAGGATTGGTTGAATCACTAGAATAAATATGAAATGAGATTACCACGTCGTACCTCCTCGCAAGGACTGAAACTTATAAAACCTGTGTCATTGCGAGGAGGTACTACGCGGCAATCTCTAACTTATTAACAAGCAAATAATCTATTCTTATATAAAACCACCCAAATTACTTATCTTCATACATAGATGAATCGAATTGGGTTAGCGATACTTCTTTTATTCTCTGTTGCTTTATTAAAAGCACAAGACATCCACTTTACCCAATGGATGCATGCTCCGCATACCTATTCACCTTCTTCAATTGGGGATTTTGATGGCGTTTATCGTTTTCATGGAAACTACAGAAATCAATGGTCCTCGGTAACTGTTCCTTTCGTAACATTTGGAGGAATGGCTGAAACTAATGAGTTAAATCGTTACGTTAAAGGATTATCAGGTGCTGCTGGACTTGTATACGATATCACTGGAGATTCTAAATTTTCTACTGCTCACATAAATTTTGGAGCTGGGTATAAAATTCCCGTTGCGGATTCTTTGGGAGAATTCAGGATTGGGATTCAACCAACTATGACTCAAAAGAAAATTGATTTAGATGCTTTGAAATTCGATAATCAATACAATGGGTATTATTATGACGAAAATCTAGAGACCGGTGAAAACCTTCCTAGGCTTTCAAGATGGTACTTTGATTTTGCTTTGGGAGCGCAATTTGCAATTCAAGTTAATGATAAATGGAAGTTAAGAGGAGCATTAGCTGCCTTCAACTTATTAAACCCAAAACAAAGTTTCTTTGATAACGATGATATTCGTTTAGATAGGAGGTATAGTACTCAATTCACAGGAAAATATAAACACTCTGAAAAGCTGACTATTGAACCAGGGATTCAATTCACCAATCAAGGAACGTATTATTCAGTCAACTTTGGAAGTTTAGTTAGTTACGATTTAAGTAAAAGCAAATATTTTAAGCAAGGTGTTTTCGCTGGTGCCTATTTTAGAGCAGTAGATTCCGGTGATTTAATTTTAGGTTTAGATTATGGTGACTTAAGAGCAGGGATTAGTTATGATATAAACTACTCTGGTTTGGTACCTGCCTCTAATTACAGAGGAGGAGTAGAATTAGCTGTTATTTACATTATCCCTACAGAAACTAAAATTCCTCAATACAAATCTTGCCCGATTTATTAATGAGAAATGTAATTACTTACATATTATTAGTTGCTAGTCTGGTAAGTTACGGACAAGTACGCGTATGGAGCAAGTTAGGGGATAAAGCTTTTCAAAAAGGGGAATATTATGGAGCTTCAAGATCTTATTTAAATGCTTGGAATGAAGATTCCACTTATAAAGAACTCTGCTATAAATTAGGATTATCCTTTAAGGGTTATCAAAATCACG
>JAYPYW010000034.1:0-23524 GCA_038154685.1 Flavobacteriales bacterium | reverse complement strand
AACAGATTATGACAAGGCCAAACAGTATTATCAAAAAACGTTAAGAACCAATCGTGATACAAGGTCATTTAGTTACTTAAAAGCTAAAAATGAAGGGAAAGTTTATAAATCGATTCTTCAAATTTTATCAGACACTGTTGATGTACAGGTATGGAATTTAGGCAACTCCATTAATTCTCCTGGTGCTGAGTTTTATCCTGTTTGGTTAAACGATTCCACAATTATATACAGTTCTAAAAAAGCTAAAAGCTATAACCTAGATCGAATTGTTGAAGATGAAAAATATAATGTTAAATTACTTTTAGGTGATTTACAAGACTCATCATGGATTGAGTTAAACGAAATTGTTTCAACTGATTTAAACAATGAGTCTATAAATGATGGTTGCTTTGATCACGCGATGAATTTCTATTTTACAAAACGATTGGAAAACGGAAATCATCAAATTGTTCAGACTAGAATACTAAAAGATACTTCTAATGAGAATTCACTGAAACTAGATACATCAAAAGCAGTAGTTTTTTCTGAACTCGATGCCTCTTTCAATTTTAGAAATCCTATTATTATAGAAGAAGGAAGTAAAAAATATCTAATTTTTTCTTCAAATAGACCAGGAGGTAAAGGAGGGATGGACCTTTGGTACTCTGATTTTAAAAAAGGTGTTTGGGGATTACCAAAATCATTAGGGACAAAAGTTAATTCCCCAGGAAATGAAATTGGTCCTTATTACGATCATGAAAGAAAGGAGCTGTTTTTCGCTTCTGATTTCCATTATGGACTAGGAGGTTTTGATATGTTTAAAGCCCAAGGTGGATGGAAAAGACCAACCGGAGTCACCAATCTTGGTCAGCCATTAAACACTAGCTTAAATGATATGTATTATACTCCACTTGATTCCTTAAATGGTGTGTTCACCTCTTCGCGAACGGGTTCCAAAACAGATAAGGATGCAGCCTGTTGTAATGATTTATACGGCTACAAATACCCAACTCCAGAACCAGAGATCGATTCTGCATTGTTAGCTATAACTGAGGTTTTATCAAGAGATTCAATCATGAAGAAATTACAACGATTGGTTAAAGAGTTTCATGTTACTTTATATTTCCATAATGACCGACCGAATCCTGATAACTGGGATACAATAACTCCTTATACTTACATGGAGACCTACCAGGCTTATATTGATTCAATGCCAACCTACCATATTAAAAACACTTATGGGAAAAGTGGAGAAGATTCCATTGCAGCTTTAAATAAGATTAATGGATTCTTTGACAATTATGTGCATAAAGGTGTGAAAGATTTAGAGATCTTTTTAGGGGAGTTAATCCAAGAATTAGATGCTGGAAGAAAGATTGAATTGTCGGTTAAAGGTTATGCGTCGCCACTAGCCAAATCGAACTATAATGTGAATCTTACCTTAAGAAGGATTAACAGTTTACAAAACTATTTAAGAAGATATCCTGGAGATATTTGGAGTAAATATTTAGATGGAACAGCTGAGAATGGAGGATTGTTAAGAATTAAGAAGATCCCATTTGGAGAAAACAGATCTGATTCAACTGTTAGTGACAATTACTACAACACAAAGAAATCGGTTTACAGTAAGGAAGCCTCATTAGAACGTAAAATCGAAATTATTAACCTTGAGTTAATTGATGAATCAACTACTCAATCTGAATTTCCAATGAACTTAGACTCGATAAGCACCCAATATAATTTAGGTGTTTTAGATACAACAGTTTTCGAATGGCGTTTTGATATGAAAAACAATACTGATCAACCAATGAATATTGTAGAAATAGACCCTGGATGCCATTGTGTAAAAACTAAAAGAAAAGAATGGACAATTGAGCCAGGTGAAACAGAGCCATTAGACCTTCTATTTGATTTAACGCCTTATAAAGGTAAAATTGGTAGGAGAGTGGTGCTGACATTTAAAGACGGCTCAAAACGTGAGTTAATCCTACTCATGGAAATTCCTGAATGATCTTGAAATAATTCAATTGGCAATTTTGAGAATAAATTAATTGCTAATTGCCGATTGCTAATTAATCAATTAATTATATTTGCCTCATCAAAAAACAACATTGAAATGTCAAACGGAATTTTAAAAGGAAAAAAAGGAATCATTTTCGGGGCTTTAGATGAGAATTCTATTGCTTGGAAGGTAGCTGAGCAAGCACATGCTGAAGGTGCTGAATTTGTTTTAACTAACGCGCCAATCGCTATGAGAATGGGTGCTATTAATCAGTTAGCTGAGAAAACTAATTCAAAGATTATTCCTGCTGATGCTACTTCTGATGAGGATTTAGAAAAGCTTTTCGTTGAATCTCAAGAGATTTTGGGAGGGAAAGTTGATTTCGTTCTTCACTCAATTGGTATGTCACCAAACGTTAGAAAGAAAAAGCATTATACTGAATTAAACTACGATTTCTATCACAAGACTTTAGATATTTCTGCAATGTCTTTCCACAGAGTTTTAGCTGCAGCTAAGAAATTGGATGCAATTAACGAGTGGGGGTCTGTAGTTGGATTATCATACATCGCTGCACAAAGAACTTTCCCAGATTACTCTGATATGGCTGAAGCTAAATCATTATTAGAGTCTATCGCTAGATCATTTGGATACCACTACGGTACTGAAAAGAAGATTAGAGTTAACACAATTTCTCAATCTCCTACAATGACTACTGCTGGTAAAGGAATTAAAGGATTTACAGGTTTCTACAACTACGCTGATCAAATGTCTCCACTTGGAAACGCACCAGCTGAAGATTGTGCCAACTACATCCTTTCATTATTCTCGGATTACACAAAGTATGTAACTATGCAAAACCTTTTCCATGACGGAGGATTCTCAAACACTGGGGTTTCTCAAGTTGTAATGGATAAGTTTGAGGATTAAGTTTCTCAAGTTTCAAATAAAAAAGAAAAGCCTCATCGATTGATGGGGCTTTTCTTTTTTTAAAGGTTTCGGGCTTCAGAATAAAGAACTTTCTAAACTGAAACCTAATTTCTGAATCCTTCAGCATCAATTCACAAAGTAGAAAATCGAGAATCCAGTTAGAAATACAATTCCTGCATAACTCAGGTATTTCTTCCATTTTGGTGGTTCGAACTCTTCTCCAACATGTTTTCTTTGAACAAGAATAAAGTTTAAAACAGCTATTACAGGAGCTACTAGGAATGAGAAGGCGGTAGTAAAATCAGTTAAAGCTTTAAACCCCTCAGTAGACTTAGTTTCGGGGTTGTAAATGTAAACGTACAAGATTCCAAAAGAGACTAATCCAACAAAAAGAAGCGTTAGGTTGTATTCTGTTTTCCTAGAATCTAAATCAATCCCAGTTTTCTTATTGTGGATTAAAATCTCTAACATTCTTTCCATCGATCTGGCATAACCATCAAAAACAGCTATCGCAGTTCCAAACATAATTGAGAAAGCTGCAGGTGCTATTACCCAATAACTCCATCCACCCAAAGCCGAGGTATACATTTCAACAACTTTAGCGGCAAAAGCCCCTGATGCTTTAGGCAAACCTTCTCCAGTTCCGTAAGTTAAATAAGCCCCCAAAGTAACAAAGCATAAGGCTAGAATAGCGGAAGCTAAATAACCAAAGTTAAAATCGAACAAAGTTTCTTTCAATTTTGGGTGGTAGCCTGTTTGTTTAATTCTGGCAACAGTCCATAAGGAGTTCCATGAAGATAGATCCATAGCTGTAGGCATCCACCCCATTAATGGAATAATAAAAGCAATCGGTAGGGCATCTTCAAAATTCACAATTCGCATTGGAACGTCACCTTGTGGACCGTTTATCAATGCTAAAACAAATGCAAGGATAGTAGAGACTAATAAAACTGATCCAATAACTTTTATCATGCTATCTAATAATTTGTATTTTCCTGCCATTAATATTCCAATACAAACCGTGAAAACAATGATTGGAGCATATAAATACGCTCCAGCAATTCCATTAGCCTGTAGGGTTGTGGTGATTTGAAAAAGGTTATCCATAAAGCCTGAGGTAACAACACCAACAACAGCACTTACAAAAAACATGGTAGCAACCGTGATTCCGAAATAAAGCCATAGTACCCATTTACCTAATTTGTTATATCCATCAATTATTGATGTTCCTGTAGCATTAGCATATCTAGAAGTGTATTCGAAAAAAGGATACTTAAACAAATTGGCTAAAATAATAGCCCAAACCAAATCAAAACCGTAATCGGCACCAGCTCTGGTGCTTTGAACCAAGTGAGATACCCCAATACAAGTAGAGGCAAACAAAATTCCAGGACCAAGTGCTTTGAGTAGTGATTTATTAGCCATAGGTTATGATTTTCGCACAAATATAGCCGAAACTGATAAAAGTCACCTTTTCCTTTGAGCATTGTCATAGGATTCGCTTTGCCTTTCTCACATCTTTGTTTTCATAGAGTTGTAAAACCATGAAACTAGAATCAATATCAGAATTATTAAATTTTTTAAATCCTAATAAAAGGGATGTGAGAAAATGTCTTGAAGCCATGAAAAGCTTAGATGTTGATTCATTAAAAATGAAAGGTTATACATTTTGGAACAAGGAAGGATATACGAGGAATTTAATTTCGAAAACTGAATCTTTTGAACTATTCGCTTGTTGTTGGGAACCTGGACAAGCTTCAAGGTTACATGATCTTAACGGGCAAACTGGATGGATTAAAGTTGTGCAAGGAGAGTTAGATTTTGGAGTAGCGAAATTAAATGAAGGGGAGAACCCAGTTATTTCTTCCACTGAAAAACTGGAAGTTGGTGATTTGTTTACTCAGCAAGGAAAGAAGCAGATGTATCAAATGGAAAACAACTCCAACCAAAGAGCAATATCACTGCATTTGTATTCATTGCCTATTACATATTATAATGTATTAAATGGTAGTGGAACGGATGTAGAAAACTTAAACATAGTTTATCATTCAATCAACGGAACATTAATCTAAAACTTAATTATTATGAAAGGAAATAAATTAACAGCTTGGGCAATTATTTTAGTAACTGCATTAGTACCATTAAGATTAGCTTACTTTAACGATGGAGAAGCAAATATGGGATTCAAAATCTTAATGATGATTATCACAATGGCTGGAGCAATTGCTGCAATTGCAGTTGGAGCAGATAAAGCTGAGGCAGCGCACTAAAGAATTAAAATAGAAAGTTATGGAACCAATTCATATGTGGTTAATTGCTTTAAATATTGGAGTACTGGGAGCGATTATGGTGCTTTCCGGAACAATAAAAAGCATGATCAAAGACCTTAAGAACAAGTAAATAGGATAGAGGCTAAGATTTAATTCTTAGCCTTTTTTGTTACCTATCTCGTTTTATATTTAATAATAACACACAGATTCAAAAGATTACACAGATTAATATAATTCTAGGTTGTAAAAAAATCTGTTTAATCTTTTGAATTCGTGTGTTTAATAAATTTTAATGTAGATTCTAATAAGCATCTTGGCACGAAACTTGAAAATAATAATTCAAATTAATTGTTATGAAGGTTTTAGCAGCAACATTACTAGCACTTCCGCTTGGGTTATTTAGCCAAGCAGATAAATCAACTTCTTTAGAATTAAAAATGTTTAATCATTCACAGGTTGTAGTATCAATTGATGGTAAACAATTTGATGCCTGTTCAAATTTCAAACTGAGCGAAATATCAGCCGGTGATCACGATTTAAAAGTCTATAAGCCTAAACAATACGTTAACCCTATTGATCAATCAATAAGTGAACGACTAGTTCCTGTTTATTCAGGTGAAATTTTCATTGCAGATAATAAGTGTACCTCTTGTATTATTAATGAATACCATCAAAAAGAGGTTAGGATTCAACGTTAATTAAAACTCTTTGAAATCAAATCTATTATTAATAGAAACCCCTCTTTCTGTTGCTTTCAACGTGGCACATTCATTATAAGCATCATGCTCAAAAAAGAGTGTTATATTCTCTTTAATAGCGCGTTTTAAAAACGCAGTTTTTTCATCCATAGATAATAAAGGTCTTGTGTCGTAACTAGGAATGTAAGGGACTTTGATATGACCTGCAGATGGTATTAGATCCGCAGTAAAAGCCAGTTTTTTTCCTTTAAAATCTATTATTGGAATCATCTGACTTTCGGTATGTCCATCAACCATTAATAGCTCAATTGATTCTCCAAGCTCTTTTCCTGTTTCAATAAAGTTTAAATGCCCCAACTCTTGAATGGGTAACATGTTTTCTTCCAAAAAAGAAGCCTTTTCACGAGGATTAGGATTAACAGCCCAATTCCAATGTTTTTGGTTCGACCAGTATTTAGCGTTTGGAAAAGCTATTTCATATTTGTCTCCATTTCTTTTTACAGCACCTCCAACATGATCGAAGTGTAAGTGAGTCAGTAAAACATCGGTAATATCAGAAGAGTGAAAGCCAAACCTCTTCAAAGAACAATCCAAAGAGAAATCCCCATTCAAATGGAAATGGCTGAAAAACTTTTCAGATTGTTTATCCCCAATTCCTGTGTCAATTAATATCAATCGATTACCGTCTTCAATCAGCATGCTTCGCATTGCCCAATTACATAAGTTGTTGGAGTCAGCGGGATTAGTTTTTTGCCATATTGATTTTGGAACAACACCAAACATGGCACCTCCATCCAACTTAAAATTACCGGTTTCAACAGGGTAAACGTTCATAAACTTTTAGTTTGAACCTAAATATAGGAACAGTATCCTTTTAAATTTGATAAGCATCCAAAACTTTATAAACATGAGGGTTCATTTAATCGCAACAGGAGGAAGCGCAATGCATAACATGGCAATTGCTTTGCACAAGAAAGGATATCAAGTAACGGGAAGTGATGACGAGATATTTGAGCCTTCCCGCGGGAGGTTAGATAAACATGGATTGTTGCCTAAAGAAATGGGATGGAATGCTTCGCTAATCACCAGTGATATTGATGTTATAATCCTTGGGATGCATGCACGAAAGAATAATCCTGAATTATTGAAGGCTCAAAAACTTGGTCTTAAGATCTATTCATATCCAGAATACATTTACGAGCAAACGAAAGACAAAAAGCGCGTTGTTATTGGTGGTTCGCATGGTAAAACAAGTATGACGGCTATGACGCTACATGTCCTTCAAAAAGCTGGAATGGATGTGGATTACATGGTGGGAGCTCAATTGGATGGTTTCGATACTATGGTTAAACTGACTCACGAGGCGGAAGTAGTAATACTGGAAGGGGATGAATACTTAAGTTCTCCAATTGATTTAAGACCAAAATTTCACCTATATCATCCTCATATTGCTGTAATTAGTGGCATTGCTTGGGATCATATTAATGTTTTTCCAACATTTGAAAACTACGTTGAACAGTTTCAAATTTTCGCTGATAAAATAGAAGACGGTGGAACGCTTATCTATTTTAACGGAGATGAAAACATTACTAAAATAGGAGAGGCCTTCAATGGAACTCAAATTCCTTACAATGTTCATCCAAATAAATGTGTTGACGGTGTTACCTATTTATTAGATGAAGGTAACGAATATCCATTGTTGATTTTTGGTGATCATAACTTACAAAACTTAAATGCAGCCTTAAGTATCTGCTTGTCTCTTGGTTTGTCTAAAGAAACATTCTACAACCATATTCAATCTTTTAAAGGTGCAGCTAAAAGATTAGAATTAGTAGATAAAAACGATTCGTGTAATATTTATAAGGATTTCGCCCACTCTCCATCTAAGTTAAAGGCTACATCAAGTGCGGTTAAAAAGCAGTTCGCGAATAGAAAACTTGTTGCTTGTATGGAACTCCACACATTTAGTAGTTTAAACGAGCAGTTTTTGGCGGAATACGCAAATACAATGGATTTGCCAGATGAAGCTTTTGTATACTTTAATCCAGCAACAATAGCGCATAAAAAGCTAACACCAATTAGCAAAGAGCAGGTGTTTAATTGTTTTAAAAGGAGTGACTTAAGAGTTTTTACTGATTCTGATACTTTAATCAACGAATTAAAAAATAAGGATTGGTCCGACACTAATTTATTATTAATGAGTAGTGGGAATTTTGATGGTGTTGACTTTAATGAATTAGCAAACAATCTTTTAAACTAAAACAATCACTAAACGTGACTTGTTGAAAAAAACTTGGCATGAAATTCTATTATAGTGTTACGATCAATTAATTTTCCGTTATCTGAAATAAAGCACAATATGAGACTTATTTTAACTTCAATCATTATTTCATTTTTCACAGTAGTTTCTGCTCAAACAGGAGGAGAAATTAACCAAACAAACGCTCAAGGAAAGAAAGAAGGGAATTGGGTTAAAAAGCATTCAACAGGTAAAATTAAATATGAGGGAACTTTTAAAAATGGTGTTCCAGTTGGAGAATTTAAAAGGTATAACGAAAAAGGTAAGCTTTCCTCTACGTTGCTATACTCTAATGAGGGTAAAAGAGCTTCAGCCCATCTGTACCAAGAAAACGGAAAGTTGTTAGCTGCTGGAGTTTATGTTTTTCAAAGAAAAGATTCGCTTTGGCGATTTTATGATAAAATGGGAGTTCTTTTAAAGGAAGAAAATTATAGTGCCGATTTAAAGGAGGGTTTATCTAAAGAATTCTACCCAAATGGAAATATTCATTTCGAAAGAAATTATAAAAATGACAAAATTGTAGGATTGTACAAGGAATATTATCCAAACGGTCAGTTAAGATCCAAGAAAACTTACGTTAATGGAAATCCAGATGGAGTTATAATGGTTTATTACAACAACGGAGTTCCTAAAATAATGGGAAGATATAATGGAGGATTAAAAAATGGAACTTGGAAGTATTACAACAGAAGAGCGAAAGTTGTAAAAAAGGAGCAATATGAGAATAGTAAAATGACGTACACTTCTGATACAATTATCACTTACTGGAACGATTCTTTGCAAATTGTTAGATCTAAAGAATACTACAACGAGGATGGAAGAAGCTTTTTCAAGGCATTTTACCCAAACCAACAATTACATAGAGAAGGGTACTTTTGGAAAGGACAAAAAGATAGTACTTGGAATTATTACACAAGGGCTGGTAGATTAGATACAGTTAGAAATTTCCACCATGGAAAGCGCCAGGGAAGCTGGACTTACCGTTACCCTAACGGGAAGGTTAAAGTTGAAGAGGCATGGTATTTAGATAGGAGAGAAGGGGAGTATTTAGAGTTTTACCCAGATGGAAAAACAAAGGTAAAAGGCAACTACGAAAAAGGAAACAAGTCTGGTAAGTGGGAATACTTTGATGAAAAAGGTATTTTAACGGAAACCAAAGACTTCAATAAAGAGTAAAACGTTTAAACTTTAAACATGCAAAAGCTTTTAGGATTAATATTTTTTGTTGGGATTTTAACAAGTTGTTCTAAGGATTCTAATAAGGTGGAATTTGATGAAGCATCGGATTATTACCAATTAGTTGTTGGTGCATGGCATGTTTACGATGTTGATTCTATCTACTACAATGACTTTGAAGTTCCTGTTCTTGTAGACACACTTACTTATCAAGTTAGGGAAGAGTTAACAGATACTTTTTATGATTTAAGTGGGAATTTAAGTTATGAAATCACTCGATCTAAAAGAAGTGGGAACGATACTACTGATGTTGAGGATGTGGATTGGAAAATATCAGATGTTTGGTGGGTGAAAGTTAATGGTGGAAACATTGAAAGAGTTGAGGAAAACATTCAATATGTATCATTGTTAAACCCTGTTAAAGAAGGTTTGGAATGGGACGGTAATGCTTTTAATTATATTGAAAGCTGGGATTTTAAATACGAAAACGTGGATCAACCATATGGTACTTTCCCTAACACTGTTACTGTAAACCAAAAACAAGAGGACGTTGTAATCATTTATAAAGATTATAGAGAGGTTTATGCGAAAGGAGTTGGATTAGTTAGCAGAACTAGAATAGATGTTGAAAGCCAAGCTACTAGTAACCCTGTTCCTATCATCGATAAAGCGGAAAAAGGTTTTCAATTCTTCCAAACTTTAAAAGATTATTATATCCCGAACTAGAATGTTAAAGTGGTTAACAGTTGCTTTAATATTCTTATTTTCAGATGGATTTAGTCAATTTGAGTACCATTATCTTGTCCAGTTTAAATACAAAGCTTGGGGTGATTTAACTTCACCAGAATCTTATTTAAGTGATAAAACCATTTCAAAAAGGTCTATTTACGAAATAAGCATAGATTCTAGTGACATTCCATTAAACCCTTTTTATATTGATAGCTTAAGTAAGCTACCTCTTTCAATTGAAGCAAAATCTAAATGGCATAATTGTCTTGTTATAGCTTCTCCATTAGCGTCTTTAAAAGATTCGATTTCTGAAATTAGCTTTATTGATACAACATATCTAATTGGAGAAAGAAGCTTGAGTAAAACCGTAGGTAGTTCTTTTGATTATGAGGAAAGCTATGAGTTTATTGAACCTTTAGGTTTAAATCAAGCTCATGAATTTGGTTTTACCGGAGAAGGAGTAGAGGTGGCAGTTATAGATGCAGGTTTTAAAAACCTGAATTATGCAGAACCTTATGAGCACTTATTCACTGACGGGAAAATTTCATCCTCCTATGACTTTGTAAACAATAGAGCTATAGATTATAATGGTCATCCACACGGAGCAAATGTAACTTCATTCATAGCCGCTAAAAAGGATTCTTTTTTTGTTGGAACAGCTCCTAACTCAAGTCTTCATTTATTAATAACTGAAGACGTAAATCAAGAAAACCTTATTGAAGAATTTCATATGATTGAAGCAATAGAGTATTGTGATAGTGCTGGGGTTGATATTGTAAATATTTCATTAGGTTATAATGAATTTGATGATACAAGATTCTCTCATGTTCCATCTGACTTTGATGGTACTCAAACCAAACTTAATAAAGCTTGTAACATTGGCTGGGAAAAAGGATTATTCATTGTTGCTAGCGCAGGAAATGAAGGCACTAGCTCTTGGGGAGTAACAACAACACCAGGAAATGCAGACAGTGTATTTACAGTGGGAAGCATTAACAGTTCACTTGATTACTCAAATTTTAGTAGCAGGGGGAATCCTTATTACCTGAAATCTCAAAAACCCAGTTTGGTTGCAATTGGAGAAGGAATTAACGCTCTTAATTCTAGTGGGAGCATAAGTAGGATAGAGGGGACATCTTATTCTTGTCCCCAGATAGCAGGATTTGCTGCATGTTTAATGGAAGCTTTTCCTGGAAAAAAGAATTGGGAAATAAGAAGGGCTATTGAGGAAAGTGCACATAATCATAGTTCCCCAGATTCATTAATTGGTTATGGAATACCTAGTTTTAATTTTGCGTTTGAAATTTTAACAAGCTCAAATGAAATACCGGCTAACAACGATTTGGTATTTCCAAACCCCAATATTGGTGACTTCAAATTCCTAAACTCAAATGGAAAAGTTAAAGTTGAAATATTTGATTTAAGAGGGAGTGTGGTATTTGTTAAAGAATCAAACGAGAAGGTAATTACATTCTCGAATCTAAATTTAAATAAAGGAGTTTACTTTCTAATTAGTTCTTCAGATAAGAAGAAAACTATATCCAAATTTGCTGTTCGTTAAATAATGGCATGTGTTTTGAAATGTGATAATTGCCAAAATTCATCTTTATTGAAACAATATTTGAAAATATCGTATAAGGTTTAGCTATTTAGGCAAATAAGTAATATTGACCTTAAATAAATTAAAAGAAAAATGAGAAGAATAGTTGTATCAATTGCGTTGTTAACTGCTGTGATTTCAGCACAAGCGCAAGGTTGTGGATCAGTTGAAAAAGGAATGAGAGCAGTTAACCTGAATAAGGTTGATGAAGCTAAGGAGTTATTCGAGAAAGCATCTCAGGAAATAAAAGATGCCGAATCGAATAATCAGCCGCTCGAAGCCAAGTGTTATGCGCGATACTACTATGGAGCTGGACATACAGCGCTTCAAGTTTATCAAAGGTCAGAAACAAGCGACTTAGTTTCTAAAGTGGCAATGCTACAAACTGCGGAGGAGTTCTTTGCTGAATTTTTTGCACTAGATTATCAAGATAAATCTTACCATGCAAGAGCTATTACGGACTTAGAAGCAGTAGCGAATCAACAAAAGAATATTGCGGTAGACTATTTCAATAAAGGAGATTTTGAACAAGCCTTAAACCTTTTGGATAAGTGTATTGAAAACAAGGCTAAATTAGGAGTTAACCATCTTGATTTACATGCGTACCAAAGTGCTAGTATCACGGCAAATAGAGTAGGAGATTACGCAAAAGCGATTAAATACAACGATGTTTTGATTGCTAATCCACAATTAAAGATCAATAATAAAGTAAATGATCAAGAATACAACTTGGTGAAAAAGTCTGAATACTTAAACAATGCTGGTGAAGTTGAAAAAGCGCTTACGGTTTTAGATTCTGCTCAAGGAGTTTTCCCAAATAGTTTACCAGTTAAAAAGAAGAAACTTCAAATTTATACTGAGATTAATGATGATGATTCAGCATTGGAATTATTAGAAGACTTAACTCAAACTGTTAAGGATGACGTTAAATATTTTGTAATAATGGGAAGAATATACAACAATAAAGGATTCTCACAAAAGAGTTACGATGCTTATAAAACAGCCTTATCTATAGATCCTAAAAACAAATATGCTATTTTCGGAATGGGAGCATACTACGTTAACAAATCCAATGAATATGTTAACAGCTTAAACGGAGTAGGGAACTCAGAATCTGATAAAGTAGCTAAATCGGCTACAGTTGAAGAGCAAAATAAAAACTTTGATAAGGCAATTTTTTACTTTAATCAGTATTTAGAAATTGAACCTGGAGACAGAGGGACTTTAAATGCTTTAAAGAAAATCTACAAGGCAAAAGGAGATGACGCCAAGGTTGAGGAAATCAACAAACAATTAATTGCAGAATAAGAGAATAATCTATATCCTAATTCATAAATTAGCGCCTCAAAAGGGGCGCTTTTTTTATGTTCGATTTTAAAAAGTATATTAACTTAATAGTAAAGTATAAAATGCTTTATTTGGTGGTTTTTACTTTGTCGCTAGTTTCTGCAATTATAATTCAATTACGAACTGAAGAAAAATATGCAGCTCAATTTTCTGTGGCACCACATTATGAGTTTGCGAATGATGTAGGTATTAAGCTTAGTTTGTTTTGTAAAGATTTAGAAAGGTTAGATCAATTAAGTTTCAAAAAGAGGTATGGAATTTCTTTTGATAATAGTATTGTTTTAAAAGCCCTTTCTGAGTCAACAAAAAGAACCCCAAATCATAGTTTTAAACATATATACAATAGAGTTTATTTAGAATTTTCTTCATTTAAAATTAGGGATTTAGAAATTTTAGATTCATTCTTAATTGCCCACATAGACAATTTTGTAACTGATACTAATTTCAGTTACAGAGGTATGGAAATTTTAAAAATGAAATTAAATGATTTCGTGAAAGGTGATACAACTATTATAAGTAATTTTTCCGAAACTGTTAATTACTATCAAGCAATTCTTGAAAAAGATAATATAGTTGCATCCGATAGTTTGATTAATAGAATTATGATTAGTGAACTCAAAGGAGAAATTAAGAACGCACATACGAATAATTATATTTACAAATTCCAAGATACCTATAGAAAAGTAGATCTGTCCAAAAGGAAAATTCAGACGTTTCTTACAATAACATTTTTACCAATCATTCTTTTATTTAGTTTAATGGCTGTAAATTTGGAATAGTTATTCTTACCTGACTCTATTTAACATAATATTAATTATAAGAATAAATTATATTTGTAATTGGTTAGTATTGTAGTGATTAATGAATTTAATTACCCATAACATTAAGTATGAATGACATTTTAAAATGAGAATTGTTCTTGAATTAAAATGAGTATTAACAATAAGTGCTGTTGCGACTCATAGAAAAACACTAGATGAAAACAATACTGAGGTTAACTTAAATGTTGTTTTAGATGATTTAAAAGAAGGTTTAGCGCTTCAAATAAATCATTCCAATGCTAAAATTGAATGTGATTTCGAAAAACTCAACTCTTTTATATATCCTAAAGGACATGTTAGAAGTATTTTACAAAACTTAACTTATAATTCATTGAAATACTCTACATCAAATAGAAAATCCGAAGAAAAAATCTCCTCAATGAAAGAAGATGAATTTGTCAGGATTTCTGTTGCTGACAATGGTAAAGGAATCCCGTCAGAAAAAATAGATTACATTTTTGGCTTATTTAAAAGACTAGATAAGGATTACAATGAAAAAGGAATGGACTTTATATCGTTAAATCACAATTAGAATGTTTAGGAGGAAAAATAGAAGTTGATACTAATCAAACACAAGGGTTTATTTGAAAGAACAAAAGAACTCAAATCTTTAATCTTGCATCTGCAGTAACAGACTGGTCTACAAATAGGCCCTCTTTGTACTTGTAATATCCAGCAATTCCAATCATACCCGCATTGTCCGTACAAAATTGAAAATCGGGAATAAAGACCTCCCACCCTTTTGTATTTTGAATTAACCTTTCTCTCAATTCTGAATTTGCAGAAACACCTCCTGCTATAGCTATTCTTTTAATCTTAGTTTTTTTTGATGCTAATTCAACCTTTTTCAAAAGAATGTCAATGATTGTTTTTTGAACAGAAGCACAAATATCAGCTTTGTTTTCCTCCACAAAATTTTCATTTTGTCTTACTTCTTTTTGCAAAAATCTTAGAACCTGGGTTTTTAAACCACTAAAACTAAACTCCAACTCCCCTACTTTAGGATGCGTAAATTCAAAGCGTTTAGGATTACCATTTTTAGCGTATTTATCAATTAACGGACCACCAGGATAAGGAAGTCCCATTATTTTAGAAATCTTATCAAAAGCCTCTCCGGCAGCATCATCGATGGTTTCGCCTATAACTTCCATTTCCAAAGCAGACTTTACAACCACCAATTGCGTGTGTCCTCCAGAAACCGTTAAACATAAAAATGGAAATTCAGGCGTTTTAAACTCATCATCAATCATATGAGCCAAAATGTGAGCTTCCATATGATTAACTTCAATCATAGGAATATTTAAAGCCATAGATAAGGATTTCGCAAACGATACTCCAACTAATAAAGATCCCAATAAACCAGGACCACGAGTGAATGCTATTGCCTCTAAATCTTCTCTAAAAACCCCTGCTTTTTTTAACGCTGCATCAACAACTGGAATAATATTTTTTTGATGTGCTCTTGAAGCTAATTCAGGGACTACACCGCCATATTCTTTGTGAATTTCTTGAGTATTTACAACATTGCTCAATGAACTTCTCCCCTTCATTACTGAAGCGGAAGTATCATCACAGGAAGACTCAATGGCTAATATTAAAGGTTCTTTGTTCAATTAAGAATTCCAAATTTCCCAAGCCTTTTCAGCTTGTAGTTTTAACATACCTAATCCATTTTGTACAATAGCCCCTTTCTCTGCTCCTTTCTTCATGAATAAGGTTTCTGCAGGATTGTATATCAAATCATACAACAGATTATCTTCAGTAAGATGATCATAAGGTAAAGCAGGACAAGCATCTACTTTTGGATGCATTCCCAAAGGAGTTGAATTTACAATTACTGGAAAATCTTTTACCGCAAATTCATTTAATTCATCGTAGCTTCTTTCTTTTTCGGATGCTGGATTTCGTGAAACGTACAATACAGACAAACCAATCTTCTTCAATACATATTCAACAGCCTTTGCCGCTCCTCCAGTACCTAAAATTAGAGCCTTGTAGTGATGCATTTTCAGCAAAGGTTTTAATGTTTCTCTAAAACCATATATATCAGTGTTATAACCTTTTAGTTTTATTCCATTCTCCGTTCTAATCACTTTTATCGTGTTCACAGCTCCGATCTCTTTAGCTTCCTCATCTAATTCGTCCAGGTATGGAATTATTTGTTCTTTGTAGGGAATCGTAACATTTAACCCTACAATTTCAGGATTGTTTTTAATTACATCTGGAAAGTCTTCAATTTTAGGGATTTCAAAGTTTTCATAAGTAAAACCTTCTATACCTTCATTTTGAAACTTCTCAGCAAAGTACTTTGCCGAAAAGGAATGTGTTAATGGGTATCCTATTAATCCTAATTTCTTATTCTGCATTTTTAAACTTATTTCCAACGAATTCTAAACCAAATACTACAGCAAAACCAACAATTCCAAAAACAATAGCGTAACTCATAAAACTATCCATATTGTACATTCCTTCAAATGATGAAGGACTAATGTTACCAGTAACAGTAGGGATAATTTTACCTTCAGAATTAGTTCTTGTATCTAACACTTCTTTCCAAGGCCAAATTTTATTTAAAGACCCTATCATAAAACCAGTAAGAGTTGCTAATGTAATGTTTTCATGATTTTTAAAAAACCAAGAAAGTAATCTGGAAAAGCTTAATAAACCAACTAAACAACCTGCAGCAAAGATACCTACTGGAATTCCAGCGTTGATTAATTCTCCAAAATCACTCGCTTTTAGTGCTGAAACTGCAAATTTAATCATTCCCATCACTGGTTGATAAGCACCTAATAGAACAAGGATAAAACTTCCGGAGATCCCAGGCAGAATCATGGCAGAAATTGCTATTGCACCTGCAAAGAATAAAAAGAGAGTACCATCATTATTTTCGGCAACATTGGCAATAGTAACATAGTAAGCTATTGCGCCACCTAGTACCAGTCCAATAATTTCCTTTGCTTTCCAACCATTAACTTGTTTTGCGATATAAATAACAGAAGCGACAATTAATCCAAAAAAGAAACTCCATAAGGCGATTTTCTCTCCGGTTTGTCCCTCCTTTTCAAGAATCCCACTAATTATGCTAGCAAGAGAAATTATACTTGATGCTATTCCTGCAAATAAAGCCAGAATAAAAGTTCCGTTTACTTTCTTCCAAAAAGCGAATAAACCTTCTTTCTTAATGGCTTTAAGATTTTCAAAATTAAAAGCTTTAATTGTATTTAATAGCTCCTCATATATTCCAGAAATAAAAGCAATTGTTCCACCCGAAACTCCAGGGACTACGTCGGCTGCCCCCATAGCTATACCTCTGAGGTAAATTCCAGCGTAACCAAGTAGTGATCTTTTTCTAAATTCCATTTATTATTATCATAAAAAAACCGGCCCAAATTGGGTCGGTTCAAATTTAAGTTTAATTCTTTGATTAGTACTGATCCATTTCTGGATCAATTTCTTGAGCCCATTCTACGATACCACCATCAAGGTTGTAAAGATTATCATAACCAAAATTTTGCTCTAAGGCTTGAATAACGTTGGCAGATCTTCTCCCACTTTTACAGTGAACAACAACTTTTTTATCTTTTGAAATCTCTTGATATCTTGTCATAATCTGACTCATTGGGATTTCATCTCCACCCAATGAACAAATTTCAAACTCGTTTGGCTCACGAACATCCACTAATTGGAAATCTTCGCCATTATCCATCATTTCTTTTAATTCGTCAACTGAAACCTCTTTCATATTTAGTTTAATTTGAAATCTAAATTAAGATTTAATCACGATATAAATCTAATAATTCTAATAGGTTTTGATTGGTTTTAGCATTCGGGTAATAAGTAAAAACTTTCTCATGCTCTTTATAATTCATTGTGAGCGCCAATTCAAAACATTGGTATGCTTGCTGATATTTCCCTTGCTTTAACAAATGTGCTGTTTTAAAGTACATCAAGTTAGCATTGCTAGAGAAATTATCAATTGCTTCGTTCAATGCATCTGTTACAATGTTAGCCGATAAATGGCGATCTAATAACATTAAGTAATCCAAACATAATGTGATATCCTTTTCGTCCAGTTTTACCGCTTTTCTCATCGAAGAGATACTCTCCTCAATATACCCTAAACGCTCCTCTATCTCAGAAGCTGTATACCAAAAATCAGGGTCTTCATCATCTAGCTCAATAGCCTTAGTAATTGAAGCATAAGCTTCGTTAGACTTACCTAATCCGTCCTGGCAAATTGCAACTCCTAACCAAGCTTCTGGATAATCTTCGTTTTGACGAATAGATTGCTTGTAAAACTCTAATGCTTTATCATACATCTTTAACCTTTCATAACACTCGCCCATGTAGGCATATGTGATAAAAGTTGGTGTTTCAAATTCATATGATTCTTGGTAAACTTCGATAGCTCCCAGATAATCTTCATTTGAAGCTAAGGCATTGGCTTTATTGAAGTATGCTGAAGCAAATTGAGGATTGATTGCAATAGCATAATCATAACAATCAATTGCTTTATTCCACTCTTCCAATTTACAGTGCATTCCTGCTAAATTGAACCAAAGCGACTCGGAATAAGGAGCATTATCAATTAGCTGGTTATAAAACTGTATAGCTTGTTTAAAGTTAGTGGTACATTCAAAGCACATATTTACTTCGAATAAAGCACCTTCGTTTTCAGGGTTATCTCTTAAACAAAGTTTGAAATATTTAATCGCCTCTTCGTATTCCAAGTTCCTCTGGTACTCGGAAGCAATGAAATGGTAAACTTCATCTTTAAACTCAGCATGCGGCAAAGCGTCTTTAAAAGAAGTGATTGCTTTTTCACTCATTTTCAACTTGCTAAGTACTGCCCCTTTAACCAATAGTAGATCTACATTGTTTGGTTCAAAAAGTTCAACTTCCTCAACTAAATCTAATGCTTCTTTATATTTAAGTAGCCCTAATAAAACTTGAGTTTTTAGAATTTTAAGCTCAGTGCTTGAAGGATGCAAGTTAAGTGAATAATTAACAACATAATTGGCCTGCTGAAATTCAGATCTAAGGATATAATATTCTATAATATCTTGAAATTCTTCGCAATCGAAATAGTAATGTTCCTCATTAGCAACCATAGATTCAAAACGCGTAACTGCATTCATTGCTTCTCTATGATCATCTTGTGAATCGAAAAATTCCATGGCTTAACTCTTGGTATAAATCTGCTTATTTATATTAGATATAACAATAGCATGTTACCTTTTATTATTCACAATTTTTGGTTAAAAAATTAATATCCCACCTAACCTTCAATATTTCAATCTATTAGCCCAATAAAATAAGTTACTAACAGTTTCAGTAATCATTTAAATGCTTTTATTTATTATTTTGCGCGCACTTAAAAGCCAATTCAATGACATTAATCAAATCTATTTCGGGGATTAGAGGGACTATTGGAGGAAAACCTGGTGAAGGTTTAAGTCCTTTGGATGTAGTTAAATTTACTAGCGCCTATGCCGAATGGTTAAAAGGACAATACGGAAATCCCTTAAAAATCGTTGTCGGTAGAGATGCCAGAATTAGTGGTTTGATGGTTGAAAACCTGGTAATTTCTACTCTTGTGGGAATGGGGATAGATGTGATTAATTTAGGATTAAGCACTACTCCTACTGTTGAAGTTGCAGTCCCTCTTGAAAAAGCGGATGGAGGTATTATTCTTACGGCTTCTCACAACCCGAAACAATGGAATGCATTGAAGCTATTAAACTCAAAAGGAGAATTCATTTCCGGTGAAGATGGAGCTGCTTTATTGGATATTGCTGAAAAAGAAGATTTCAATTATTCAGAAGTGGATGATTTAGGATCGATCACTGTTAAAGATGATTACTTTGATATTCACATTCAAGAGATTTTAAATCATGAACTTGTTGATGTTAATGCCATTAAATCCGCTGGATTTAAAGTTGCTATAGATGCCGTTAACTCTACAGGTGGATTAGTGTTACCACAATTGCTTAAAGCTTTAGGTGTTGATACTGTTTATGAGCTATTTTGTGAGCCAAACGGACAATTCCCTCACAATCCTGAGCCCCTACCAGAAAACTTAACTGAAATTTCTAAAACTGTAGTTGATAATAAAGCCGACATAGGCGTTGTTGTTGATCCAGATGTTGACAGACTGGCTTTAGTTTGTGAAGATGGTAGTATGTTTGGAGAAGAGTATACTTTAGTTGCTGTAGCTGATTATATCCTTTCTCAAAGAAAAGGAAATACAGTTTCAAACATGTCTAGCACAAGAGCTTTAAGAGACGTTACTGAAAAAGCTGGGGGGCAATATTTCCCTGCAGCTGTTGGTGAAGTTAATGTTGTAAACCAAATGAAAGCTCAAAACGCTGTAATTGGTGGTGAAGGAAATGGTGGGGTTATTTTCCCTGACTTACATTACGGAAGAGATGCCTTAATTGGTATTGCATTAATTCTTACTCATATGGCTAAAACAGGTAAATCTGCTTTAGAGTTAAGAAAGAGTTATCCAAATTACCATATCAGCAAGAATAAGATTGAATTAACGCCTGAAATTGATGTTGATTTAATTCTTGAAAAAATGGAAGCAAAATATGCTCATGAAAACGTGAATACGGTTGACGGAGTTAAAATTGATTTTGCTGAAGAATGGGTTCATTTAAGAAAGTCTAATACAGAACCAATCATTCGTATATATTCTGAAAGTGCTAACGAATCAAAAGCTGAAGAATTAGCGCAAAAAATTATCGGTGAGATTAAAGAAATTATTGCCTAGATCCTAGTCCATAGACCATAGTCGATAGACCATGGAACATTAACTATGAACAAAATTTATTTAGATAATGCGGCTACTACTCCACTCTCCAAAGAAGTGGCTGAAGTGATGCATGATGCTAATTTAAATCTGGTAGGTAATCCATCCTCAATCCATTCTTTTGGGAGAAGTGTTCGAGCTAAAATTGAAATGGCTCGAAAAAATATCTCTAAAGTTATTAATGCAGATCCAGGAGAAATCATTTTCACCTCAGGAGGAACAGAAGCTGATAACGCAGTTTTTTCATTTGCTAAAGATTTAGGAATAGAAAGGATCATCTCCTCTCCTATCGAGCATTATGCAGTGCTTAACCCTTTATCTAAATTAGAATCTGATTTCAAAATAGATTACGTTAAGGTTAATGATAAAGGTGACGTTGATTTGTCTCATTTAAATTCCTTGCTACAAAACGGACCAAAAACTTTGGTGAGTTTAATGCACGTTAATAATGAGATTGGTAATATTCTGCCGTTAATGCATGTTGCAGATTTATGTAAATCTAATAATGCTTTGTTTCATTCTGATACTGTTCAAAGCTTAGCTTACTTTGATATTGATGTTAAAGATTTAGGAATTGACTTCATAACTTGTGCCGCTCATAAATTTCATGGACCGAAAGGTGTTGGCTTTCTTTATGCTAAACAAGAGTTGGAAATAACACCTTTTATAGCAGGTGGTAGTCAGGAGCGCGGTTTACGCGGAGGTACCGAAAATATTGCTGGAATTTTAGGTTTAGAAACGGCTCTTAGTATTGCGAAGGAAGATAAGGATGTAAATATTGAAAAGCTAAAAGATCTAAAGGCTTATTTATTGCACCAGTTAGATGAATATAAATTAGGCTATTCGTTAAATGGAAATTGGGAAACTAGTTCTCCAGCGATTACTAATATATCCTTTCATACAAACCGAGACGTTTCTATGCTTTTATTTAACCTTGATTTAGCAGGTATAGCAATAAGTGGCGGAAGTGCCTGTACTTCTGGTAGTAACAAAGGTTCTCATGTTTTAAAGGCAATTGGCGTACCAATGGATCAACCAGCTATTCGAATATCATTTTCTAAGTATACAACTAAGCAAGACATAAAAGCGCTATGCATAGTACTTAGTAAACTATTATCTTAATGAAAGATCAAGCGATACAACTAATCAATGACGCTTTGAAGGAAGATCCTAATCAGGAAGCCTTGACATATTCTGAGCAATGTTTTAAATGGCTTGGGATACTAAAACCAGACTATTCAGAGGCTCAGGAATTAGCTGCACGTTGTCAGCATTTCAAAAGATGGGAAATACCAAGGTCCGATTACCCAATGGATAAAAAAGGATATCACCAATGGAGAATTGGATTATATACCTATCAAGCGGATAAGGCAGCAGAAGTACTTGCAAAAGTTGGCTATGATTCCTCATTTATTGAGGAAGTTAAATCCATGATTGCAAAAAAGAATTTACGTCGAGATGAGAACTCGCAATTAATTGAAGATGTTGCTTGTTTGGTTTTCTTAGAGAACTATATTCAACCTTTTGCCTCCACAAAAGATTATTCAGAGGAAAAATGGATTAAAATTATCCAGAAGACATGGGGTAAAATGTCGGAGAAAGCCCATAAATTTGTACTAGAAATAAACTATCCACAGCCAATATTGGAATTAATTCAAAAAGCATTGGCTTAATAAAATTAAGTATGATTCAAAGAGTTCAATCATTATACCTACTAATAGGATCTGTAACCCAAGTATTATTTGCTACCGGAACATATTTCACTTTCCAGGCATTAGATTGGACTTATGAAGTTACAGGATCCGGAATTTTCAATAATGAAGGTGTGAAAACTCATGGCGACATGAAGACTTTAATTCTTGGTTTAGCAGTTGCAGTTTTTGCATTGGTAACGATATTCTTATTTAAAAACAGAAAACAACAAATGAAGTTCGCTAAAATTTGTGGTCTGTTAACTTTGGCTCAAATTGTATTCTTAATTATTTCTTACACAAATGCTCAAGAATTGGCGGAAGGTGAAATAGGTTTTGGTTTTGCCACTTTTATTTTACCAATTTCTACCATTCTATTTTTCCTAGCTTCAAGCGCGATTAAAAAGGATGAAGATTTAGTGAAATCTGTAGACAGAATTCGCTAGTAATCTCCTGTGAAACCCCCAAGTTTTATGGGGAATTTTAAAAACAATGAATTTTTGAAAAAAAAGTTCAAAAATCCTAACGCGAAATGGATATTATTCATATCATTGTAGCAGAAACAATTCAGCGAGTTCTCACTGAATAATTTCCCCAAGTTTTTTTCATATTGAAGAATTACAATAATCAACAGAATATTTTATGTACAGCATTTTGGATTTAAACAAAAAGCTAGTTGCAGATCTGCGACAAATTGCAACCGTATTACAAATTGACGGTGCCGACAAAATGAAAAAGTCGGACTTAATTGAAGCTATCCTTGACGAGCAAAACAAACACTCTAAATCAGATGATTCTGATTCATCTTCAGAGCCTAAGAAAAAAAGAAAAAGAGTAAGAGTTGAAAAAAAATCAGATGAATCAACTGAAGAGTCTGTTGAAGAACCTGTAGCAGAAACTACACCTACTCCTGCTCCTGTAGCTGAAGAAGCTAAAGAAGAAAAGCCTGAACGTCAAGAAAGAAGAGACGACCGAGGAGATAGAAATGATCGCAGAGATAATCGTCAAGAACGAAGAGATAATAGAGATAATAGAGATAATAGAAACAATAGAGAAAACAACGATAGAAAGCCATCTGAGCCATTATACAACTTTGATGGAATTGTTGATAGTGAAGGGGTTTTAGAAGTTATGCCTGATGGGTATGGTTTCTTAAGATCATCTGACT
>JAYPYW010000033.1:4321-35428 GCA_038154685.1 Flavobacteriales bacterium | reverse complement strand
CAAGTTGAAGGGGCTTTTAAAAGGCTATTGGCTAAAAAGAGTAAAGCTGAATCTTTAATACAATCATCTTTCCTTTCCACGGAAATGCAGGAAAAATATTTAACTGTTTTAAATGAAAGGTTCGCTCGCTTGTTTGCTTAATTTGAGTTAATGATTTCTTGTGTCAGGTTTGTGTTAACAAGCTAAAAGTATTGGTTTTGTTGAGGGTTGATATGTTGTATTGGAAAATGATTTCAGGTTTGATTGTCTCTTTTTGAGAGAAATTCCATTTTTAAGAATGGCAAAAGGGCCCTAATCCCACTCGTTATTGCCTATGATAAACCACATTGCTTTAGGTGTATGTTTTTGGGAGTATTGAATTTCAAGGGGTTAGCGTCTTTTTAAAAGTTTTTCTTTAAGATGAAATACATTGTTATTTACTTCAGTTTCCAATAATTTATTTTAGGAATGATGATTGAAACTTGTGTGAGAAAATCAATACATATTTAACAGATAAGCTTATGGCCCACGTGAAATACAACAAGAAATGGTATCCTGATATTCTCTTTAGCAAAAGGCTCACAAGCCTTTTGTCTGTTTTTTTTCTCCTAATATTTTTTCAAAGCAAAGCACAGAGTATATTGGTTACCATTTATGAAGACGCAGGTCAGCAATCAAGTTCATTAACCGATGTTGATGTATTCACATTTAATGATTTTTCCACTGGATTGCATACTAATGTAGTTTGGGATAGTGTTGGATCGTTCGATCAAATATATGTTTTAAACGCTAACAGGTACGGTGGGGCTATGGACGAAAGTACTGGGCAAAGATCAAAATTTTCAACCGTACAAACCTCTCGTGGTATAGAGGTCAGCACTTTAACTCTTGACAATTATAGTTCCTATTTTGGAATGTGGTGGTCTGCCGGTGATCCCGCAAACGTTCTTACTTTTTATAATGATGATCAGTTAATTGCTCAGTTTACTACATCTTCAATGTTTGGGAGTGCAAACTTAAGTTCAGATTATTATGGTAACCCAATGACAGGAGAAAACCCTGGAGAGCCTTATGCATTCATTAATTTTTATGGAGATAATCAAACTAGTTGGAATAAAATAGAGCTATCCACTATAGGGGGAGGTGGGTTTGAATCGGATAACTACACCTCCAGAGTTTCAACCTTTGATCCAGAAATCGATAGTGAAGAGGATTTGGGATTAGTGATTGCTGAAGTTGACATATCAGGAACAACAGAAACAAGTAACGAAACTTCAACGTGGACATTTGAAGAATCAATCACTAGTATCGCTAATGGTGACTTTTATGATACACTTACTTGGGATTGTAACTGTCTTCCAACAGATAGTCATAGTATACATATTGCGACAGATGTAGCTTTGAATCAAAATTTTGAACTTCTTGCTGCCTCTCAGTTCAAAGTTATTGAGGGTAGTACTTTAGAAATTTCATCAGGTAATAAGTTGTTGATTAATGGAACTATAATCAACTATGGAACAATAAACGGACACGTTACTTTAAACGGTTCTATTGAACAAACACCAACCATAGGTGATATTAAAAAGCTGGAAATCAATAATTTGTCAGTAGAAGGAGTTAAGCTTCAACAGGATTTAACATTTTCAGGGTCTTTACTGTTAACTAATGGAACTTTAGACTTGAATGGTTATTCTTTAACTATTTATTCGAGCGTTGAAACATCTGGAATGATTTTACAGGACCAAGGTACCGTAAACGGTGACATAAGATTTGTTAGAAAAATACCCAACAAAACAGGATATCATTATTTAGCTTCCCCTGTTGGCAATGCAACACTTGCTGATATTAATGATGATTTCACCTTATTAAGTCTTGGTGGTGATTTAACGTCAAGTCCATTCCCTAATATTTACATTTACGATGAAACTAATCCTTCAACACACAACACAGATGGATGGGTGGTACCAGAAGGTTTAGAGCATCCTATGCAGCCTGGATATGGGTTTGCAACTTATATTTCAGCAAATACCGAGATAGATATTGTAGGGCAGCCTAATAATGGCCCAATTGATATACCTCTTTCGTATACCTATTCCGGTGAAGATCCTGCCGACCATCCGATGTGTCCACCAGATGGATGGAATTTGGTTGGAAATCCTTACCCTTCTGCTATCAATTGGGATTCAATAGAAAGGTCTGAGTTATTTCATGACGGCCTTTATATGTGGAATCAAAATTATAATAAATACGCAGTTTATATAAATGGAGTGGCGACCAACAATGGTAGTAAAAGTATTGCGCCTTTTCAGGGCTTTTTTGTCAGAACGGATAGTGAAACAGACACACTTAAATTTAGAAACAGTCAAAGGTTCTTGGATTCAACTGATATTACTCGTTTTTACAAAAAAGCTGAAAGAGAGGTGTTTAAGTTTGCCATCAAAATGGGTAATGATATTGATGAAGCAGCAATATATCTAAGTGAAAATAACGTCAATGGTTACAATAAAGATTTGGATGCTTTTAAAATGGAAACAACAAGTTATACCTCACCACTTTTATATGTAAAAGATGAAAACTATACTTACGCTATTAAGAGTTTGAGTACCGATTATTACTCAGAGGAAACCATTAGTCTTTCATTTTATGCACCCAAAAATGAAATGTATACACTTACAAAAAGACAATTTGATTGGGAAGATAATAGATTGAAACCCTTAATACGAGATAAAGCCAATGGTTCAATAATCGATCTTAACCAATCAGATTATTCTTTCGAAAGTAAAAAAGGTACACATGATGATCGCTTTGAAATATTCTTTCAATCGACTACTTCAATAGTCGATTTTGATCAAAAAGGCTTAAATGTTTATTTGGTTGATAACGTTCTAAAGGTAATAAGCGAGAAAGAGTTCAATTCATTAAAAATCATTGATTTAATGGGTAAAACAATTCACCGTTTCAACAAGCCAAATACTTCGAGTTATGAATGGCATATTGGTAGCGATATTAGTCCTGGGTTTTATATAGTTCAAGGTAGTTCAGGTAAGTCAAAATATACATCTAAGTTTTTGGTTAAATAAATTCTGGAAATAGGTTTTGATTTTGGTAAAAGAGTTATTTTAAAACTATTTTTTGAGTATGTCTAATCCCATTAGAATTATAGCTAATAAAATAAGTGCCAGCAGCTTGATTTGATAAATCTATTTGATCGTTTGAAAGTGAATAATACTCACTAACTAACCTGCCAAACTGGTCTATAATCTCAAGATTTGTAATTGGGGAGTCTGATTGAATTTTAAATATTCCATTACTAGGGTTGGGGAAAATAATAGTTGCTTGATTTTCTGAGATTTCACTACTTGAACTTGGGAGTCTCTCTAAACAAAAATCACCAGAATAATTAGATCTACTTGGTTCATAATCAAAACCTAATATTTCGCTATTGTCGTATAGATCTATTAGAGAAACACGTGCTTCTTGGTCTGCAGGCTTATCACATGTTAGGCCTGTAAATTCAATAGGTCCAGATTGGATTTGGGAAACAGAATAAGAGTTGTTTACTGTGTATAAAATCGGACCAGTAAAGAAGGCTCCTATGTAAACAATAGAGTAAACAGTATCGCCAGGGTTGTAAATATGACTTGGGTCCGAATTAAGGCTGTAATTAGCTTTAAAAAGTTCTGAGCACCAATCAGATTTAAAAGGAGTGAAAATGCTAAAATCTATGCAAGTATCTTCTGGAACACAAAGGTCAACATACTTGTATTCGCCATCGGATTGGAACATCCAAAATTCAGAAGTGATTAAATTCTCCCCTGATTGCAGGTTAATTTCAAATCTAGGATTGTTGTAAGCCTCTTGTTGGATCCTTAACCTTAAGTTTCTACCAGTTAAATTTTTAGACCAAACTTCAGAGAAGACATTATTACTTAAATCAACATCTCCTTCAACTTCAATTGAGAGGTTGTATCGGCTTGTAAACATTTTGTTGGGAACAATATCCAATGTTTCAATTCTAACCTCACCAGGTAAAAGAGGTGTCGTCAGATTTTTGGAAAAAAGTTCTCCATCCTCATTCTCTACATTCATTGTAAAATTTGGGATAGTTTCCGTGCCAATATTTCTTATAGTTGCTCTTGTTGTTAAAAGATCATTACAACTGTAAGGTTCAACAAAATAAAAATTAATGGATAAGTCTTTTTGTGCATTCGCTAGGCATGCCAGGGCACAAAACAATAGGGTTAAGTTGTAAGTGAGTTTCATATCATAATTATAGGCTTGGTAAAATTAATGGTAGCATTTATTATAAAATGGTACTTTTGAAATAACCTCTGGTAGTTTTCCAAATGAAGTTTGAAGATGAACAGTTTAAAAAGGATTTAATTGAGATCCTAAACGCGAAAATGCCATTCGGCAAATACGCTGATAAACCATTGGTTTATCTACCTGAATTTTATCTAACATGGTTCAAGCAGAAAGGGTTCCCCAAAGGTAAGTTAGGAAGACAACTTGCCGCTATACAGGATATGAAGGCAAATGGGTTGGAAGATTTTTTAATAGAAACTTTCAAGAAGTATAAGCGGCTTTAGATTTGCGCCCAAACGCCTGTTATAGATATAGCAATTATCTTTTCAATTACAGATTAAAATCATTTAAATCAGATAACCTGATTGAGAAGAGTTTTGTCTAAGAAGCGAGATACACGGTCAATATCAAGGGAATTTAGGGAACTTAGAGAAGTCTCTTTCTCTCTTTTCCAGGAAAGCATTTCTACCTTCAACAGCTTCCTCAGTTCCGTATGCTAATCGAGTTGCTTCGCCAGCGTATACTTGCTGACCAACTAAACCGTCGTCGATTAGGTTGAATCCAAATTTAAGCATTTTAATAGCCGTTGGACTTTTGGTCATGATTTCTTGTGCCCATTCGTAACCAACTTGCTCTAATTCATCGTGTGGAACAACTTTGTTTACCATCCCCATTTCATAGGCTTCTTGAGCAGTGTAATTAGCTCCTAAAAAGAATATTTCGCGGGCTCTTTTTTGTCCAACTTGTCTAGCTAAATAAGCAGATCCAAAACCTCCATCGAAACTAGCTACATCAGCATCGGTTTGTTTAAAAACAGCATGTTCTTTTGAAGCAATCGTCATGTCGCAAACAACATGTAAACTATGTCCGCCACCAACACACCAACCAGGAACTAAAGCGATAACAACTTTGTTCATGAAGCGAATTTGACGCTGAACGTCTAATATGTTAAATCGGTTAACTCCGTTTGATCCTTTGTAACCAGTGTTAGATCTTACATTTTGATCTCCTCCTGAACAAAATGCCCAACCACCATCTTTTGGGGATGGACCTTCACCAGTGATTAAAACAACACCGATTTCTTGACTTTCATGACAGATTATTAACGCTTCCCATAGTTCGTCAACTGTTTTAGGAGTAAATGCGTTTCTAACCTCAGGTCGGTTAAAAGCAATTCTAGCAACTCCATTACAAGTTTTAAACGTAATTTCTTCGTATTCCTTTTCTGTTTTCCAGTCTAATTGTCCCATCGAAATAATGTTTGAAGACAAAATTAAGCTTTATTGAGGTAAAACACTATTGTTGATTTTGGAGAGGTGTTTTGTGTTTTATTAAGTGTTTGAAAAACAATTATTTATTTTTTTTTACTTCTGTTTAAGATGTGTGTTTTTTATAGGGCCTTTGTTCCTTTAGCACAAGCTTATTGCATAAATTGGATTAGTTACTAAGTTATTTTCAGACAAAAGGGTTGTTTTGCAAATGGGGTTAATAGTTTGCTCTCTTTCGATTGTTTGATTTTGGCTTTAAACCTTAACCGAAATGAAACTTAAAGCACTACTAATATTCGGCGTTGCCGTTTTATCAACTTTTCTCTCAAAAGCAGATATATTCACTGTTACGAATCCAAATGGAAATGTTTGGTGGCCAGCAACTGGTGAGGACGGTTCTTTTCAAAGAGCCATAGCAGATGCTGCAGCCAATCCAGGAAGAGATACAATTCAATTTGCTGTTCCAGGTGGGGTTGTAAGTTCAGATAGAGATCCTTTAGAATTTGCAGTTGGAGCTGGAGATGTTTTTGTTGATGGTTTTTCTACTATTGACGGAGCTTCAACAACGATTAATTTCAGCTTAGATGTAGCTGCAACTGATGTAGAGTTTTATGGATTAAATTTCACTACAACTAATAGCTCGATTGAGATTACGGGGGACAACAATACGGTTGATAGTTGTTCTTTTGCAGTAACTGGTGGAGGGCAAAACGGTGTTTGGATTAGAGGAGGAAATGGAAGTACGGTTAACAGATGTTTATTTACCGCTTCACAACAACATGCTGTTTCTATTGAAGTTGGCGGTTCACACACGGTAACTAATTGTGTGGCAGATGGTATTAATGATGTAGCTTTTATTGCCAGAGGTACTGGAAATAACCTTTTTGCTGATTGTATTGCAAGGAACGGTAATCATAACGGTTTTGGAATGTTGTGTGGGGACAATACAGTTGAAGATTGTATTTCTTATGATAATGCAAGATCTGGAATTGCAGTTGATAACTCTTTAGGGACTGGATCTGGAAATATCATTAGAAGGAACGTAGTCTATGGTAACAATACTAATTTCTACATGGGGTCTGGTAAGCCTTTGTATGACCAAGGGGCTATTTTTTCTAACGGTCCAGATACTGAAATCTATGATAACATTATTTACGACAACGATGCAAACGGTATTATGATCAATAGTGCATTTGCTACGAATACTGTTATAAGAGATAATATTATCGGTAGAGATGAGTCGGGAACAGAGCTAGGTAATGGGTGGAATGGTATTTTTGTTCACTCAGGGAATGGAGCGTTAATCGAAGATAATTTGATTGTTAACAATGGGGCAGGTTCTTCTCATGGTTCTTACTTTATGCCGGAGGCAGTTTCGGGAATCAGGTTAGAATCGGTAACATCAGGAACTATTCAAAATAACTATGTTGGAACGGATGCTTCTGGAACAAATGCAGGAAATGCTTTTGATGGAATAACATTATATACAAACTCTATAAATGTAGATATTACAAATAATGTTTCTTGTTATAATGGTTTTTATGATTTCGATGGATTAACACCGCATAGTGATTGGGATGGGAATGCCGGAGGTGGAGGTATTGCCTTAAGAACAGGATCTGGAAATAACGTGGATATTACAGCTAATTATGTTGGAGTTCATAGAGATAACTCACCGGGTGGAAATCATGATTATGGAATTTCGATTGAAGGAGGAAGTAATGTGACAATTGGAGGAGATGATTCTGCTGATGGAAATATAATTGGTAACTCTCAGAATTCTGCTGTAGTCGGATCAGAAAGAGGGGTTGGTATTTGGCTATATGGTGCTTCTAATACCGAGGTTTCAAATAATGTTATCGCTGATAACAATGGACATGGAATTCAGATAGAAGGTACTGCTACAGGAAATGTGATTGGAAATACAGGTAAAGGAAATGCTATAACAGGAAATGATTTAGGGATATTAGTTTCAGGTTCATCTGCTAATAACAATATGTTACGTTTTAACTCATTTTCTTGTAATGCTTCTGGAGGTATTTCTTTAGAAGATGACGGAAACGATGATTACGGTAACAGTGGTTCTCCAAAAGGTGTTTTTGTTAGTGGTAATGAAACTAGAGCAAGTTATATTTCTGGTTACGCTCCATCAGCCAGCGCTATTGTAGATATTTATGCACCAGATAATATTTGTCCGCTGGCTTGTGATGATGATGCTAATCAGGGTTTAACTAGAGTTGCTGAAGTAACAGCAGCATCTTCTGTTTCTCCAAATGGTTTGTTTTTCTGGGAATACGATTTTGTTGCTGGCGGAAGTTTGGTTGATAAAGATAATGTTACTGTGATTGCAACTGAAGCAGGGGCTGCTGGTTCTGTAAATACGTCGGAGTTTTCAATTTGTCACTTAGAGTGTGACACGCCAAAGAACTCGTTGATTAATGCGGCTGACTTTACTTTTTGTCCTGGTGATGATGTTACTTTAACTGCAAATTCGTTTGGGATGAGCACAACTGATTATACTTATAATTGGTATTTAGGATCTATTGATCCTTCTAACTTGGTTCATACAGATGATTCTGATAGTACTTATACAACTGATGTAGCAGGAACATATATAGTAGTTATTGAGTTTATTGCTGATCCAATGACTTGTAGAGATACAACAACGACAGGTGTTGTGGTGGCAGATAGTAATCCAAATATTGAAATCACATCTTCAACTACTGGATTATGTGATGGAGAAACTGTTGATTTAACAGCTACTTCAACTGATTCTGGTTTAGATTATGCGTGGACGCCTGGAGGCGAAATTACAGATGAGATTACAGTTGGTTCTAGTGGGACATACTCTGTTACAGTAACTGATCCATCTACTGGTTGTTCGGAATCAGATGATATTTTAATTGAAGTAACTGCATTGCCAGTTGTTTCAGCCACAGATGTTAGATTCTGTCAGGAAGACTCAGTTTTAATTAGTGCTGGCGCTCCTGGTTTGGAATATAGTTGGTCTCCTGGAGGTGTTACAACTGAAAGCTTTTATGTGTACAGTGGAGGTGATTACGAGGTTACTGTAACGGATCCGTCAACAGGTTGTTCGGCTATTGATACTGCAACTGCGGATCAAAGTCCAGATCCTAAACCAATTGTTACCTTGCCAGCAGATTCATCTATGTGTCCTGCGTCAGGAGATCAAATTACTATAACAGGTACATTTGTTTCCGACCAAGATGGAATAATTACATGGAGTACAGGAGATAATGATATAGACTCAATTATAGCAACTGATACTATTGTATACTGGGCTGCATTTACCGATGAGTATGGATGTGAAGGAATGGATACTATGAAGATTTTTGGTGAGTGTGTACCACCAGATCCATTATTCCCTAACGTTACTACGGAAACTAGTCCTTGGACGCCAATTGGTGATATTGAACCTGAGCAAGTTGTAACGGGAGATTTAGTTGTTTATAATAGATGGGGGATAGAAATGTATTCCTCTCATGATGAACTTTCATTGCCAGAGTGGAAGGGGCTAAACTTAAGAGAGGAGGAATGTTCTGCTGGTGTATACTATTGGATTTGGGAATTCGAAGACAACACTAATAAGATAAGAAGATACAATGGATACGTCCAGTTGTTAAGATAAGGTTATACCTTACTTATACTTGCGGGCGCCCTTCTTTTGGAGGGCGTTTTTTATATTAGGGATATGAAAAAAATCTTATTTACTCGTCATGCGAAATCAAGTTGGGCTTCTGCTGGCTTAAGCGATCATGATCGGCCTTTAAATGATCGTGGTTTATCTAGTGCAAAAATCCTTGGCAAAGAGATGAAAGATGAATTTAATAAAGTAGATGAGGTTTACGTTAGCTCAGCCAAAAGAGCGCAGGAAACAGCGAAGCATTTGAAGTTGGATAAAGTAAAAATGCACACTTTTAAAGAGTTGTATACTTTTGATTATCGTTCACTAATTTCCTTTATTACTGCCTTAAAAACTAACGCCGATTATATTCAAATTGTAGGGCATAATCCGGCTATCACTGAGATTGTCAATCACCTTTCCCGTGCAAAGATTGATAATGTTCCTACAGCTGGTATGGCGCTTCTTAAATGGGAGGATGCTAACTCGTGGGAGGATATTGAAGATAGCTTGGCTAAGTTGATGTTTTACAATACGCCTAAGAGATACCTTTAAGAATTGATTTTTTATTCTCACTCAGAGTCTTAAGATTATTAAGAGTAATTCCTCTTTAAACTCTAAAGACTCTTTGTGAGATTTAAATAAACTCACCCGAAATTCTTTGTTTAGCCATTTGAAGAATACGTTTATTAAATTCCTTTGAAGCGCCAGAGTATTCTACAAACTCTTCTTCGGTGAAATGCCCAATAACCAAATGAATTACGGAGGTTTTGAATTTACTATCACTTGAAAATGCAGCAGTAATAAAAGTTTCTTTCTTTAAAATAGATAATCTAGACCAATCGGTCTTCCTTTGTTTGACGTATTCCGAAAAGAACGCTTTTAGTAATTCGTGTTGCAATTTGAGAATAGTACGAAGCGTTTGATTTTGAAAGGTTTCTTCAGTTGACGAGTCCTTTGATTTGTCGATTGTTTCTATAACCGGTCGAATAGATAATTTGGAATCAGGCATTCGGAGAGTAGTTTTGAATTTGAATGTCCTTACTCTTTAAATCAAACATTAAATTATAAAGTCCAAAGAAGGTTCTATTCATGTATATGAAATGCTTAGAACCTCGTCCGCCGTTTTGATCTCTTAGGTCTTTGTCTTTAGATAAACGTTCTCCTAGTTGAATGATTTCTTGGAAAAAGGACTCGTCTGAAAAATCAAATGTTTCGCTCTGAAATGGTTTTGTGAAAACGGATAATAACTCATGGAACAATCCTTCAACAAAAGCAATTTCTTCTGGAGTGTCGTTTTCGTACAAAACTTCTAATTGCATTAAAATAGAGCGGAATTTCTCCTTGTCGTTTCGGTTTTTTTCGTCTACTAATTCAAAATATGGATTGTAAAAATCATCAGGAATGGATTTCAAACATCCAAAATCTAAAGCAATCAGATTAAAATCCTTATCAACTAGGAAGTTTCCTGGATGAGGATCTGCATGAAATTGCTTTAGTTGGTGGAGTTGAAACATATAGAAATCCCATAACGCTTGAGAAACCTTTTTAGCTTGAGGAGTTCCTGCCATTCTATTATAAAATTCTGAAAGGTGTTCACCTTCCATCCATTCCATGGTAATTACTTTGCCTGAAGAAAGTTCAGGATAGTATTGGGGAAAGATTACATTTTCGAGAGGCTTACAAGCCTTGGCTATAGCTTCACCTTGTTGCAGTTCGTTTGTGTAATCAGTCTCTTCCATGAGTTTATTCTTTACCTCTTGGAAGTAAACGTCCGCATCTTTGCTGGATATGTTTAATAGTTTTAGCGCGAATGGTTTTACAAGCGCTAAATCGCTAGAAATACTATCGGCTACTCCAGGATATTGAATTTTTACAGCTAGTTTTTTACCGTCTTTTGTAGCTTGATGAACCTGACCAATACTCGCTGCATGAATTGCATCCGGACTGAAAGTGTCGAATATCTCGTTTGGATATTTCCCTAAGTTCTTCTTAACTGTCTTAGCTATTAAAGGCGCGGATAGGGCAGGGACCGAAAATTGGGATAACGAAAATTTCTCAACGTATTCCTTAGGTAAAACGCTTTTGTCCATGCTCATCATTTGAGCAACTTTAAGCGCGCTTCCTTTTAAATTCTTCAAACCATCATAGATGTCTTCAGCGTTATCTTCATTTAATATTTGATTAGCTTCATCTTTGGTTTTGGTTACTCTGTTGGCATAATACTTAACGTAATTACCACCAACCTTCGCACCAGTTTTAATGATGTTTGAAGCTCGCTGAAGTTTTGAAGTAGGAATACTGTCGATGCTTTTCATATCAGTTCATTTTAAAGGTGTCTTTTAGTAAGAATTTTCCAAAATAGATTACACTTTCCAGTTGAGAGAAGTTCATTAAATCAAATCCTACAGAGGTTGATTTTTCAATGAATGCATCCGTTTTTTCAAAAGCTGGAGACCCATCTTTTAACCAATATTTAATGATGGTCAAAAACTGTCCCCATAAAACTTCGCTTGTTCCTTTGTCTTGAAATTGTTTTAATTGTTCAATTGGAACTTCTGGCTGCTTTAAGTTTAGTCCTTCAACGAATTCGCTGAAATCTTTTTTGATTCCGTGAATATTAGCTAAACCTTTTATTGGGTTTTTGTTATCCAATAAGTAGAGGATTAAGCTTCTGTTTGCGGTTAAATTTTCTACGTAGGTATAGTAAAACGATAAAAGCTTGTCTTTAGCATTAAAATCTTCATACCCTTCATTAGCGTGAAGCACTTTAAGAGTTTCATCGAAAAAGTGTTTGAAAACCGATTTTTCGATAGCTTCGAATGATCCAAAGAATTGGTAAAATTCCGATTCTTCTATATTAACGGACTTACAAAATTTGTAAACGTTTAATGGTCTTTTTCCTTCTTCTAATAAATGGTTGGTATACGCTAGAACTAAATCTGATTTTTCCATGATTTCAATTTGATTTATTGTAAACTTAACGATTAAGGGGAGGGACTTCGCTGCAAAAAATGTTTATAAAAGTGAAGGTTTGTTAAAAGCAGATTTTAAAAGGTTGTATATTGCTGCTGTGAAAAATCTATTAGCCTTTTTTATCAGTCTGTTGACAGTTCAATTAACTGCTCAAGAATATAGTTTTATGCATGATGGTTACGACCGTCCTTACCTGGTTCATTTACCAACTGGATATGATCCCGCAAATGAATATCCATTAGTATTGGCTTTTCATGGGGGATTGGGAAAAGGTAGTCAACTAGAGAATCAATCTCTTTTAAGTATTAAGGCTGACGCTGAAGGATTCATAGTAGTTTATCCAGATGGAGTCTCGTTTGGGGCTTTAAATATTAGAACATGGAATGCTGGACATTGTTGTGGGGAGGCAATGAATAATAATGTAGATGATGTTGGATTTGTAGAGGAATTAGTTGATACTTTAAAAAAGAATTATTCAATCGCTGATGATAAAGTTTATGGAACAGGAATGAGTAATGGTGGTTTTTTGTGCTATCGAATTGCTTGCGAAAATCCCGATTTATTTGCGGCGATTGCACCAGTTGCTTGTTCGATGGCTTTGGATGATTGTCCGTCTACTAAAATGGTTCCAATTGCGCATTTCCAATCTTTATTGGATGATAATATTCCATACACTGGAGGTGTTGGGGATGGTTTATCAACTCATCATAATCCACCTTTAGATTCTGTAGCTGATGTTTGGGCAGTAAAAGGGAATTGTTCCTTGAATGACTTTTGGGTAAGCCCAACTTATGAGATGAGAATTGATGAAGAATGTGATTGCGGTAATAAGTTAAGGTTTTATTATACCTCTGACGGCGGTCATTCTTGGCCAGGAGGTACAAAGACCCTTGGAGATGATGTAAGTACACAAATCAATGCAAATGATTTAATGTGGGATTTCTTTTCAGAGTATCCTAAGTCTTGTTCGGTAGGTTCAGATGAAATTAATTTTAAGGAAAAAATTTGGCCTAACCCTACATCAGATATATTAAATGTCCCATTTCGAGGAGGAAAACAAATCATTGATTTAACAGGAAGAACTGTAGCTGTAACGAATGCTCAAACATTTAACTTGATTGATTTGCCGAGTGGTTTTTACTTTTTAAATGTAGGGGAGGAGGTTTTTAGAATTGTTAAAAAGTGATCACTTATGCTAATTACTCTAATTACTGCACGCAGCCCTTCGACTCCGCTCAGGATGACCTAACGCGCGAGATGTCACCCTGAGCGGAGTCGAAGGGCTGTGCGTTTGACCAAATAATTTCAATCTCTCACCTTAAAACTCCAGGTAAACTCATATTCGCAAACAAGCTCATTATCCTGATTGTACCCCTTTGACGAAGCGGTTACTTGAACTGATTCTTTGTTGTTTATACAGCATTCCAAACCTTTTTGGAATGCATCTCCATCTTCACAAATAAACCGAATTCGTCCAACAGCTTTTTTATGAAATTTGCCTTTTGATTCAACTACTAAAACAGCAATTGATTCTTTGTATTTAGCAATTGAAAATAAGGCTAATGCTCCAGTGCTTAGTTCGGCTGTCATAGCTAAAACAGCAAAATACATGGATTTGAATGGATTGGTGTTAAGGTATTTGTACTTAACTGATGCAATGGCAGAGTAGGGAGTAAGCTCTATTAACTTTATTCCTGCAACAAAGGCTAATGGAAGTTTAAATATTTTAAATAGCCCAAATTTAAAGGGCGATAGCATTTGCTGTTGTAGTTTGTTTTGCCTGCCGGAAAGTTCCATATTGTGGAAACGTGATAGGGCGGGAAGGGTTTCACAAAAAAGCCCCTACTGATTAGTAGGGGCCATTAAAATATTTAATGGATTTAGTATTTAAACTCTAGTCCACTTTTTTTAGCGTTGTTGTAATTTTTTTCAAGGTCCTCCGCAAAAGAGTAAATTCTTTTTTGTTGTGAACCTTTAATGTACATTGCTTCAAGATTTTCTTTTTGTTTTTTAACAGCGTCAAACTTATACTGAAGTGCTAATATTTCAAGTTTTAAAACCTCCATGTAATGAATCTCTTGAACGTTGTAAAAATATTTTCCTTCGGAAGTTTTAGTTTCTATTAAACCATCCACTTCTTTAAGAACTTCTTCAAGTTTCGCTCTTGATTCTTCTGGATTTGATTTATAGTTAGCAACAGCAACTTTGTAATTGTTGTAAAGAGTATTAAGGTTAGTTACGTCAATATCTCTTCCTTGTGCTCCTTTTTCATATTCATTATAGGTTAATAATACTGTTGAAGGTTTATATGCATATCTTGTTGTAAGTTCACTACTTACTTTTTCTAATGCCTCTTTCAGTGAATTCTTTTTGGCAGCACTTATTTTAACTTTAAATACTGGGGATTTAGCATACTTGTCTACAATGGCTATTGGAGCTGCAGAGATTGTTCTAATAGATTTCCCTGGTATAATAAAAGTAGTTGTGTCAACTATTTTCCCTCCTTTTTGGACTTCTACAAAACACTTTGTTGAGTAATTGTATCTATAATACTCTGTTTTGTCTTGCCCATCTTCTTTTTTAATGTCCGCAACAGGTTCTTTGAAAGTTAAGTTGAAAGTGATATCCGAACTTTTAACTTTCTTATTGTATCCTAAATTAATTCCATCAATTTCCTTTTGATATTTAGGAGTTTTTCCAAATTCAAGAGTAGTGTTAATTGATACATTTTCGCCACCTTTCATTCCAACTACTGGAACTTTTGGAAGTTTATAGTACTCAGCTTGAAAAACATCATATTTATTTTTCTGGGCAAAAATGAATAGGGTTAGGAAAAGGTTTAAAATTGTAAGTTTTGTCTTCATTTCAGTTAGTGTTGTTTTGCGTAAATGTAACTAACTAAAAATGAAATATGATATCTAAACAAAATATTTTCTGTCAACCCAAAATGTCATAAATGGAACTACGGAAGCTATACCGCAAATGAATAATTTTTTGAAATCCCATTTTTGTTCATTGTAAACGGGAAGTAAGGCAATAAGGTAAGCTATAAAGAAAACGCCATGAATCATACCGGGAACTTTAACTGCAGTTTCAATCCCAGCACCATATTTTAAGGGCATTGCAATTAGGTAAAGGGCAATACAAGTTATTCCCTCTATAAGAGCTGCTATTCTTAATCTTCCTAAATGTGTAGATAGGTTCATAATTATCCTCCTTTTCTTTTTACTTGATAACCTTCGGATTGTAATAGTTGAACAATCTTATCTCTAAAATCACCTTGGATAAGGATTTCTCCTTCTTTTACTGACCCACCAACACCACATTTAGATTTAAGCAGTTTTCCTAAGTCTTTTAAATCGGCCTCTGTTCCCACAAAACCTTCAACCAAGGAAACTGCTTTACCTTTTCTATTCTTGCGATCTAAACTAACGTAAAGCTTTTGTTCATTTGGAGGAAGAGTTTCTTGTTCCTCATCATCACCATGTTTATAGTTAAAGTCTGGATTTGTAGAGTATACAGTTCCTAGTCTTTCTTTCCAATCATTTCCCATGCTGTAAAGTTACTAGATAATTGTTTTGAGTTCCAATAATTGTGATGTTTGGTTCTTCTTTCCGAACCCTGCGTCCAAAAAAAAAGGAGCCAATTGGCTCCCTTTCCTCTCTTTCTATGGATTATGCTAAAAAGCATATTTATTTTCAGTTATCAAGTACTCTGCAATACTTTGTCTTGCTTCCTTTGTATTGAAAGGCGCTACTTTAGTAAATCGTTTAATTCCTAATAACATCATTCTTTGTTCATCGCCTTCAGCGAATGAGTTAATGGCATCTTTACCAGCTTTATTAATCTTATCGGCTGCATCGTAAATGAATGTTTGAACGGCTGCAATTTTGTGTTTAGCAGCTTCTTCACCTTGAGCTTCAACCACCTTTTTAACTCTCAATAACATCGATTCTGCAACATAAGTTTGGATGATCATGTCCGAGATGTTCATTAAGATTTCCTGTTCTTTGCTTAACGTTGTCATTAGTTTTTGAACAGCTGCTCCAGCAGTCATTAAAATAGCTTTTTTGAAATTCGCTAAATAACGTCCTTCGGCAGCTAGTAAGCTATCATCTTGATCACTAAAATCAGGAATACTCATTAACTCTTTTTGAACCGCTTGCGCTGGCCCTAGTAGATTTAACTTTCCTTTCATAGCTCTCTTTAGTAACATATCTACAATTAACATTCTGTTAATTTCGTTTGTTCCTTCGAAGATTCTATTGATTCTTGAGTCTCTATATGATCTATCCATTGGAGCATCTGCAGAATATCCCATTCCTCCATATACTTGGACACCCTCATCAACAACGTAATCTAGGCATTCAGATCCAAATACTTTCAGAATTGCTGCTTCAGCGGCAAATTCCTCAACTCCTTTTAGTTTAGCTTTAGCTTCATCCATACCACCAGCTAAATATTCATCAGTGGCTTGATCGATATTTAAACCTGTTCTGTAAAGAGCGGCTTCAACAGCATATGTTTTAATGGCTTGTTCAGCTAATTTGTGGCGTATAGCTCCGTATTTAGAGATTGCTCTTCCAAATTGCTCTCTTTCATTAGTGTAGTTAATAGATTGACTACTTACTCTTTTCATTGCTCCTAGTGCAGCAGCCGCTAGTTTTATTCGACCAATGTTAAGGATGTTTAAGGCGATTTTAAACCCACCTTCTCTTTCCCCTAAGAAGTTTTCGGCGGGAACTTTAACATCATTGAAAAACACCTGGCGAGTAGAAGACCCTTTAATCCCCATCTTATGCTCTTCAGGGTTTAGACTAATTCCTCCGAAGTCTTTTTCCACGATAAAAGCACTTAAATTTGCATCATCTCCAACTTTTGCGAACACAACAAAAATATCGGCAAAACCACCATTGGTGATCCACATTTTTTGTCCGTTAATTACATAATGAGAACCATCCTCAGACAATATTGCTTTAGTCTTTCCAGAATTCGCATCAGAACCAGAACCAGGCTCAGTTAAACAATAACAAGCTTTTTTCGCTCCTGAGGCTAGATCAGGCAAATATTTCGCTTTTTGGTCATCGTTACCGTAATATAAAATTGGCAATGTTCCAATCCCCGTGTGTGCTGATAAAGCAACTGCAAATGAGTGTCCGGAACCAGTAGCTTCGTTGATTAATAACGAGCTATTAAAGTCTTTTCCAAAACCTCCGTACTGCTCTGGGATCGAAATTCCAAGTAAACCGAGCTCTCCGGCTTTATCTAATTTAGAAGGCATTAAACCTTCTTCCATACTGTCAATACGGTCTAAATCAGGATAAATCTCAGCTTCCAAGAAATCATAACACGTATCACGCATCATTTTTTCTTCTTCTGCCCAGTTTTCTGCAATAAAAATATCTTTAGCATCTGCTTCTTTAATGAGGAATTCACCTCCTTTGATTGATTTTTTTTCGTCTGACATAACTAATTTTTTTAAGTATTAATAGCTCCGTGAATTTTGGATTGATTACAACATTTCAAAAATTCCTGCAGCACCTTGTCCGGTACCAACACACATTGTAACCATTCCGTATTTTTGGTTTCTTCTTTTCATTTCATTGAAAAGTTGAACCGAAAGTTTGGCTCCTGTACATCCAAGTGGGTGCCCTAAAGCAATAGCTCCTCCATTCACATTTACGATATCAGGATTAATTCCTAAGTCACGCACAACCGCTACAGACTGAGAAGCAAAAGCTTCATTTAATTCTATTTGTTCAATTTGATCTAATTTCATTCCTGCTTTTTCCAAAGCTCCTGGGATAGCGTAAATTGGTCCAACTCCCATAACTCTTGGTTCTAAAGCAGCTACATGGTAAGAAACTAAACGAGCGATTGGCTCAATGTTTAATTCTTTCACCATCTTTTCACTCATTACCATTACGAAAGCAGCTCCATCTGATGTTTGAGATGAGTTACCTGCAGTAACTGATCCGCCAGCTGCGAAAACTGGACGTAACTTAGCAAGCGCTTCTTTTGTTGTTCCTCTTCTCGGACCTTCATCCGTATCAACAACAAACTCGCGTTCTTGTCTTTTTTCGTTTTTATCTAAATAAACTTCTTTTACTGTAACAGGTGTTATATCATCTTTGAAAATTCCATTATCCAAAGCGTTTAAAGCTTTCATGTGAGAGTTGTATGAGAACTCATCTTGCTCTTCACGTGAAACTTTATAAACATTGGCAACCTCTTCAGCAGTTAATCCCATTCCCCAATACCAATCTGGGTTATCTTTAGCAACATTATAGTTTGGAATGATTTTCCATCCACCAAAGGGGATAGGAGACATACATTCAACTCCTCCAGCAATAATACAATCAGCCATTCCAGCTTTAATCTTGGCGGAAGCAATAGCGATTGTTTCCAAACCAGAAGAACAATATCTGTTAACAGTCATCCCTGGAACTTTAACAGTATCTAGTCCCATTAACGAAATCATTCTACCGATGTTTAAACCTTGCTCGGCTTCCGGAGTAGCGTTACCACAAATCACATCGTCGATACGATTAGGGTCAAGATTTGGCAAGTCGTTCATAACTGCCTTTACTACTTGGGCTCCTAAATCATCTGGACGAAAGAATCTGAATCCTCCCTTTTTAGATTTTCCAACTGCTGATCTATATCCTGCTACAATGTATGCTTCCATATTACTGCTGTTTGTTGCTTAGTTTTTTACTTGGCTTGATTCTATGATAACACCTTGATCATATTTAATGATCGATCTGATGGTTTCATTTTTATCATAGAAAACCCATTTTCCATGTTTTTTACCGTCTTTGAAATTTCCAGTTAACCTCACCATCCCTGGATAGTTTTTAAAGTAATAATTCCAAATTCCGTTTTTTAATCCTTTTCTATATGATCCTTCAACTCTTTTGGTTCCGCTGTTGTACCATTTTGTGAAAGAACCATTTTTTAAATCGTTTAGGTAAGCTCCTTTTTCCAAACGTTTTCCAGTGATTCCATTATACCTTACAAATTCACCACTTCTTTGGTTGTTTTTATAGCTTATTTCAAGAATAAGCACACCATTCCGAGAATAGAACTGCCAGTTCCCCCATTTCTTTCCAAAATCATCCAGTTTGTTTCTGTGGACTACCGAGTCTGGAGCGAACTTAGGTTGCAATGCAGTTAGGTTATCGGGAAATTGAGTAAAACTCATTAACCCTAGAACCAAAACGAATGATATGTATTTAAACGTCCTTTTCATTGATCCAAAAGTGGATTAGTTTCTTAAAGGTTTACCTGTAGTTAAAATACTTTGGATTCTCTCTAAAGTCTTTTTCTCACCCAATAACGATAAGAATGCTTCTCTTTCAAGGTTTAATAAGTATTGTTCTGAAACTTGTGTTTTGGCGGATAAATCTCCTCCACAAAGTACGTATCCTAGTTTCTCTGAAATTAATTTGTCATGCTCCGAAATGTATTTTCCACTGTACATTGTGTTTGCACCCGCGTAAACCATTCCTAAACCTTGTCGTCCTAAAACTCTAATATCTTTTCTTTCGGCTGGTTTCGTGTATCCTGCGTTTGCCATTTCCAAAACTACAGCTTTTGCCTCTGCAATTTGACGATCCTGGTTGACTACAAATTTGTCTCTTCCTTTTTTGTAGAAACCTAAATCAAATGCTTCTGCAGCTGATGTAGAAACTTTAGCCATTCCAATGGTTAAGAATTTCTCTTTTAAAGAGGGAAGTTCAATATCACCATCAAACGTTTCATCTGATAACCTTAATGCGAACTCTTTAGTTCCTCCACCTCCAGGAATTACACCTGCACCAACTTCAACTAAACCAGTATAAGTTTCTGCGCTTGCAACAACTTTATCTGCATGAAGAGCGATTTCACATCCACCACCTAAAGCCAGCGCATGCGGTGCAATAACAACAGGAATACTTGAATAGCGAACCCTCATCATTGTTTTTTGGAAGTATCTAATAGCGAAATCTAATTCGTCATATTCTTGTTCAATAGCAAGCATGAAAACCATTCCAAGGTTGGCTCCAGCTGAGAAGTTATCTCCTTGGTTTGCAATTACCAATCCGTTCCATCCATCATTCTCAGCAATATCAATTGCTTTATTAATTCCTTGAAGGACTTCACTTCCCATTGTATTCATCTTCGTATGGAATTCTAAGTTGAGAACTCCATCACCTAAGTCAAATAGGGTAGTACCAGTGTTTTGCCAAACTACATTTGATTCACGAAGGTTGTCGAGAGTAATGAATTCTTCTGTTCCCGGAATCGATTTGTATGATTTAGAAGGGATATCGTAGTACATACGAACACCACCTTCAATTTTGTAAAAGCTTTCATTTCCTGCTGCTAACATTTCCGTTACCCATCCAGCAACTTCAACACCAGCTTTTTGCATTAAACCAACAGCGTTTTTAACACCAACAGCATCCCAAGTTTCAAATGGTCCTAATTTCCATCCAAAACCAGCTTTCATACCTTGGTCTATTCTATATAGTTCATCTGATATTTCAGGAATTCTATTGGCAACATAAGTGAATAAGCTTGTGAAAATTCTACGGTAGAATTCTCCTGCTTTATCTTGTCCCATTGCTAGGATTCCCATTCTTTTAGCCAAATTATCTTCAGCTTTTGCTAAATCTAATGTGGCAAATTTTACTTTTGATTTTGGTCCGTACTCTAAAGTTTCAAGATTCAGTTCAAGAATCGTTCTTTTACCATTCTCATCTTTAGCCTTTTTATAAAATCCTTGTTTAGCTTTAGATCCTAGCCATCCATTCTCTTCCATTTTGGAGATATATTCTGGAATAGCGAATTGAGCATTTGCTTCATCATCAGGACAGTTTTGCTGAACTCCTTTAGCTACTTTAATTAAAGTATCTAATCCAACAACATCACATGTTCTGAATGTAGCAGATTTAGGTCGTCCTAAAATTGGACCAGTTAGTTTATCAACCTCTCCAACTGTCATTCCTAGTTCTTTAACAGTATGGAAAAGGTTCATGATTCCAAATACTCCAACACGGTTAGCAATAAATGCCGGTGTGTCTTTACAAAGGACCGTTGTTTTTCCTAGGAACTTGTCTCCATAGTTCATTAAGAAATCAACAACTGCTTGATCAGTTTTCGGAGTTGGAATAATTTCTAATAATTTAAGATATCTTGGTGGATTGAAGAAGTGTGTTCCACAGAAATGCTTTTGGAAATCCTCGCTTCTTCCATCTAACATCATGTGGATTGGAATTCCAGATGTGTTCGAAGTGATTAAAGTTCCAGGCTTTCTGTGTTTTTCAACCTCGTCAAAAACCTTTTTCTTAATATCTAAGTTTTCAATAACAACCTCAATTGTCCAATCGCAATCTGCAATTAAATGAAGATCGTCATCAAAGTTTCCAGTTTGAATCTTTTTAGCTTCAGATTTCTTGTAAAGAGGAGATGGGTTGGATTTAATAGCAAAAGTTAATGCATCATTTACAATTCGATTCCTAACAACTTTATCTTCTGTTGTTAAACCTTTGGCTGCTTCTTTTTCATTTGGTTCTCTAGGAACGATATCCAAAAGAATAACCTCAATACCAATGTTTGCAAAATGACATGCAATTCGGGATCCCATAACCCCAGATCCAAGAACTGCTACTTTATTTATTTTCCTCATAGTGTATCCGAATAAAAGATGTGAGTGTAAACTTGCTCCTTTACCTGTTTACACTCTTAAAAGTTTCATAAATTGAATAGAAAAATTTGACTTACTCTTCGCCGTATATCTTTTTGACTAAATGATCATACTTTTCAAGAATTGGTTTACGCTTTGGTTTCATGGTTGGAGTAAGTTCTCCACCGTCTACCGACCATTCCTTACTGATTAATTCAAACTTCTTAACCTGCTCGGTTTTTCCAAAATGATCGTTAAACTGTTTAACATCAGCGTAAATTGCGTCAATAACTTCTTTGCTTAAACAAATTTCATCATTGGTTTTACAACTTAAACCTTTTTCTTTTGCCCAACCTCTGATAAAATCGAATGCCGGAACAATTAAAGCAGAAGCGTGCTTTTTGCCTTCACCCACAACCATAATTTGCTCAATAAATTGAGATGCTTTCATAGTGTTTTCAATAGGTCCTGGAGCAACGTACTTACCTCCAGAAGTCTTGAACATTTGCTTCTTTCTATCTGTGATTTTTAAGAACCCATTTTCAAATTTACCAATGTCGCCAGTATGGAACCAATCTCCAGTCATTACCTCAGAAGTTTGTTGGTCGTCCTTGAAGTAACCCATCATCACGTTTGGACCTTTTGCTAAAATTTCTCCATCTTCAGCGATTTTTACCTCCACATTAGTTAATGGTTTTCCAACGGTTCCAAAAATTGTACCTCCTGGCAATAGTGTGTTTGTTGAGATGATTGGCGAGGTTTCAGTTAATCCGTAACCTTCGAGAACAGGCAATCCAACTCCCCAGAAAAATTTCTGTAATCTGGTTTGAAGAGCGGCTGACCCTGAAACGATACATCTCACATTTCCTCCTAACCCTTCACGGATTTTAGAATAAACCAATTTATCGGCGATGAAATTTCTTCCAGATCCAACTTCGTACGTTTGAGCTTTTCCAACTGCCCAAAAGAATAATTTTTTGATGATACCACTTTTCTGACTTCCTCCAGCAATGATTTTATCGTAAACTTTTTCAATTAATCTTGGAACCGCAGTAAAGATGTGTGGTTTCACCTCTTTTATGTTATCACCAATAGTCTCTAAACTTTCGGCGTAATAAATTGAGATTCCTGCTAATAGGTAGATATTAAGTAAGGTTCTTTCAAAAACATGACAAACAGGTAAAAAGCTAAGTGCTTTATCGCCTTTCTGGCATGGTAAAAGAGGGATACTAACTGTTGCGTTGGAAACTAAGTTTTCATGACTAAGCATAACTCCTTTAGGTTTCCCAGTAGTTCCAGAAGTATAAATTATAGTAGCCATATCTTTTTCCGATATAGCTGCCTTACGTTTTTCAATTTCTTCGTTGTGCTGGTCTTTCCCTAGGTTTAAAACCTCCGTCCAATGTTTAGCGCCATTAATATTATCGAAAGTATAAACGCCTAAAATTCCAGGTGAACTTTCTTTGGCTTTCATAACCTTCTCAAGTATTTCTTCATCACTTACGAAAACATACTTTACTTCCGAGTGATTAAAAATGTATACATAATCCTCAGCCGAAATAGTTGGATACATCGGACAAAGAATTGCCCCAACTTGCGCAACTGCATAGTTAAGTATATTCCATTCTGGTCGGTTGTTATTAATAGATGCGATTTTGTCGCCAGGTTGAATACCTAGTTCTATTAAAGCGTTACTCATTTGAGCAACCTTATCACTGTACTCTTTTGTTGAATATTTTTCCCATTTTCCGTTGATCTTAGCTGCTAAACAATCCTCAAGAGGATGGTTAGTTAATGCAAACGGCAGGATGTCGAAGGTTCTTTTAATTTCCATAATAAAACTTTGAGATGTTAAATACGAAGCGCAAGAATTCCCTACTAAATCGGTCCCACAGGAGCACTCAATATTTTTTTAAGATAACGTGAAATGTTTAGAAAAGTTCTATGAATCCTTTAAGAATTCTTAAAAATTGGAATTGGATTTTTAATTCAGCACCAATCTGTCCCATTTAAACATGAAATTGTGCAAGTTAAAATTAGAAATACTGGATTAAGGAAGGGATTAGGGTTATTTTTGCAGGCAACTATTTCGGATTTATTCGTTTGTAGTACCAGAACTTGACTTGATGAAGAAGATATTATTTTTTATTTCAATTTTTAGCACCCTTACTTCTTTTGCCCAATGGGGAAATTCGTATGTTTTTTTTGGAGCTGGAATGGCTTATTACCAAGGTGATTTAAATGCCACTTCATTTCCAACGGGAGAAATCCTTAATGTTAGCTACAAAGGTGGAGTGGGGTACAATTTCTCAACTCGCTTTGGTGCTACTTTGCATTACACAAAATCTAATTTGAATGGATCAGATTTGTTTGTTAATAATGAGGATAAAAATGCAAGAGGACTAAGTTTTATTTCTCCACTTACTGATTTAGGACTTAATCTGAAAATTAGAAATTTAACAGGAAAAGAAGGGCGCGCAATAAGTTATTTATACTCAGGAATAAACTATTTCAGATTTAACCCTACCGTAACTAGATCAACTGATTCCGATGTGAATTACGCTGTTGAATCTGACTATCCAAAATCTGGGATTAATATTCCGTTTGGAGTTGGGTTTGGGTGGTGGTTCACAGGAAATATTGGCGTAGTCTGGGATGTTTCCCTACATACAACTTATACAGATTACATTGATGGTGTAAGTAAAAATGGGAACCCTAATTACAAAGATGCTTTTGTGGATTCTCATATCATGCTGATTTTCCGTTTTTCCGAATGGGAAGGAACAGGTAAAAAATCTCAAAGGAGGTCAAAAGCCTGGTCGCCTGGGAAAGTAAAGTCTATTAAATGTCCTGGACTTTAATTCACTCTTGATAAATATTTGAGTAACTCATCAAATTCCTTGTACTCTTTATTAGGATCAAATGAATTGGAGTTTAGGCCAATAATGATATTACTTTTTGGCGCATAAATTAATCTGCAACTCGTCCCTCCAAAGAAACCTTTGTTCTCTACCAAATTAAGTTGAGAATTATACGTAAATCCTCCCATTACCGATTGGTTAGCATTTGCTTTTAAGTAATCTATATCAATAGATTCTAAAATGTATTGGCCCCATAAAGCCAAGTTTTTAGCGCTTATGTATATGTTTTGATTACCGTAGGTCCCATCACTAAAAGGCATCCCTCTTGAGTCTAGGTTATCACATAAAATTAATCGGTCGTCAAGTATTCTATAACCATAGGCTTTGTTTGGAAAAGTATCGCTCTCTGCCGACAAGGTTGGTTTGAAGATAAAATGGTGGTGTTCGAAAATTCTTCCTGTAAAATCAGCGAATGGTGTGAAGGTTACCTTTTCGATTAAGGAAACCAATATCAGGTAATTGAAATCCGAATATTCTGTTTTACTTCCTGGTTCAAATTTTAATTCTGGTTTGTTTTTTTTAAGTAGATATAAGATGTCAGCATTATCAAACTTTACTGCCTTATCCTTTTCTTTTACTTCCCAATTGCTGTATTGTTTTTTGTGGTAGAGTCTTACGTAAGAGTTTGGAATTCCAGATTGATGATTTAAAAGGTGACGGATTTCAATAGTGGGGTAAGGGAAATCGGCGATGTATTTGGTGATTTTATCAGTGGGTTTTAACTGTCTTAATCCAGCTAAGTGCTGCACGAAATAATGGATTAAGGAATGCGAGACTTGTCCCATATTAAATAGAGTAGAGTCATTTATTGCTGATCCCGTGAGCATTTCTTTGGCACCAAATTCCTTTTTATAAATGAAATGGGTATTTCTTTTAATAGCAACCTGCCCATTGAAGTCTTTTGGAAGGTAGGTTTCCAAAGAATCGGAGTTGAAAGTTTGTCCGAATAAGGAAAAGGAGGTAAATAATATTATTAATAACACTCCCCAAGATCCCCTCTTTAGAGAGGAGGAAATACCGGTAGATATCATTTTCTCCATTCTGTTTTGTATTCAAGCGGTTTTCTGTGGCTTTTAGGCCATTCGATATTTGGGTAGCCAATGTAGAAGAGACCAAGACATTTGTCTTTTTCTCCTAAATTTAAATATGTCTTCATTTCTTGAGAGTATGAAACCTTTCCACTGCTCCAATAACCGCCTAATCCGTATGCAGTAGCTGTAAGGTGCATGTTTTGCACAGAGCAAGCAACGGCTTCGATTTCCTCCATTTCAGGAATTTTTTCTATTTCCTGACGCTTCATACAAATAGCAATTACAACACTGGATAAAGAAGGTCGATTTAAAAACTTATCGTATTTCTTTTGAAGAAATTCCGTTTCAGAAACAGAAGCCTTATAGGTGTCAGCCATAAACTTTCCTAAATCTTTAAGGGCTTCTTCTTGAAAAACTACATAGTGCCAAGGTTCAGTCATGCCATGAGTTGGCGCCCATAATCCACTATTTAAAATTTCTTTAAGTTGATCATCAAGAACTTTTCTTGGTTTAAAGTCTTCTGGTTTAACAGTTCTTCGATCTCTTATTAATTCTCTGATATCGCTTAAGCTATGCTTCATTTTAGCTATGGTGTAATAATTTGATATTTACCTTTTGTAAGGTCGTAAGATTTATTTTTCAAAAAGAACGGAATTCCAGACAAGATTGTGACACCTCCACCAATTCCGGCATAAAGCGGTACCCATTCTTTGTTTTTACTTTCTGTTCCTTCACCTAATCCCATAGTAACCCCTTTTGAAAGAAAACCTAATCCGGCAACAAAAATTGGACTCATAAGTCCGCGCCATTTGATAAGTTTTTTGTTTTCTATTTCAATATAACTTATGTCACTCGCAGCAATCTCAGTTCCGTCTTTCATTATAAGAATTGTATCCTCGGTGGTTTGGATAATACCATAGTCTTCAGATATTTCGACTCCTAAAACAGAGTCAGAAAATAGTTTATAGTAAATTTTGCTTCCGAAGGCTATTTCGAAGGATTTACCATTTGTGGTATCTCTAACTATAACTTGGCCTATAGAACTCAAGTTTCCAAGTAGGAAAAAGGTAAAAATTAAGCCCAATTTTTTGCCAAAATGATCAAATCTGAATACCATAGGTGAAAAACTTAGTAAATAAAAGGTGGATTTATCTTCAATCTTATCTAAGTTAGTGTAAAATTCAACTTCTTTCTGTATGGTTAAGTATAGATTTGAGTTTTTATTTACTCAACTTTAAATGGGATATTACCAGTGGCCACATTCCCGTTTCCATCTTCTGCAAAAAGAAAAAGTCTATATTCTCCAGGTTTTGTAATGGAGAATTCAACATTACTTTTAGTTGAATCTGATTTTTTGAATACCCTTTTTAAAGGAGTGGGAGCTTTTTCTTTATCTCCTCCGGTTTTTTTATCTGTACTTTCGGGTATAATTTGCCATTTGTAGGTTATTTCATCCATTTCAGGGTCTTTAATTTTCACGGAGGCATTTAAATTCTGACCTTTCTGGACCTTTATATTATCTGCACTAATCATTTTATTTAAGTTAAAGTTGCTGATTTGGGGTGCTTTATTTTTAGGGGACTTACCACTCCAACCTTTTATAAGGACATCCATAACTTCCGTTTCATTCCCAGACTCTGTGAATAGACTAAACCATGTTGATGTTGTTTCTTGCTTTTGTCCCCATAAGAAAACATAAGAACCTAAGCACTGGGATGAGTCTGATATTATATTCATCATACTTGCTTCGTAGGTTAAGGCTTTTTGAGAGCTTGTTTCTTCAATAGCTGCACCCCAAGACGTTTTATCTACTTCCCACCAACCATAAGGACCCCATTCTGCCACAATGTAAGGCTTATTCCATCCATATAAATCAATATCGTTTTTAACGTAAGAAATATCGCCATAAGTATTTATGCCAAGTATATCCAAGCTAGGAGTGTTTTTTTGTAAAAGTTTAATTTCTGCAACGTCTAATCCTGCTGTCACAATCATTGTGGGATGATTAGGGTCCTCTTCTTTAACAATTTTACATATATCTTCCATGTGTTTCCAAACATCGAAGTTTGTGTAGTCAAGATCCATTTCATTACCAATTCCCCAAATTAGAATAGAAGGGTGGTTCTTATACTTTTTTACTGTTTCTCGAACCATTTCTAGCTGAGCAGAAAGAGCGTTTTTATTAGAATAATCAAACCCTTGTCTCTCTTGTCCAATCCAAATACCAAAGCAAACAGCTATATCTAATTCTTTTGCTTCTTCTAAAATTTTATCAGTTTGGTCGTTGACTCCCCAAGTTCTTATAGAATTACCACCGTATTCTTTTATTTTTTTTAAGTTAGTTGTGCCTCCTGCACCTTTTATATAGAAAGGTATTCCGTTTCTTGTGAGTTTGTACCCTTGTGGAGTATTATGGATCTTAACGGTTGAGCTTAAAGCAATACTTGGGATTAAGACTAATATAAATACGTAACTCAATGTTTTCATTTTTTCAATATTATTAGTTATTGCTTTTGATATACTTTAACATAATCAACTTCCATAAATTTGGGGTCTACAAGAGATAAACTATCGATTTCTCCTCCTAAATTGCCACCTATAGCTGTATTTAATAAAATATGAAAATTGGCATTAAAAGGCCAATTGTTTGAAATGTTAGGGTCACTACTTAAAATCCGAAAAGTCTCCTTCTCATCAAGGAACCAAACTATCTTGTTTTCGTCCCATTCAATTGAATATTTATGGAAATCATTATCGTTACTAAACTCAGAATTAGATCCTATGTATCTGTGATTATTGAGGTCGTCGGCAAAATGTACCGTGTTTAGAATTTCATTTGGTGAATTACCTACATACTCCATAATATCAATTTCCCCGCTCATGGGCCAATCTTCAACTGGGTTTGAAGGTAGGAGCCAGAAAGCGTGCCATAGACCTTTTGTATTGTCCATTTTTATTGAAGCTTCGATTTTACCATGGACAAAATCTGCTAAGCCTTTAGTTCTAATTCGCGCCGAAGTGAAGTTGTAATATTGTTCCTTTTCAGCTATTGCTTTTATTTTTAAAAATCCATTTTTTAGGGAGACATTATCTTTTTTATAAAATTGTTGTTCGTTATTACCCCATCTCCATAAACCATAAGAACTACCATCACCTATTTGATATTCCCATTTGTTTTGGTCCAATTCATCTCCGCTGAATTGGTCTTCCCAAACTAGTTTATAATCAGTTTCTTTTGGCTCACTTTGATGGCAACCTAATACTAACAATGTAATTATTATTGAGATTACTTTTTTTGGCATAACTAATTAATTTAATTACCATTTTAAAAGGAAACTTCGAATTCCTCTTCTAAGTTTTGAATTGTTATTCGAAATTTTCCTTTTTCAACAGTCCATTTGTTTTCAAAATTAACGAATGACAAATCTTTTATTGGTATCCTTAATTGAAATTTCTTCTTCTCATTTTCGTATAATTCAACTTTTTTAAAGGCTCTTAATCTTTTTACAGAAGGTGTTATACTGGCTACTAAATCTGAACAGTAAACTTGGATAACCTCTTTTCCTTTGAACTTGGAGTTATTTTCAACTGAAACCTCTAATTTTATTGTGTCATTTAAGCCATAAACCTTTTTGTTAATGCTGAGATCTGAATATTCAAAATTTGAATAGCTTAAACCAAAACCAAAATCCCATTGCGTTGAGCTGCCCTTGAATTTTCTATCATGGTTATTTAAAGAGGATGTTTGACCAAGAAATCTATCCTTTTTTTCAGTGTGCTTGTAATCATAACAAACATTAAGTCCCTGATATTTTGGATAAGTAAATGGGAGTTTTCCAGAAGGGTTGTTTTTTCCAAATAATGTGTTTGCAATTGCTTCACCCCCTTCATTACTTGGTAGGTAACCAATTAAAATTGCTTTAACCAAAGGTTCAATTTCCCTCATTAATCTTGGCCGAGAAGTTGTTGAGACAATAACTATTGGCTTTTTTGTTTTACTTAATTCTTTAACCAAGTTCTTTTGAGATTCTGGAAAATCAAGAGAATTAATATCGGCAGGGCCTTCAGCTGCAGGGTCTTCAGAAAGACAGATAATTATTACATCGTTGTTTTTTGCTTCTTCTACTACTTCGTATATGTTAATATCGGAATTCAAGTTAACACCTTGTTTGAATGTTACATTATTAGATAATTTTGATAATGCATTTTTTATTGTGAGTTTTTCCTCAGGGTTATATTGAGTTTCATCTCCTTGCCAAGTATAAGTCCATCCGCCATTTAGATAATTAATAGAATTTGCTCCAGGTCCGGTAAGTAGTATTTTTGCAGATTTTTTTAAAGGTAGTATTTGATTAGTGTTTTTGACAAGTGTAATTGATTCGTGAGCTGCTTCCAGACTTTTTTCTCTGGAATTTTTTGATGCAAAATTTTCGAAACCATCGTAATCAGGAATTGGTGTCTTAAATAGGCCTAATTTTTGCTTCATTTTTAGAATTCTTTTTACCGATTCATCAATTCTCTTTTCTTTGATATAACCATCTTTTACGAGTTCTAAAAGTGCGTCGTTAAATGAGAAATCATTTGGTGTCATACTCATATCTATACCAGCGTTTATAGCTATTAATACAGCCTCTTTCATATCTCTGGCAACATGGTGGTCCTTGTATAATTTTATAATGTCCTCCCAATCCGTTAAAACAACTCCATCGAATTTTAGTTCATTTCGAAGTATGTCAGTCAAGAGTCTTTTATTTGCGTGCACAGGAATCCCGTTTACTTCTCCGGAATTTACCATTATACTGAGCGCTCCTTCATTTATAGCTGCTTCAAATGCAGGAAGGAAGTACTCTCTAAGCACTCTTTCAGGAATCCATGCTGGAGTTCTATCTTTTCCTGAAAGAGGTAGGCTGTAACCTACATAATGCTTTAAACAAGAGGCAACTTTATACCTACTTTCAATATTGTTTCCTTGATAACCTTTTACAAAAGCCGTTCCCATTGATTTACTGAGTAAAACATCCTCTCCGAATGTTTCATAAAACCTGCCCCATAGAGGTTGTCTGCCGAGGTCCAATACAGGGGAGAAGTTCCAATGAATTCCGCATGATGCGACCTCATAAGCTGTTATACTTGCAACATCCTCTACTAATTGGGGGTTCCATGTAGCGGCAAGACCTATTTGTTGTGGGAATAATGTTGAATTAACAGTGTAATTTGCCCCGTGAACAGCGTCAATACCATAAATAACAGGGATTTTCGCCCCTTCATTTATGGATTTATTTTGAATTGTTGTAATTACTTTTTTCCAATGATC
>JAYPYW010000033.1:0-4311 GCA_038154685.1 Flavobacteriales bacterium | reverse complement strand
TCTCTAGAGAATGGATATCCTGCGGCATTTAAAACTGAACCTACGTAATATTTGTTAATTGCAATATCTAGTTTTTCAGGGTCGATTTCATGAGGTTTTTTAAGCTTGTATATCTCGCCTTTTGAAACTAAATCGAGGTTTATTTGAGTCATTTGACCAACTTTCTGTTTTAGAGTCATATTGTTGATTAAAGAATCAATAAATAGTTCATTATCTGATTTAGGGATAGAAGGATGAGTAATTCTTCTATTGTGAAAAGAAAACAAGAAAACCATTAAACATATCAAGCAACTTCCCAAAAAAACGGTATTTTTTTTCAATTTCATATTGACTTTAATTTAATATCCTCAATTAGTATTTTTCCATTTCCAACTCCTTGAAACTTTATTTGTTTTATTCTGTCTATTTCTATTTTATTATAGGATAATTTGAACTTTGATAATGGTATTCGTGTCTCTTGCCAAGAATTGACCTGTAATTCAGAAATCAGTATTTCTGAGGCATGTCCTTTAAAGTCTTCAATAATTATTTTAAAAGAAGCGTTCTTATCTACACGACTTTTTAGAAAAAGCACAGTGTTTCCTTCCAAACCTCTTAGGTTAATTGGGTACCAATCATTCCAATTTATACCCCAAGTTGGTCCATTACACTGTGAACTAGAAAAATCCCATGATAACATAATTTTATCAGTAGAATCTTTAAACTCTTTCAGATCATGACATAGTTTTGAGCTATGCCCCCAACTATCGTTTGCAAATTGGCCTTTTCTGTAAACTATTTGATTTCTTTCACCAGTGGGTTTTAGTAGCTCAACTTCACGTTGAAAGCTCTTGAGTTTAGAATTATCGAAATCAATTAATTCAATTTCATCAATAAAAAAGCTTCCTGCCCCCTCCAGTTGAAATTTAAGCTGTTTGATGGAAAAAAGATCTAAGTCGTCATTTTCAACCTCATCCCCAATTGGGAAGTCCCACATTGGCACGATAACTTGTTTCCAATTCGTATCAATATTTAAACCTTTTAAATACTTTTTGCAATCTACAAATAAATATGAACCTCCACCAGAAAAGTCTTCCAAGGCCAAAACAAATGGAAGTCCTGCTACTTTTTCGCTTTGAGTTCGGACGAAAAAGCTTATTGCTTTGTTGTTAATAATCTTATTAAGATTAATTGGCTGCCAATTGTTAAAGCTATTACCGAATCCAATCCACTCACAATCTTTTGATTTGTTCCATGATAGTTTAATTGATGAACTGCCTTTGTAGGAAGTTTCCTGTGTTACTTTAAATTCACCACAATTGGATAGAGAATTCCAAAGTGTACCTTCTGAGTCAGAAAATATATTCATTTGTCTAATAGACGATGGTAGAGGTTTTTTATATTCGTCATAGAGAGGTATTTCCTCAAATTTTATTGAGCAAGAAATAAATGAAATTGTAGACGCTATGACCCAAAAGAGTTTTATCATGGCTTATATGATTCATTCTCGGTGAATATAATATGGTCAACTAAAGCTTCTGATTTTATCCCACTATCTTTATTAGCTAAGAAGAACACGTTAATACCACTCAATTTTGATGGTTCTAATAGGCCATTTCCATTTGTTTCAACAGGTTGTCCATCTCCATCATATTTTAAATCTTCATATTTAATACTTACTAAGTTCCATTTATCATTTTCATACCAATATTCATAAACATACCTATCCTCAGTCTCTAGATCGAATGAACCATCACCGTTATCATCTTCATCGAACCACAAAAGAATAAAACAATTATCAGCTCCTGTATTACTGATAAATTTTGAAGCCATATTAAAGAATAAATTTCCTGCGTTTGTAGGTAATCCAAAGCCGTCTTCTGGCGCGTTGACTTGAAATGAACCAATGGCCCAATCCCAGCTTACTGTTCCTTCCCATCTATAAAAGCAGTTGCCCTTCGCTGATAAATCTGAATCACAATTTATTGTGCCGTTTACACCAGATTGATTAAAAAAACTCCAAGTTTCATCCGTACCGTCTTCAAAGTCTGTAATTACATAACCTTTATCTTTTTTCAGACTTATGATGTTTATAGAATCTATAATTATTGGAGAATCTTCTTCATTGGGAAACGACATTTTCACAATTGCTTTTTCTTGTTGGAAAGAAGGGAATGTATTAGAGCCTCCTAACCATTTGGTGTTTGTTGAGTTAATTATTCTTTCAGTTCCACTAAAAGTTCTAAGTGCTCCTGAAGATTGGCCAATTATTTCGATTTCCCACTGCGTGTTTTTTGATAATTCTACATTGAAAAGAACCTCTTCTCCAGACTCAAAGTCAACTTCTTCATCTAAGTTTAAACTTGAAATTATGTTAAATGGTCCATTTAGATCATTGAGACTCGGTCCCTCAAAAGAGCTGTTGTCCTCTTTCCTACATGAAATAAAGGAAATAGACGCAAAACATATTATGTAAATAAGATTTATATTCATGCTTAAAACTTTAAATTGAATAGAATAATTAAATCAGATATTCCGTAATCCACACCATTTGTGCCTCCGTTTCTTATATTAAAATTCTGATATTGAATTGTTAAAGTATTTTTGTTTCCAAAATCATACTTAACACCAAAGGCTGTTATATTTTCTGTAAAATCAATACTTAAATTCTCGAAATCATTTATACTATTGTAGGTGTCTCTTACTTCTTGGAATTCGTTTCCATTCGCTTTCCAAAATTTATGACCTGCAATAAGGCTAAAATGATTAAAGAGTTCATAATTTAGTCCAAGGTTAATAAAATTGCTATTCAAATTAATTTTTTCAAAATCTTCTCCAGATCTAAGAGTTATTTCGTTTCTGTAACCTAAACTGAATATCAATTTTTTCTTTACTCGGAAGAATTCATTTAGGCTTAGTTTGGTGCCCAGTTGAGATAAGATGAAGACTTTTTTTCTTAGAGTACCGCTTCCTGATGATTCTTGGAGTAATCGAAAATCAAAGTGACTATCTTTAACCTTAACCGTATCCAAGTCTTTCAAGCTAAGATAGATTCCTCTTCTATTTGGAGTTGCATCTCCATATGGGTTGGTATTGTTATAAATAACATTATATGCCATTAGTTCAGGAGTTATTTTAACGGAGTTATTTGAGTTTCCATTAATGATATCGGAAAGTGTTATTGATCTACCTACGTAATCGTTTGTAAATTGTTGATATAGATTGGATGATTTGGAGAAGTCAATTCTTTTGGTTTGAGCAGCTGGAGAATTGAAATCTTTTCCAATATCTTTAAACCCAATGGTGAATGTTACTTTTTTCTTTTTAAGTTTTAATGTTGTGGAAATATCATAAAACCAGTCATTCATGCTGATTGGGGAATCTAAATCATCAAAATTTTCGTATTTATTTCTCGAAAAACCACCTTCTCCGGATAGGTTGAGTGAATGTGTAGAATCATTTTTGATTACGTAATTAAAATTTGAACTAGTTACGTTGTTAAATAAATAAGAGCTATCGATTACTGAAGTCTTCTTCAAATCAAAAAGATTTACAGTGTTGAGGTTTATGAATAATTTTTTGGATTTAACGAATTTTACATTTCCACCACCGAAAAGTCTCTCTGGTCTTCCTTGCTCATCAGTCGGTCTTTGTCTAGTGATAAAACCTTTGAATTTAATTTTTTCAAGGTTTCGGGAAGGTAAAAGGTTAAACTCAACTTTAGCACCCTGCATTCTCCAGCTATTTTTGTTGTAAAAGTAATCGTAGTGCATAACATCTCTCCTTAACGAAAAGATATCTGCTTCATTCTGTGTACCTTCTTCATTGTTGTTAAATAATGTGTATTTGGTCATTTGCAAATCAATATCGCCAATGGAATATTTTACAACTTTTGCAGCCACACCATTCAAGGTTAATTGCCTTACATCAAAAACAACACCTCCTCCCCAAAAACCTCCTAACTCATTTCTAAGCCTGAATATTCCAATTACTTCAGATTCTTTGTTTGGGAATACGCTGATACCTAGATCTAATAAATTATGCCCATAATTACTTTTTCTAGAAGTTATACTATCCAAAGAGTTTTCAATGTTTAATTGGGCACTTCCGTTTATTTGGTATTTATCATTTTGCGTTTTTGATTGCAAAGTGAAGATTATAAATACTATGATTGTTAATTTCAATTTCATTAAAAAACTACTTTTAATTCAAGGGTTGTTTCATGTCCGCTAAATTTATCTAGAGGAAAGCTAGCGTCTTCAAAACGAAAGTATCTGTGTCTAAAATAAAGACCTGTGTTTTTAGCAATATTAAAATCGAACCCTGTACCTA
>JAYPYW010000032.1:25879-35511 GCA_038154685.1 Flavobacteriales bacterium | reverse complement strand
ATTTTTACTTCAATTGGGACTACAGAGGTAGAGCAATGGAGAAACTAAACGTGAACGATTCTCTTGAGTTAAGTTTTAATTCTATTCAGTCTGGTTTTACCTTTGGATATGAGTTTTTTCCAACTTCTTTAGTAAACCTTTCTCCATATGCAGGGATGGGGTTTGGTACTTCTTCGTTAACATTTGATTATGCAAATGAAGGAAGCTTCTTAATTGGATCAAATGATTTTGTAGTCACTAACGATATGGTTCTTTTAGATGCAGGAATTGATTTTGATATCACTTTAGGCTTTTTCAATTTTGGAGGAAGAGGTGGTTATCAGTTTGATTTTTCTAAAAAAGAATGGGGTAATACAGGGTTTGATCATAAAACATCTTATTCTGGTTTTTATTGGACTACCTTTGTTGGGCTTACTCTTTTAATAGATTAACTATGATTGAAGATTTAGGAACGCTTTTAATGCTTGTGTTACTTCAAGCTGTTTTGGGATTTGATAATCTTCTTTACATTTCTTTAGAAAGTAGGAGAGCACCTGCCGAGAAGCAAAAAATGGTAAGAACAACTGGGATTGCAATTGCTATAGTGTTAAGAATTATTTTATTATTCCTACTTCAGTCGTTAATTTCAATGCTTGAAGATCCAATTTTCGGAATTAATATTTCAGGATATTTTGAAGGAAACTTTAGTGGCCATGCTTTGATTGTTTTATTTGGAGGAGGCTTTATTTTATGGACGGCTATAAAAGAGATTTGGCATATGATGGTGTTTGATCCAAATGCTGAATTGGATAAAGAGCCATCTAGTCCGAAGAAAATCATTGGTTTAATTGTTTTTATGAATCTACTTTTCTCTTTTGATTCAATTCTTGGAGCGATGGCTTTAACGGATAAGTTTTGGATTATGGCAACAGCTATCGTTATATCGGGAGCTTTAATGATTTGGTTAGCAGACGGAGTAAGCAAGTTTTTACAAAAGAACAGAATGTACGAAGTTCTTGGATTGTTTGTCCTTTTAATTGTAGGAATTATGTTGCTTTCGGAAGGAGGGGAGTTAGGTTACGTATTAGTTTTAGATAGTCCTGTTGAAGCAATGAATACTGCCACTTTTTACTTTGTGATTACGATATTGATTTTAATAGATATCGTTCAAGGGAAGTACTCTAGAAATTTAGCGAAGAAGAAATTATAAAATTGGGGGTTAAAGAGTATAAACTAAAAAGAACCCTTAATCTTATCCAATAACTCAGCTTCCATATGTTTATTGGAAGCAATAATTTCTCTTCCAAACAAATAGTTGTCACCACCTTCAAAATCGGTAACAGAACCACCGGCTTCTCTTACAATAAGCGCCCCTGCAGCTACATCCCAAGGGTTAAGTGAGTACTCATAAAACGCTTCAAATCTTCCGCAGGCAACATACGCTAAATCAATAGCAGCTGAACCAATTCTGCGGACACCTCTTGAGTTATGCATTAACCATTTTAAAATGTCCATGTAAGCCTCTAAACGCTTGTAATCGTAATAAGGAAACCCTGTTGCTAGTAGCGAATCAGAAAGTTTATCAGTTGAACTTACGGATATTGATTGACCGTTTAAAAATGCTCCGCCATCTTTCCAAGCATAAAACATTTCATCTCTATTTGGCTCATATACAACTCCGGCAATCAGTTCCTTTTCTTTTAACAAACCAATGCTCACGCAGTATGTTGGAATCCCATGTATAAAGTTAGTTGTTCCATCTAATGGATCGATTACCCAATTGTAAATCTCTCCTTTTTTGTCTGATGTTCCTTCTTCGGCAATAAAACCAGCTTCTGGAATAAGTTCAGAAAGAAAATCTACAATTTTCTTTTCAGCAGTCTTGTCTACATAGGTAACTAGTGAGTTTTGACTTTTAGTCTCAATATCTCCAACGTTTATTTTTGCGCATTCATCTTTTATGAATATTCCAACTTCTTTAGAGATTGAACAGATGTTTTCAGTCAGGTGTTTAAGTTCCATTTTACTAAATTACTTTAACTGTATTATACTTAGGTAAGATTGTTGCTAACTAAAGGTTAAAGTTATTTGAAAATTCGATTTTAAAGCTCAATTTTAACAAATAAAGCCAACAGTTATGAAAAGAACATTCGTCTTATTACTTGTCATTCTTACTCAATATTTAATTGGGCAAAATTCTTTGCTGTGGGAGATTTCTGGGAATGGGGCAAAGGATAAGTCCTATTTATATGGGACTTTGCATTTGCCAAATGCGAAATACTTTTATGTGAATCCTATGTTACACGAAGTAAAAAAGAAAGTGGATGCAGGAGTTTTTGAGGTCCAATTAAGTCAGGATTCCTTGGCTTATATTTCGTTTCAGTTAATGGCAAAGTCGGGCCAAAGAGTTTCCGATTTATGCTCAAAGGAAGAACAGGAATTAATTTACACTTTCTTTAAAAAACACTTTGGATTCGAAGAGGTAATAACTAACGGTTTTATTCCTATTGCACTAAATACTTTAGTGCTCGATGTGTTTTCAGAGTCTGACACAACAGGGGCAATTGATCAGTTGTTACAAAATGATTTTAAACAACAAGGTAAATCCGTTTATGCATTAGAGTCAGTTAAGTTTCAAGCAGACCTATTAACCGGAATGCCAATTGAAAAACAAAAGGAATCTTTAATCGAAACGCTTTCAGATTTAGATAGCATAGCCAATTCATTGCACGAGCTTGACTCTGTGTATATGAACCAAGATCTTGCAGGGATAGCCTTACTTTTAAATGATCTAGAAAGCGAGGAGTATTTAAGTAAAGAATTATTGAACGATTCTCGAAATTTGAAGATGATTGAGAAACTTCCAGCAATGATGGAAAAAGAATCCTTGTTAATCGCTATTGGAGCTGCTCATTTAGGAGGTGAGGAAGGTCTAATAAGTCTTTTAAGAAAAAAAGGTTATTCAATTAATCCAATTAAATAGAAGCGTAAAGCGTGTAAATTCCTAATACAATTAATCCCCAAGAAATTACCATTCGGATTTTATCGATGATATTGTCACTATATTTTTTAGCACCACGCTTTAGTAAATAGGTGAAGATTCCAAACCAAATCACATCTCCAACAAAAATTCCCAATGGAAATAAAACTAAGTTGTAAAAGTTTAGTTCAAATTGTGGGAATGCACTTCCTGTCCAATTTTTAGCATTAAAAGCAACCCAGCTCCAAAAGGCAATAAAACCAGGGTTTGAGCCACATAAAATGAAACCTTTAAAGAAACTTGCTGAGGAAGATTTTAAAAATATACTTTCTTTAATTTCTATTTTCTTTTCTGGGTTTTTCTTCCCGTTTTTTAGCTGATAAACTCCAAGTGCTCCAAGTAAAATGATGGCTAAGCCTCCGAATATTCCTATGCCGGCTCCAACCATTTCAAAGTCACTTAAAAACTTATCGAAGCCCCAAAAAGTTAGGTAGCCAAATATTCCATCTACTAGGATAACTCCACTTAAAAACGGAATAATACGGACTTTCTTTTTGCTTAAATAATTTTCTGCTACAAGAAGGTTTATTGGTCCTAATGGAGTAGACGAGATTATTCCGAATCCAATTCCAATAATTAAAATGAATCCTAGAAAAAGAGAGTAATCCATGAAGGTTTATTGGATAGGAGCGCCCATGTATATTTGGTCACCAACCTTGTTTTTAGTTACAGGTTCCGGACTAGCAATACAACAAGTAGATCCTAAAAGGAATGTTGCAATTTCTTTCCCAATTCCAACAGTTGATCCAACAGTAGTTTCACCACCTAAAACGATAGCTCCAACACCAGGACCTCCAACAATCGATAGGTACCAGGTTCTACCTTGCTCATCAACGATGTCAACGTTAATTCTCTCGTTTCTTAAAGCTGGAAGAGATGGGTTTTTGTATGCCCATGGTCTTAATAAAACTAAGTCACCAGGAATATGCTCAATTCTTGCAATTCTTCCGTTTACAGGAGCGTGGATTCTATGATAATTATTGTTGTGTAAGAAAATGTTTGAGAAATAGTATCCCTCTGGGATTTCACTTCCTGCAGAACCAAAAATGGTTCTTAAATGTCTTTTCTGACCTTTAACTCTAACTAGGTTTAATTCGTCAATCTTGCCGTATTCGCAAAGTAAACCTTCACATGCCCAAACATGGTCTGTTTGAATGGTGGGAGGTACTTTCCATAATCTTGTAAAGAAATCTTGGAAGTTTTTGTAATTATCAGCCCCACTTGCCGGTTTGAACTGGTCCAAATAGTTAGGATCGTTATAGTGAGCTTTACAATAAGGTTTGATTAATCTCTTTGACCAATCCTTGTTGTAAACATCCGCATAAACCCTACTAATCCAACGCTGTGTTCTTCCAGGCATTACACCCCAAACATAAATGGAAATAAAGCTAAAAACGCTTCTTTTTAAAATCAATTTTGCAACTGCCATAAAAAACCAAATATATAAGACTCAGTAATCCAATGAGATATCCTGAGCGCTCGCAAAGTTAATGAATTCTAACCGTAAAATCCACTGAAAATGTTATGAACGGTTGATAAAAATGTTAAAAATCCCTTGTTGAAGTAGTGAAAACGGACACTCGAAAATCGTATTTTTGTTATTACCAACAATTATTTTGTCAATGGATAAGCTGCATTTTATCGTTCAATCTTTCAATGAGGAAGAGAAAAAAGGCTTTGAGCACTTTGTAAATAGATTCAGAGTTAGGGAGAATAGAAAAGATTTAGAGCTTTTCCACAGAATGTCCCTTCCTGAAAAACTTTCTCAAGAAGAAGCTTTTAAAGTTTTGTACGACGGTAAAAATGAAAAGGAAGCATACCATGCCTTAAGGAAAAGACTTTTAGGACATTTAATTGAATACATTTCGGTTAAAGAAATAAATGAAAAAAAGGGGGCGACTCATTATACCTCCGAAGGGTTATTAAACCTTGCAAAATATCTTTTCGACAGAGGAGCTTTCGAACCAGGTTGGCAATACCTTTCCAGAGCACATAGATCAGAAGCTAAAAAGGATAATTATTTATTGCAGTCGAAGATTTACATGCTTTGGTTGGAAAACTGGGAAGATTATAACGGACCAGAAAAATTCAACTCGATTTATAAATCTTACGTTTCAGCAAAAGATAAGGCCGAGAAGGAGCAACGATTGAAGTTGGCTTTAAGCATTATTAAACGAAAGATTGAGCAATATAAACTTCAGTTAAAGGAAATAAACATCGATACGATTATTAAGGATGTTACCGATGGGTTAGAATTGAAGAAAAAGGATTTTCATTCGGTAGAGAATTTAAATTACATTACTAAAATTATTCGCAGTAGTTCTTTAGTTTCTAAAGATTATGCTGGAGTGGAGGCCTTCCTAAAGACAAGGTTGAAGAAGGTTGATAAAAAAGAAGGGGAGGAAGCATTTAGTTATGAATATTGGGAACTTGTTTATTTCTATGCACATGCGCTTTATCGCTTAAAGAAAATTGCTCAGGCTAAAGAGGTTCTTTTAGATGTAGACCTTGAAAAAGGAGGTTTAATCAAGAGCAAGAAGGAAGATCTGTTTTGTAAGATCGAACTTTTAAAGTGGGCTTGTGAGTTTTATGATAATAATTTGGAGGCCTCTATTCAAAGGTTGCTCATCCATGAGAAAGGAACTCCCTTTGAATCGAATGTCTTACACGATTTAGATAGAAAACTTAATTTAATCACATCTTTTTTCGCCGCTGGGGAGTATTCGCGCGGTATTGCGGTTATTAACTCCATAAAGCACTCAGCTCAATGGCTACAAAAAAAGAAAGGGTTGGAGTTTAGAGTTAAGTTCCAATTGATTGAAATTCTGTTGTTTGTGGAAACAGGAAAGGTTGATTTAGTGATGGCGCGAATGAGGTCATTGAAAAGGATTATCAAAGACGTAGTAAAACTTAATCCAAATTATAAGAACCTTAATGTGTTTTTAAACGTTATCAACGCCTCCATTACCAAAGGTGGTTTTAAAGGTTTAGAAAAAGAGTTAGAAAAGTTTGAGTTTACTCCTTTTAAAAGAGAGAACATTCAAGCAATGGCATTTTACTCTTACCTAAAAAGTAAAGTTTATGGTATTGACTACTATGAAACTTTAATTGAGTTAGTAACGGTTGAATGGGTAAAAGGATAAGATAATTAGCATTGGATAAAGAAACTATCATAGCATTAGGAGGATTTTTGATCATCGCTTTGTCGGCGAATCACATATCTAAATTCTTCGCAAAAATTAAGTTCCCATTAATCACGGGGTTATTACTCGCAGGTATATTCGCAGGGCCTTTTGCCTTCAAGTTAATTCCTGTAGAGAATGCGAAAAGCTTAAATTTCTTAAATGAAATATCACTTGCTTTCATAGCATTTGCCGCAGGATCCGAGCTCTATTTAAAAGAGATTAGAGGTCAGTTTAAAAGTATACTTTGGAATACCCTGGGACAATTAGTAATTACTTTTGGATTAGGAGTTTTAGGTGTTTTCTTAGCTAGTGATTATATCCCTTTTATGGCAGATATGTCGTTTGAAGGAAAGATGGCTGTTGCTATTTTAATGGCTACCATTTTTGTTGCTCGATCTCCTTCTTCTGCCATTGCTGTAATCAACGAATTAAGAGCTAAAGGTCCATTTACCCAAACGTCCATAGGGGTTACGGTTGTAAAGGATGTGTTGGTGATTATCCTATTCGCAGTTTGTTTTGCCCTTGCAAAAACCTTTTTAAGTGGGGAGCCTTTCAGTTTAGCTTCTTTAGGATTCTTGTTAATAGAACTTTTAGTTTCATTTGGTCTTGGGCGATTAATTGGAATTATCATCAAATGGTTCTTCAAGTTTAAAATGAATAAGCATCTAAAGGTTTCCATATTAATCGCTTTAGGATATAGTGTTTATTTGTTTGCTGCGTGGTTAGGAGAGTTTACTGCTCAGGAATATATTTTAGGACATAGGTTTTATGTAGAGCCTTTATTGATATGCATTTTAGGTAGTTATTATGTGACTAATTACTCTACCTCCCGACCAGAGTTTATTGAGCTTTTACATGAAACAGGACCTGTTATTTACGTGGTTTTCTTCACTCTTACAGGAGCGAGTTTAGCTTTAGATGTTCTTGTAGAAGTTTTTGGGATTGCTGTGATATTCTTCTTTGTGAGGTTATTAGGGATGATTCTAGCTGGTTATGTTGGAGGAACATTAGCTAGAGATCCTTGGAAATTCCGTCATTTAAACTGGATGCCTTACGTAACTCAAGCTGGTGTAGGGTTAGGTTTAGCTACATTAATAAAACATACATTCCCTGAATTTGGAGTTGAGTTTGAGACCATCATTGTTGGTGTTATTGTAATTAATCAAGTTGTTGGTCCGCCATTGTTTAAGTACGCATTGCATAAGGTTGAAGAAACCCATGAGAAAGCAGAAACTCCTGCATTTGATGGGCATAATGATGCTATAATATTTGGTTTTGAACCGATGAGTTTGGCTTTGGCCCGACAGTTAAAAAATCATGGTTGGGGAGTAAAGATTGCAGCAATGAGAAAAGCCGAAGAAATTGAATCGGTTGAAGATATCGAGATTGTTTTTATGGATTCTATTTCGATGGAATGCTTGAATAAGTTAGAGCCAGAGCATGCTGACAATATGGTTTTAATGCTTTCTGACAGAGAGAATTTACAATGGTGTGAATTGATATATGAACAAGTAGGTACAAAAGAGGTTGTTGTAAGAGCCAGCGGTGACAGATACTATGCAAAGAAATTTAACGAGTTAGATGCTCTTGTAGTCGATCCTGCATCTGCAATGGTTAACTTAATGGATCATTTTGTTCGAAGTCCTAACGCTACAAGTATTTTATTGGGTATGGAAACCGATCAAGATGCTATCGATATCGAAATTATGGATCCAACGATCCAAGGTTTGGCATTAAGAGATTTACGTTTACCATCGGATATATTAATCCTTTCCATTTCTCGAAACGGACAAATGATGATCACACATGGTTATACCCGTTTAAGAGTAGGGGATATTGTAACAATTCTTGGTTCTCCTGAAAGTATTGATAAGGTTGTGTTGATGTTTGGGCCAACTTAGGTTTAAATGAGGCTCCAATCTGATTTAGGGATGTTAAGCCTTAACATTAAATTTTATTTAATCAATACTTATATTTTGTCTTTCTATTAAAAAATCAAAAGTTAGTTCCGATAGACCTTTTCCACCTACTTGACCATTCCAGGCGCCATGCCCTGCAGCACTTCCATCTGGTAAAAGAATAGTTTCCAATTTACTGTAAACACCTAAGGAATCATAAATATCTTGTAATTCAAGAGCTTCAGTGTAAGGTGTTACAGAATCTACTGCAGTTCCGTGAGCCATGAATAGTTCTGGATCTTTGCTGTCGTACCTGAACAAATCATAAGTCATTTCAAACACATCCAATTTAAGGTTAGACCCCCAGAAATAAACCATGCTTTTTACATCGTAAGTTGCATGTAAATTTGTTGTTGAAAGAGTAGCATCATCACTAGTCATAATTTCATCTCTAAAGTCCTCTTCATTTGAAATTCCTAAGGCAATTGTAGTAATTGCCCCTGCTGAGGCCCCTCCTACAGTTATTAAATCTTTATCGATTTTGTATGTATTTGCATTAGCAACTAGCCATCTAAGAGCGGCTTTAGAATCTCTCTGAGCCATATACATTGCTGTTACCTGTTTAACTTGATCGGAGTTTTCAGCTCCTTCTATAGCATTTGCAATCCATTCTTTAGGAGCAATACCTGTATAATAGATTTGTACATTTTCTGGAGTCATTCCACTAATTTTCCCAAGTTCTTCTGCTGTTCTGTAATCAACAGAAACGAAAACCCATCCTCTTGATGCATAATAATTCGCCATATCAACAATTTCAGGTTTCGTTTTTGTTCCACCATTAAATCCACCTCCATGAATAAACATAAAAAGAGGCCTTTTACTATTACTGTTATCAGGACTGTAAATATCTAATTTCAATGGGATAGCAAAAGGAGAAGTGCTCGATGAATTATGTGCTAGTCCTTCTCCGTATATTATATCTTCCTCCACTTTCACCAAATAGGTTGATTCAGCCTTAATAAAAGGATTACTGCTATTATCTGTTTCTGTTGATTCTTCTTTTTTGCATCCTGTTAAACATAAGGCGGTAAAAATGCCTATTAAAACTATTTTGTTCATAATTGGTTTGTTTGATTTTATTTTGGACGTAACAAAAGAAAAAAGGTTTAATTTACATCTGATTTTTTATTCCGAAACACAATTTATTCCTGAGAAAATTTTATTTACGGTACTCTTAATTAACACCCTAATTGTGAAGAGATAATAAAAGCTTTTATGTTAAGGCTTTCGGTATTGGTTATTTTTATTTCATGATAAAATCCGATGTTTCTCTTCAGCAGTATAATACTTTCGGTATTGATGTTTCGGCTAAGCTTTTTGCAGAAGCTAATAATGAAGATCAGGTTAGGAATGTAATTCAATCACTTGATTTTAGAACGCATGAGAATTTGATTCTTGGTGGTGGTTCCAATGTGCTTTTTACTAAAGATTTTGATGGTTTAGTACTGAGGAATAATATCCAAGGAATTG
>JAYPYW010000032.1:24324-25869 GCA_038154685.1 Flavobacteriales bacterium | reverse complement strand
TTGAAGAAACGAACGATCATGTTTTGGTTAAAGTTGGAGGTGGAGTTGTTTGGCACGAGTTTGTTTTAGATTGTATTGAAAGAGGTTGGAATGGTGTTGAGAATTTAAGTTTAATTCCAGGAAGTGTAGGAGCAAGTCCGATGCAGAATATTGGTGCTTATGGGGTGGAAATTAAACAGTTGTTCCATGAGCTAGAGGCTATTCATTTAAAAACTGGAGAAATCCATTACTTCAACAACGCAGAATGTAATTTTGGCTACAGAGAAAGTGTTTTTAAAAATAAACACAAGGGTGAATACCTGATTTCGAGGGTGACTTATAAGCTTTCGAAAAACACCAATTTTAATATTTCCTATGGGGCTATTGAAAAGCAATTGGAGCAAATGGGGGTTCAGGGTTTATCGGCAAAAGCTGTAAGCGACGCCGTTATTGCAATTCGACAGTCGAAGTTGCCAGATCCTAAAGAAATAGGGAATTCTGGAAGTTTCTTTAAAAATCCAATTGTATCTGAAGATTTATATAACCAGGTTAAAGCGAAATTTCCTGATGCGGTGGCTTATCCTGCTGGTGACGGGGATATGAAATTAGCGGCCGGTTGGTTGATCGATCAAGCTGGTTGGAAAGGGAAGACGTTGGGGAATTACGGAGTGCATAAAAATCAAGCTTTGGTTTTAGTGAATTACGGAGGAGCGAAAGGAAAAGAAATTTATGATTTATCAGAAGAGATTCTGATTTCGATAAAAGAAAAATTTGGCGTTCAGTTGGAACGCGAGGTGAATATTTATTGAGAATAGAGACTTGAGGAGAGAGAATTGAGATTAAAGAAATTTTTAGTTGATGGAAAAATTAGTTGAACTACAAGGAGTGAAAGCTTTTCACAGGAAGAAACAAATCCTTAATGGGATAGATGTTACTGTGAATAAAGGTGAGTTTGTTTATTTGATTGGAAAAACTGGAAGTGGAAAAAGTTCCATTTTAAAAGTTTTATACAAAGAAATGGATATTGCTGAGGGTCAGGGAGAAGTTGTAGGGTTGGATATAAAAAAACTTCGATATTCAAAGGTTCATAAACTAAGGAGACAATTAGGCGTGATTTTCCAAGATTTCCAATTGTTGCCAGATAGAAGTGTTGAAGACAACTTGTTATTTGTAATGGAAGCAACTGGATGGAAGGATAAAAAAGCGATGAAAAATCACGCTAAACTAACCTTGGAACAAGTTAACTTGCCTGATGTGGCCGAGAAGTTTCCCCACCAATTATCAGGTGGTCAGCAACAAAAAGTAGCTATTGCAAGAGCTATGATTAATTCTCCAAAAGTGATTTTGGCGGATGAGCCAACTGGTAACCTCGATCCTGAATCATCTCAAGAAATTATGAATTTATTGTCTGCCATCTCTAAGGGAGGTACGGCAATTATAATGGCTACTCACGATATGGATATTGTAGAAAAATATCCAGGTAGAGTTTTAAAATGTGACGAAGGATTATTGTCTGAAGTTCAATCTGTAACTAATGAATAGAATTACCGAGTTATTGGGGATTCA
>JAYPYW010000032.1:4187-24314 GCA_038154685.1 Flavobacteriales bacterium | reverse complement strand
GGTTGGAAGTTGGCTTCTGCCGCATCAAATAATGGATGTTTAGGTGTTATTGGTGCTGGTAGTATGTATCCCGACGTACTTAGAGAGCATATTCAGAAATGCAAGGGTGCTTCGAGTAAACCTTTCGCTGTAAATATTCCTCTGTTTTATCCTCAAATTGAAGAGCTATTTGAAATCCTATTTGAGGAAGATGTTAAAATTGTAATTACTTCTGGAGGGAATCCAGGCTTGTATACAAAAAGAATGAAGGACGCGGGAATGACTGTCCTACATGTTATAGCAAACGTTAAGTTCGCAAAGAAGGCAGAAGACGCTGGGGTAGATGCAGTTATTGCAGAAGGATTTGAGGCTGGAGGGCATAATGGAAGGGATGAAATTACAACGATGTGCTTAGTGCCATCGATTGTAAAAGAATTGCATATTCCAATAGTTGCTGCTGGTGGAATTGGAACTGGTGAAACAATGTTGGCAGCAATGAGTTTAGGGGCTGATGGGGTTCAGATAGGAAGTAGGTTCGCCATTTCAAAAGAGTCGAGCGCACACGATTTATTTAAAGATTATGTAGTTGCTGCAAAAGATGGAGATACGGTACTTACATTAAAGGAATTAGCACCGGTAAGAATGCTGAAGAATGAATTCTACGGACAAATTTTATCGCTTTACCAAAAGGGTACAAATAAAGAGGAGTTAACAGAGTTAGTAGGTAGAGCAAGAATAAAAAAAGGGATTTTCGAAGGAGACTTAGTAGAAGGTAATTTAGAAATAGGTCAGATTTCAGCAGTCATAAATTCCGTTGATTCCGTTAAGGAGATCGTAAATGAAATTATAGCCGATTATCATTCGGCAAAATCAAAACTATATTCATTCACATGATTGAATTTAAAAAGTATCAGTTGGATAATGGATTAAAAGTAATTATCCATCAAGATCAATCAACCCCAATTTTAGCTGTTAATTTAGCTTATGATGTTGGGGCTAGAGATGAGGATCCTGAAATGACGGGGTTAGCTCATTACTTTGAGCATTTAATGTTTTCGGGCAGTAAAAATGCCCCTGATTACGATATTCAGGTTCAAAATGCAGGAGGGCAGAACAATGCTTTTACAACAAATGACTACACCAATTATTACGTGACTTTACCAAAAACTAATTTAGAATTGGCTTTATGGTTGGAGGCGGATAGGATGTTTCAAATGAACTTGGATACTAAGAATTTGGAAACTCAGCGTCAGGTAGTAATTGAGGAATTTAAACAGCGTTATCTAAATCAGCCTTACGGAAATAATTTGGCCCAGTTAAGAGCGCTTTCATTCAAAGAACATCCTTATAAATGGGCTACGATAGGGAAGGAAATTTCTCATATAGAAAAAGTTACCCTGGAAGACGCCCTAAGTTTTTACAAACAGTTTTACGCACCAAATAATTGCATCTTAACAATTTGTGGAGACGTTGAATACGAATCAACTCTGGATTTAGTAAAGAAATGGTTTGAAGATATTCCATCTTCAGCAATAAATCGAAGAGTATATAAAGAGGAGCCTAAGCAATCGGAAAAGAGACTAGAAGAAGTTGAGGAAGATGTTCCTTTAGATGCTTTTTTGTGGAGTTTTAAAATAGGTAAAAGGACAGATTTGGATTTTCCGATAGCAGATTTAGCGAGTGATTTGTTAGGAAGGGATGAAAGTTCTTTACTGCACCAAAAATTAGCTTTTGAACTAAATCTTGTTTCAAGTATAAGTGCTTATGTTTCGGGAGATAGAGATCCAGGTATGCTTGTGATATCAGGGAAGATAAATGAAGGGGTGGCTTTTGAAACTGTTGAAAAAGAGATTTGGAATATAATTGATCAACTTAAAACTAATGGCCCTTCAGAAAAGGAATTAACTAAGGTTAAAAATAAGTTTGAAACCGCTCATGTTTACGGAGAGATGAGTGTTTTGAATAAAGCTATGAACTTGGCTTATGCTGAGTTATGCAATGATGTTGAAGATGTTAATAAAGAACTTTCAGCATATCATGAAGTTGGTACAAACAACATTCAAAATTGGTTTAAGCAGTTTTGTAAGGAAGAAAATGTTTGTCAGTTAAACGTGAAAAGATCCCAAAATGGATAGAAGTATAGTACCATCAGTTAACAATCAGGTTGAATTAACTAAACTACCCGTTCAAAAGGAAACGATAAATGGAGTTGAGTTAAACATTGTAAAAGGTGGAAGCGCTCCATTGCTAAAAATGGAAATGATTTACAATGCGGGATCTAAATATCAGTCGCAGCCATTAGTAGCTTCATTGGCATTTGATATTTTGAAAGATGGTTCCGAAAATTTAAACGGTAAAGCTTTTAAAGAGGCAGTAAATGGATTGGGAGTTTATTATGGAATGGATATTTCTAAAGACTTCGGGACCTTGTCATTTTATGTGTTAGAACGTAATTTAAAACCTCTTTTAGCAATCATAAAGGATGTAATTACAAAACCTAATTTACCTGAATCAGAATTTAATAGATTAAGATCTAAGCAGAAAAATGATTTTTTAATTGATTGCGAAAAAACAGGGTTTTTAGCCCGTCAGAAATTTGCTGAGGTATTATTTAATGAATCACAGTACGCTAAAGTGGCCCATGATGATGATTTCGATAAAGTAGATTATCAAATGTCGGTTGAATTCATTCAAAGTAATATAGTTGAAGCGCCATTTAAAATGTTGGTTTCAGGTAACTTGTCCTCAGATTCAGAAAAAGAATTGAAGTCCTTTATAGAAGATTTATCTATTAAACAAAAAGGGGAGAAGAAGGTTGTAAGTTCTCCAAAGCCTTTGCTTGGAGAGCATACCATTAAAAAAGATTCCGAGCAATGTAGTGTGATGTTAGGTAAAATAATGCCAGATAAAACACATCAAGATATTCATAAAATAAGTATCACAAATACATTGTTTGGTGGTTATTTTGGATCTCGTTTGATGCAAAATATAAGAGAGGATAAAGGGTGGACGTACGGAATTCATTCTTCGATGCTGAACTATGAAAACGCAACAAGTTTGGTGATCTCTGCGGATGTTTTGAAGGATAAAGGAGAAGCTACTGTTTTGGAGATAAAAAAGGAGATTGAAACCTTACAGAATGAATTAATACCAACAAAAGAGTTAGAGGTGTTAAAGAATTACTTGAAAGGGAAATTGCTAAAGAGTTTCGATGGGGCTTTTGAGCAAGTAGATCGTTTCTTTTCGGTTGATTCCTTCGGGTTGGACTGGAGTTTTTATGATCGATATATCCAAACTCTGGAAACTATCCAGCCAAATGATATCCAAGAGATGGCTAAGACCTATTTTAAATGGGAGGACTTTGTTATTGTAAAAGCAGGGGGAGAGGAATCATAATTTTTTTGGATTAGACTTGTATAACTTTTCTAAGATTATTTTTTGTCCAAATTGTTATTGCCACGTCGTACCTCCTCGCAATGACAATACGTTTTGTGAAGATTAAAAACTCTGTGAACTCTTAAGATTGTGTGTGCGTAATTTAACAAACAATAAAAAGGAAAATAAAAATGCCCTCGCATTAGGTAGATTGCAAGGGCATTAAGAAAATTAGGGATAGGTAGGCAGTTTTTCTTTTTAAGAATATTTTTATTCGGTTATTATGAAGACGCGCCTTCCTAACAAGGGTTGCCTTCCGAAAATTATTTTAAATAGGAAACACTAACAATTCTCCCATCTTCATCTTTAGAAATCTCTAAAAGTGGGAAGCCATGATCTTTGTCGATCCAAACGTAAGTGTCTCCTTCGAAAATGTTAAACTCGTCACCACCTTCCTCTTCGATCATTTTTTCATCAATTGGAAGTGTAAGTGGAGCACCCATTAAAGTACCTGAAATTTCTCCTGAGAATTCTGCTTCTCCCGGAGTGATTTTATACCTCAAACAATCAAATTCACCTTTAGGAGTAATTAATTTCCCACAAGCGTCCACTGCAAAGTTATTAGTGTTGTTTTGACGTATGTCAGCAACAATAGGAATTCTTTGAGGACCAAATGGGTCCACTACTGTATCAATCGTATCTACAACAGTTACTTGAATTTCGAAAGCATCGTCATAAGTAGCTCCTCTTTGAAGAGGGAAAGGAATAACAGTAATAGGGTTGGTGAAGCGAGTTTCAATATCCTCTGTATCTCCAAAATCAAGGCTGGTTAAATTAAATCCAAATGAAGTAGAATTAAAAAATACTTTTTCACCATCTCTTCCTTGGATCATCATATTGGATGAAACTCCGTCTGGTGTTCCACTTGGTGCTATGAAAAATGCAGTATCAGCATCATCAGTTGAAATTAAATCGCTAAAATCCCATTCTTTATCATCACCGTTAATAGCTATCAATGAATCTAAATTAACGCCATCATAATCAGCGTCTAGTGTAATAAAGTTATCACCTACTTGTGGTCCGTCCGATTTAGAGATTTTCATCCCACAAGCTGTGCTAACCTCAACTGTAGTTTCTTCCTCTTTTTTTTCTTCTTCCTTTTTACAAGAAGTAAAGGTTACTCCCATAGCTAGGCTAGATAATGCTAAAAATTTAACTGTTTTCATATTTTTTGTTTTGTACACCTTAAACGTGATTAAAACTTTGTGGTTGCCTTTTAGATCGAATTTGTGTTAAAACTGATAAAGTAGACGCTCAAATCCTTTATTATTTGCCTTTGAATCATTAAATTAGCGGCTCAAATTTTTTAGATCAATTATTAAAATTCATATTATGAGCAAAATTACTGTTGTAGGTGCTGGTAACGTTGGAGCAACTTGTGCTAACGTTTGTGCGCACAAAGAGTTAGCTTCTGAGGTTGTTTTATTAGACATCAAAGAAGGTGTTGCAGAAGGAAAGTCGTTAGATATGTGGCAAACTGCTGCTGTTAACATGTATAACACTAAGACTGTTGGTTCAACTAACGATTATTCAAAAACTGCTGGTTCTGATGTAGTTGTAATTACTTCAGGATTACCAAGAAAACCTGGTATGAGCCGTGATGACTTAATCGCGACTAACGCTGGAATCGTAAAATCAGTTACTGAAAACGTAATTAAGCATTCTCCAGATGCAATCATTATTGTAGTATCTAACCCATTAGATGTAATGACTTACTGTGCATACTTAACTGCACAAAAAGCTTCTAACAAGGTTATGGGAATGGCTGGTATCTTAGATACTGCTCGTTACAAAGCTTTCTTAGCTGACGAAACTGGTGTTTCTGTAAAAGATATCCAAGCTTTATTATTAGGAGGACATGGTGATACTATGGTTCCACTTCCAAGATTTACAAATGTTGGTGGAGTTCCTGTTACTGATTTAGTTTCTGAAGAAAGATTAAACGCTATCGTTGAAAGAACTAAGAAAGGTGGAGGAGAATTAGTAAACTTAATGGGGACTTCTGCATGGTACGCTCCAGGAGCAGCTGCTGCTCAAATGGTTGAAGCGATCGTAAGAGACCAAAAGAGAGTTTTCCCAGTATGTGCATGGTTAACTGGTGAGTTCGGATTAAAAGATGTTTACCTAGGAGTTCCTTGTGTATTAGGAAAAGAAGGTATCGAGAAAATTATCGAATTAAACTTAACTGCTGACGAGCAAGCTTTATTAGAAGAGTCTGCTACTGCTGTTAAAGACGTTATGTCGGTATTAGATAAAATGAACGCTGGAGCTGAAGCTTAATAACTTTAGAGGATTCAGAATGGAGGAGAGAGTATAAAGCTCTTTTGATTCCAAAGAAATAAAAAGCCCCGCATTTCGCGGGGCTTTTTTGTTTTCGGGAAAAATAGACATTCAAAAAGGAAAAATGGGCGCTGAAATGAATTTAAATGGGGAGTAGTTTTGCATTGTATTAATATTAAAAACAAGAAAAATGAAACAATTTAAACTTTTAGCATTTACATTTATTTTAGGTCTTATAAGCTTTACTGCCCAGGCGCAAGACGCTCGGATCAAACAGGTGAAACTTGAGCAAATTAAAGGGGAGTTTACGGTACAATCTTTAACCCTAGAGGAAGGAACTTATGTTTTTGAGATAGCCAATAGTGGAGTGGACCATGAAGTTGGATTTGTGATTGCTCCAAAAGGGAAAACAGATCAATCTAATCATATCAAAGAAGCTTATGTCCAATCTATGGTAAAAGATGGGACAAGTTCTAAAACAAATGAAGTGAATTTAACAAAAGGGGAGTACGTTTATTTTTGTCCTTTAAACCCTACTCCTCAGTATGATTTAACAGTCAAATAAAGATCATTGTTAAAAAGACCGGTTGGCAAGGCTGGTCTTTTTTACTATTTACCAATTGATTCACCCATTTTCACATAAGTTTCAATCTTATTTTTTGTGTTTTCTAAGATGTCGGAATCAATTTGAATTTTATCCTTATTAATTAGGATAACGACAGTAGAACCTCCAAATGCGAAATATCCCATTTCGTCTCCTTTTTCAACCAATGTATCAGGTTGGTAGGTTTCTATAATACTTCCAACCATTGTAGCTCCTACTGGTGCAAGGATTACTTCACCTTTATCCTCTGTGTTTAGGATACAAAATTCTCTTTTGTTTTCGCAAAATACTCTGGCGAAATTTCCAGCAAGTGCATATGGAGAAACAGAAAAGTAAGCTCCTTTTATAGTTTTTGTTGCAGAAACATTTCCCTTGTATGGAAAGTGGAACCTATGATAATCGTTTGGTGCTAATCTAAGGATGATTAAAACGTCATCCTTGTGGCTGTTTGCTAATTCTTTATCGTTTAGAAATTCTGGTAATGTAAACTCTCTTCCTTTTACAAAAAACTTGTGAACGTCGGCTACATTTTCAAATGCCAATAATCTTCCATCACCCGGAGAAACAAAGCCTTCTCCAATTGGACGGGCCTCCTTTTTTAACTTTCGATAGAAGAAATCATTAAACGATTTGAATTCAGAAACTTGTTTTTGGGACTCCGTCATATCAATACCCAAAGAATTAACAAACTCTTGTATTTTTTTAGTAGATGCTTTGGAATTCATTTTCTTACCATACCTCGCAGAAATGAATTTTCTTTTAGCAAGGGGAAGAATAGCTTTTTTACCAAATGGAGTATCGTATAAAAATTTAAGTAATCCCTCAGCTGGCGGAGTTTCCTTTTGGATTTTCCCTGTAGCTCTATTTATAAATTTGATTTCCAACTAGCCCTATTTTGAGGTCCAAAGGTAATCATATTAAAAGATATGGTTGTTAAAAAGACTCGGCTAATTCTTGTATTTGCTTATCCGTTTTTTCAACTGCTTTAGTGTGAATAGGAATGTGAGCCATGTATTCAAAATCCTCACCTAAGATTTTTACAAATTCATTTGTAGGGGAGTAGTTCCAAGTAATTCGCAAATCAGTTTTACAATTTACTTGAATCTCTTTTAAGCGCATTAAAAAGAATAAAAGCCCTCTTTTTGAGTTTCTGCAAATGTTTTCCAAGGTAAAAACAATGTTTAGCCTCATAGGTTTTGCGCTTTCAACAGAGTTTAGCAATTGAGTAATAGATGTGTAAAAACCGTTAGTTTTTTCAATTACCGAATTACCAGCAATAGTAATTGTGAAATTCTCTACATCATACAAGAATTCTGGAGTGTGATCTGTTGCTTTTAAATGGAGTGTTTGCATAATAAGACCTTGCATGCAAATTTGGTTATTTTTTTCTAGTTAGTAAAGAAAGAATATACAAGAGGCTTACAAGTATATATAAACACCTAAATAGTTTAGTTGAAAAATTAAATGACATATTTAATCAGTACAAAAAAAGCTTAAAAATTCCCGAATTCTAACTCAAACCGCCCAAATAATCATTTGCTTAAAATTATAGGAGGCACTGGATGTATCTTTGAGAAAACAACTAAAAGTCAAAGATTTTTTCGGTCAATATGGTTCGTGAGAACCAGGTTAGGTTAGGCATCCTTGGATGCCTTTTCTTTTTCCCCAAATTAATAGCTCTCCCTCCTCAATTCTAGCCTTTCTTTCTGATTTATGATATAAATCATGTTCGTCTTTGACCCACATCATTTTAATCCGAGAGCTATTGCCACAAATTTGTTCTCAAATTAAGGCGAAATGAATGTAATCATCCTTTTAATAGCTGTGAGTCTTGCGGTAGCAATTGTTTTCCTAGGCTTTTTTATTTGGTCGGTATCACGAGGCCAGTTTGAGGATGATTATACTCCCGCCTTAAGAATGTTAGATGATAATAATTTAAAGCAAGAGAACAATGAGTAATGCACAAATGGAACAGTTCTCCTACAACAACAAAATCGTAAGGCAATTCTCGTATGCCGCGATTATTTTTGGGATGGTAGGATTTACAGTGGGGTTGATTCTGGCCTTACAACTGGTTTTACCAGATTTATTGCCAGATATGCCATGGTTATCTTTTGGTCGTTTAAGACCACTTCACACAAATGCCGTGATTTTTGCCTTTGTAGGTAACGCGATGTTTGCGGGGATTTATTATTCACTTCAAAGATTGTGTAAGGCAAGAATTTTTAGTGATACTTTATCTGCCATTAACTTTTGGGGTTGGCAAATTATCATTTTGTCTGCAGCAATTACTTTACCATTAGGTTATTCTACAGGTAAGGAATATGCGGAATTAGAATGGCCAATTGATATTGCAATCGCAGTTATTTGGGTTGTGTTTGGATGGAACATGTTTGGGACAATTCTTAAAAGAAGAGTATCCCATATTTATGTTGCTATTTGGTTTTACATCGCTTCGTTTGTAACTGTTGCTGTATTACACATTGTAAACTCATTTGAATTACCAGTTAGTTTCTTAAAATCATACTCTTGGTACGCTGGGGTGCAGGATGCTTTAGTACAATGGTGGTATGGGCATAACGCGGTAGCGTTTTTCTTAACTACTCCTTTCTTGGGATTGATGTACTACTTTATTCCTAAGGCTGCTAACAGACCAGTTTATTCTTACAGATTATCAATTGTTCACTTTTGGGCATTAATTTTTATCTACATCTGGGCTGGACCTCACCACTTATTATATACTTCGTTACCAGATTGGGCACAGTCTTTAGGAACAGTTTTTTCAATCATGTTAATCGCTCCATCATGGGGAGGGATGTTAAATGGTTTATTAACGCTTAGAGGTGCTTGGGATAAAGTAAGAGAATCAGCAGTGTTAAAATTCATGGTCGTTGCAGTTACTGCTTACGGTATGGCAACATTTGAAGGACCAATGATGTCGCTTAAAAATGTAAATGCTATTTCTCACTTTACTGATTGGACAATTGCTCACGTACACGTTGGAGCTTTAGGGTGGAATGGATTCTTAACTTTTGGTATCCTTTACTACTTGATTCCTAAAATGTTTAATACTAAGCTTTACTCGCAAAAGTTAGCTAATACTCACTTCTGGTTAGGAACTTTAGGTATTATCATTTATGCGGTTCCAATGTATTTTGCAGGAGTGTTCCAAAGTTTAATGTGGAAAGATTTTAATCCAGATGGAACTTTAGCTTACCCTAACTTCTTAGAGACTTTAACTGAATTAGAATTCTTTTACTGGACGAGAGCGATTGGTGGAACTATCTACATCATTGGGTCGATTGTAATGTTAGTTAACTTGAGAAAAACCATCAAGCAAGGTTCTTTCGTTGATGAAGAGCAGGCTGAAGCACCAGCTTTAGCGGAAATGACAGAGCACCATAGTGAAGGAAAAGAATACTGGCATAGATGGATTGAAAAAAGACCTGTAAAGTTAATGGTTGGTGCGTTAATCGTTATACTTATTGGAGGTGCAATCGAAATGGTTCCAACATTCTTAGTTGAATCTAATGTTAAAACAATTGAGGCAGTTAAGCCTTACACACCACTTGAATTACAAGGTAGAGATTTATACATCAGAGAAGGTTGTTATAACTGTCACTCACAAATGATTCGTCCATTCAGATCAGAAACGGCTCGCTACGGTGAATACTCAAAAGCAGGGGAGTTTGTCTATGATCACCCATTCCAGTGGGGATCTAAAAGAACTGGTCCGGATTTAGCTCGTGAAGGAGTTTCGGCAGGGGTTATGGATTACAAATCTGATAGTTGGCATTTCCGTCACATGATGGATCCGCAGTCGGTTTCAGAAGGATCAATCATGCCACAATATCCATGGTTAATAGAGGATGAGTTGGATATTGAGTCTACACCTGATAAGATTAATGCAATGATTACTCTTGGTGTTCCATATGAAGAAGGATATGCAGAGCAATCGATAGCTGATCTTAGAGAGCAGGCTACAAAAATTCAGGCAAGCTTGAAGAAGGATAAGATTGATGTTCCAGCTGATAGAGAGATCATCGCGCTTATCGCTTACTTACAAAGATTAGGAACAGATATATACACTACTAAATAATTAAGCCATGCTAAAATTTATAAAAGGTAATATGGAATCGATTTTGGGTATTGAAATATATCCAATAATCTCACTAAGCATCTTCTTTTTATTCTTTGTGATTATGGGAGTTTTAGTGTTTAAGATGAGTAAAAAGAGGGTTGAAGAAATGAAGAATTTACCTCTAAACGATTAATAATTTATTAAACAGCATTAAAAATGGAAGGAACAACAAATAATATGGCAGAAGGAGGTTTCGACTTGCTGGAGTATTTATCAACCAGCGAATTTTGGAACGATAGTTTAGCTGTTTCCTTATTAGCAAGCTTAGTTGTATTCAGTGTTGTACTGATTTACATGGGGACTTTATTTCACAGCATTACTAAGGGGCTATTTCCTGGAGCGTATATTGAGAAAAAGGAAAAGGTTAAATCCGAAGAGCCATCTGCGGTTATGCAAGCCTTAACGGATGTAGTTCCGATTGAGGAAGAACATAAAATCCTGATGGATCATGAATACGATGGGATCAGAGAGTTAGATAACAACTTACCGCCTTGGTGGTTGTATGGATTTTACTTCTGTGTGCTTTGGGCTGGGATTTATTTTGTTCACTATCACGTAATGGAATTAGGACCATCAAGTGCAGAGGAGTATAATGAGGAAATGATGGAAGCAAGAAAAGAGGTGGCGGAATACAAAGCAACATTAAAAGATTTTGTTGATGCCAATAATGTTATCTATTTAGAAGATCCTGGATCGTTAGCTAAAGGAAAAGAGATTTATACTAAAAACTGTAAATCTTGTCACCTTGAAGGTGGGGCAGGAGATGTAGGGCCAAATTTAACGGATGAGTTTTGGTTAAATGGTGGTGATATTAAATCAATCTTTACAGTTGTAACAAACGGTAAAGGAGGAATGCCTAAATGGGCAGGGAAGTTGAAGTCCAAAGAGATTCAGCAGGTTATAAGTTACATAAGTACGCTACAAGGGACTAATCCTCCAAACGGAAAAGAAGCGGAAGGAGAGAAGTTTAATAAAGAATAAATTAAATAGGATTAGCGTCTTCGAAAAAGTGGTTGGTGTTTGCCAATCACTTTTTTATTGAAGTTTATTTACATTGAGGATTAATTGTAACACCGAACTGTTCCTTGATGTCTTCGATAACAAATTGGCGTCTTTTTTTAATGAAAATTTTGATGTCCTTTGTTTTAATTTCATACCTCTTTTTGGATTCAGGTAAAGTCCATCGGTTTATCTGGCGATCAATATCCTTCTCTAGTAGCTTTTCATAATCTTCTACTATTTTTAAAAGCCTTTCCTCACATAGGGTAGTCGACATAAGTTTCTCATATCTGGAAATAAATTTAGATTTGAATTGTTCGTTTTGAATTAGTTTCCTGAAAATTAAGGTGGAAAATGGCCAAGCTTTGGTTTTTTCGTTTGTAGTATCCATTAAACTCTCAATTGTTTTGAATTTGTGATTTAAGAAAGCAGCATCCATATCAATTAGAATCCATCTCCATTTCTCAGAAATTCCATCAGCTCTCCATTTTTCATTGTTGTTGTATGGCCAATCCCAATTGTTGAGGTAAGTTTCTATGATATTGTAATCAATGAAATTATCAATGTCTATCATAGAAGAAACGCTATCGAAATTATTTTGAATAGATAAATCATTCTTTTTGACGAAATTGAAAATATCTTTAAACCTGCTTTTTCCCATTTCATTGCTATTCATAGAGTTTGCATAACAAAGGCTGTCTTCGTTAGCATTAAAATGACTCTTAAAAAAATGTTGTTCGATTTTTTCAGCCATATCATGAATTCCCCAATATTCGCCATTAATGTAAAGGGAAACTGGAATGCTGGCTGCAATTTCTAAATCGAGGTCCCTAGTAACATGTTGAACGAGCTGGTCGTTAAAAAAGCGTTTGTCCCAATTTGAATAAGGAGTCCTTAATAGAAGTCTTTTGTATTCTTTTATTTGGGGCTGATTAACAAACGGACTGAATTTAAATTTGCCTTTGCCATATTCTTTTCGTGCATAAAATTTTATGGTTTTCATTGGCGCAGCAGGACTTGCCATTCCATGAGTTCTAACGCCAATATCCTGATTCAAATCAACATTAAAATTGGAAGAAAGGTATTGTAAGTGGGCTTTTCTTTCCCATTGCTTACCTCTTTGAAAAAAGTTTCCGCTATATTTTTTACCTTCAATTTGATGTTTTCCAGGGACATAAATTCCTGTGTCATTATCAAATAAAGCTTCTTTCTTCATTGTGAGATAAATTTCAGGGATATTTGGAATAAGTCCATCAACAAAAAATGTTTTGGTAACTAATTTCCCTTTTTTACCATCGTTAAAAATTAGCTGGCTTCTAAGGGTGATTCCTTTAATTGAGTTTGATTTTGGCTTTAACCAGGTTTCGTAGTTTGGAACTTCTGGTTGTGTTGTAGTGGGAATGTAGGAGAGGTCACTGCTGTTAACGAAGTCTTTTTTTATTTTAATGGGTGACTCATATTTGAAAGTATTTTCCTTCCCTTTTTGAGGTAATGATCCATCCAAAGTATATATTATTTCAGCGTTTTCTTTTTTAGTATCTAGTTCAAGCTCAAATTCATTATTGTAATGACCAGATTCATGAGAAAAGATAATTCCACCTTTTTTATTTTTTTTACTTGGTTTCTTGTTTTCAGTACAGCTGAATAAAAGAAATGGCAGTAAGCAAAGAGAAACTCTAAAAAAAGTAGTAATAAGTCTAGTCATAAGTCCCCAATAAGAACCGTAAATGTAAATAAAACTAACCTTCCTATTAGTGAAAAAAGGCTATAAGTAACATTCTTCCTATATTTACGTTTGAATTTTTGAACCTGAATTTGAATTTTATTAATGCAAAGAAGCAAATGGCTAAATAGTCTAATTGCTTTATTTGTAGTTTTTTTATCGTTTTCTGCCGCCATAGGTGAATTCGATAGTGAGAAAGATCTCATAAAAGCTGCCGATAAACACTTTGAGGCAGGGGAGTATAGTGAGTGCTTGTCATTGTATGAAGGACTCGTGTCGAACCATCCTCAAGATCCCAACTATAATTATAGATATGGGACATGTTTGTTGTATGCATCTGAAGATAAAGTCCAAGCCCTTAGATATTTAAGTTTTTCAGTTAAAAAGGAAACAGCTGTCGAGCCTAAAGCCTTTTTCTTTTATGGAGTCGCCCTACAACAGAACTATGAATTTGAAGGGGCGTCAAAGCAATTTAAAAAATTCCAAACTCTTGTAAAGGTTAAAGAAGCTGAGGAACTTAATGTTTCGCAGCTAATTAAGCAATGTAATACAGCAAGAGAGCTTATTTCTGATTTTAAAAAGATGGATGTTGTATCCAAAAAGTCGGTTGGTAAAAAGGAATTCTTCCGTTCTTATCGACTGGGGTCTATGAAGAGAAGTATTATTGTTACTCCTGAGGACTTTATGAATGCCCAGGATAAAAAATCGAAAGATTATTCTCTTATTGTTCATAATCCTATGAACATGGAAATCTTTTTTGCTAGTTACAATAAAGAAGGAAGTGTAGGAGGGAAAGATATTTTTAAAGTACTTAAAATGCCAGATGGTACATTTAGTAAGCCTGTAAACCTTGGTCCATTGGTTAACACGCCAATGGATGAAGATTATCCTTACTTGCACCCGAATGGGAGAACATTATATTTTGCTTCTAAGGGACGTAATAGTATAGGTGGTTATGATATTTTTAAAAGTGAATTAGATACGAATACTAATTTATGGGGAAAGGCTGAAAATGTTGGGTTTTCTATTAACTCTCCTGCGGATGATATTCTATACGTAAGTGATATGGATGAGAATATTGCTTATTTCGCCTCAGCAAGAGGGGATAAGCAAGGGAAAATTACAGTTTATAAAATACTCCCAAATAAAACTAATACACCAATTATCATTGTTAGAGGGCAGGTTGAAATAGAAGGTTCTAGGAATCACGCTGCTCAAATTACTGTTTATAACGAAAACGGGGAAGAATTAGCAACTTATAATTCTCAAAACTCAGGGACTTTTGTAATGACTCTTGAGGAAGATCAAACATACAAGATTGGCGTATCCGTTCCTGGGAAAAGAGAAGCTAAATCCATGTTAGAAGTGCCTGCCAAGTCGGTTATGGCGATGATGAGTAAGAAGTTTAAGGTAGGTTCTGGTAAACTAGTCGTAGAAGAAGGGAACGAAATGTTAGCCACTTCTGATGCTAGGAACAAGTTATTAGCTCAAACAGCTCAGTTAAATGTAAACCAGAAAGAGGATGTAGATTTTAATACAGAGATCGTACGACCTGAATCGAGCAAACCAGCTAAAAATAATAATGCAGTAACAGTTGAAGAGTCTGTTAAGGAAGTTGAAGCGGTGACAGAGGTTGTAGAAGAAGTATCCCAAGAAGAAAGTATCCTTGCCGATGCTGAAGAAGAGTTGGCTGAGGTGGCTGCGTCAAGAGAAAAAGTTGAAAAACAAATTGATGCTACCTATCATGTTGCTAACAAAAAGAAAATCAAAGCTGATTTATTAAAAGATGATATAGAAACGATTTCGGAAGAGTTAGAATCTGCTTTTAGCGACGAGCAGAAAAAAGAATTAAAAGAACAATTAAACAATAAGAGGACAGAGTTGAAATCCAATGCCGCTTCCGCCACTGCTGCTCTGGAATTGGCAAAAGCAAAAGAGAGGGAGTTAGTTGTTAAAAAGAAACAAGAAGAATTAGCTAAAACGTATGTAGATGCAGTTAAAAAAGCCAATGAAAGTAACAACAGTTCAAGTGCGATTGCTCAATTAGAAAAAGCAAGGGATGAATTAGATAGAATAGAAGAGGAGATTAAACAGGTAGAGAAAAATGATGGTTCTGCTGAGACATTCGCCAAAGCGGATGCCGCTAAGAAGAAAATGGCCGATTTGGAATTGAAGCAAATCACTTTGGATGGTGATGTGGAAGATATTGAGAACCAAAAGGAAAATCTTCAAAAGCAAATAAAAGCAACAAGAAACAAAGGATTGAAGGAAGAATTTGGTTTACAAATTAAGGAATTGGACGAAGAATTAGCAGAAGTTAAAGTAGAGGCTAGTGTGAATCAAGCGAAATTAGATGAGGCTAAATCAGAGTATGAAGTTTTATCCTCAACCCATGGCGTATATGACGAAGTGTATACTGAAGCGGAAGATGCTTCCTTAGTAGCAATGTCAGCATCTCAAAAAGCTTCCATTCAAAGAGATGTTAAAACACAGAGTAGTTCAGTTGAATCGGTACTAAAAGAAAGTGCTCCAGAGGAAATTGCTAAAGAAACAACTTCGGTTAAGGACATTCAAAAAGAAAACGAAAAGTTAGATGCTGCTGCTCAAATTACACCAGAACAGCAGTATGAAGATGAAGTAGCAAAAGCGAACCTTGAAAGACAATCTCTGGTATCAATCCGTGATGAAATTGAGTTACTTGAAACTGCTTTAGCTGGGACAGAGGATAAACGTCAGCAAGATGAGTTAGAAGAGAAGATTGCTAGTTTGAAGCAAGATGAAAAGGTATCGATTAAAAAGTTGAAACAGTATGTAGCTAAAGCAACTGAAAAGAAAGCTGATTTACCTCAAGAATCTGTTTCCAAGGTTGAATCAGAAAATCAAAAGCTAGAGAGTCTGATTGCTGATGTAGAGCAAATAGAAAAAGAGATCGAAGAGGAACAGATTGCAAACGAGACCAAAACAAAGCCAATCGAGTTTGATGCAGAAACAGCTTCTCCATCTGAGATCACAGCGCTATTAAGTGAAAATGCTAGAATAAGAGAACAAACATTTGAAGGAGACACCGATATTGAAGAAGTTCAAAAAATAGCTTCAAAAGCAAAAACAATTGAAAAGCAAGCTCTTCAAAACTTAATTGAAGCAAATAAAGCGCAAGTTGAATTTGAATCTAAAGGAGGAAAAGGAGTTGCACCTAAAGCTGAAAAACTTAAAGCACAAGCTGTTGAGAAACAGTTTGAAGTAGCTAAGCTAAATGGAGAGGCGAAAGAAAAGCAATACATTTCCAAGCGAGATGAGATTGAAAAAGCGATGTTCAGCCAATCTGGAGTTGCATCAGATGAATTGAAGGAGAAATCTAAAGAAGTTAGTGATAAATGGATTTCAGCGAGTGTAAGAAGAGAGCAGGCTAATTCTTCTAAAAATGAAAACGAGAAAATCAGATTGATTAATGAGGCCACGGAGTTGGAAAACGAAGCTTTAAGCTTACAAGAGGAATTAAAACTAGCCGTGGATCAGAAAGTTGATGAAGTTATTGCTGCAGCGAATGAAATTACTTCTGAAGAAGAGGTTGGGAAAGATCCAACCAAGGTAAATGAACAAATTGAAGGAGTTGGAAATGAATTGGTTGAAGAAACGCCAACTTTAGCAGAAGAATCTGAAACAAGAACCGAAGAAATTACATCCATAATTACAGAAACTGTTGAAGCCGAAGAATCGAAGGAGGATGAGGAGCAAGAGGAAGTTGTGGAACAGCAAGAAATTGTAAAAGTTGGTCTGCCAAATACTGAAAAACCAAAAAGTTCAATTGCGGAGGTTTCTCAAAATACAGCTTCCGATTCCAAGGAAATAGTTCCAGTTAGCCATGAAACGGTTAACAAGGATAACCCTAGTGAAATGGCTGTTAAATACGCAAATAAAGAAGGGTATGGTATTGAAAGAAATGAAGATTTTAATTATTCAGGGGCTTCTTCCGTAAGGGCTGCACAACAAGAAGCTAAAAACCAAGAAAAAGAAGCGCTGTATTATTTCTATGAGTCTCAAAAGTTAAAAGAAGAGGCGGCTCAAAATCCAGATAAAGCTAAGAAACTTGAAAAGGAGGCTGAAAAATTATTAGCAAAGGGTGAAAAAGCGCAGGATAAAGCAAATGATAAATATGCGACATTAAATAAAAAGGAAATTGAATTCAATAATGAAGAGATAAAGTACGCAATTGAAAATGAGGGGGTTGAAAAGAAAGACTCAGCTAAAATTATTTTAGATCAGGTTGCAAATTTATTTGAGGAAGCTCAATCATTAAGAAAAGAGGCCTCAAAAGCTAAAACTCAAGATTTAAAAGCGGATTTAATTAATGAAGCTTATGATACGGAACTTAAAGCTATCCAGAAACAAAACTATGTTCTGTCTGGAGAGATTGATGGAGAGGATTCTGATGTTGTTGAGGAGGTTTCTTTTGTTGTTCCTGCAAGAGAGGATAATAAGTATACTAGAAAAGCAGATGCTTTAAGAGCTCAAGCAGACAAAGAAACTGATCCAGATAAAAAGACAGAGTTGTTTGAAGAAGCAAGAATGAATGAGCTAGCAGGTAATTCAGCAAGAACTAAGAGATTATTAAACGAGCTTAATTCAGACAAAACAACTTATGAGAACAATCAGCAAATAGTGGTTACCTCTAGAGAGCAATCAAATAACAATACTCCGGCTAATAAGGCTTGGAAGTATGAGAATGAAGCAGATAGCTTGTTTAAGTTGGGAGAAGCTTTAAGAGTTAAGGCTGAAGGTAACCCAGATGAGATTGAGCGTTTAAAGCAAATTACAGAGTCGAATGAGTTGCTTGCTGAAGCAAAAGAAATTCAAGCTTCCGCAATTAGAAAATATCAAGAAAGTAAATCTGCTCCAGATGAGGAAGGTTTTGTAGCTGTATTTAGGAAGGATAAAGTGGCTGATGAGTTGGCTGAAAAGGATAAAGAAGTTAAGGAATCTGCACCTACTACTGAAGTTACAGCTGTTAAACAGGTAGAACAATCCGAAGAAGTAGCTGAGGTGCCTGAGACAGTTGAGCCTGAGGCGGAAGCTGAAGTGGTTGAACAAGTAGAAGTTATTGATGAAACTCTTGAGGAAATTACGGAAGAAGAGATTGCGGTGGTTGAACCAGTAACTGAAGAGATAGTTGAAGATGTAGCTGTTGTTGAAGAGATTGAAAATACAGATGAAGTTCAAGAAGTTGAAGAGGTAGAAGAGATTACTGAGGAAATTACTCAGCAAGAAACAACGATTCCTACTGAAACAGTAACCGAAGAAGTTCCAGTTCAGGAAATCACAGAAATTAAACCAATAACCTCTAATGATTCCCCGGAAGAGGCATACAAAGCACTAGTTGAAGAGGCAGATGCTGCAGAGGCTCAGGAGGCAGAAAGAGTTGAAAGAATAATTCATTTAAAGAATCAGGCTGGTATTAACAGGAATAAGTCGGAAGAGTTTTTGGCTCAAGTTGATGATTTAACTGAGGAAGAGGAAATCGTTAAGAAATTAGCAGAGGCTAATAAATACCGTGCTTTAGCAGAAGAGCAGGAGTTAGAGGCAAAAAATCAGGAGTTAATTCTAAAAAATAACGTCGCGGAAGCGAGAGCTCAAAGAAAGGAGGCAGAAATGATTTTAGGAGGAATTGAGGAAAGCAAGCAAGCTGATGTTTTAGCTTCTGCTCAATCTGAAAACGAAGACTTAAAAGCAGTTCGGGATTATCTTGATGGGGAAGAAGGTAGCAAAGAAGTTGCTGTAGAATCAATTGAAACGCAATCTGTTGAAACGCAAGTTGAATCTGTTCCTGAGGTAAAGGTAGAAACTCCGGAAGTTGAAGAAGAAACTTACGCCCAGTCGGATGTAGAACCTTCTCCAGAAAGAAGTTCTAACGTACCTGTTTCAATTGACATGGATAACATTTCGTTATTGGATGAAGGAGGTACAGAGAAAAGTGTAGAAGATGAATTTGTAATGGATCAAAGCAGAGTTTATACTTCGGCCGATGAAATTCCATTAGATCCTCAAATGCCTAACGGTATAATTTATCAAGTTCAGGTAGGAGCATTCCGTCAGAAAATAGATCCAGCAATCTTTAATGGGTTAAGTCCTCTAGTTGGTGAAAAGATTCCATCTGGAATTATTAGGTATAAAGTTGGTTATTTCAGAGGGTTTAAACCTGCAAATATGGCAAAAGGGAGAATAAGAAAGCTAGGTTATCCTGATGCTTTTGTTGTTGTGTTTTATAATGGTAATAGAATAACGTTGGATAAAGCAGAGGAAGTAATTGATGCTGCTGATGAAGGAGAAAAGTTTGTATACGAGAACTTAGTTCAAGATGAAGTCCAAGAATTGGTTAAAATGGGAATTTCTGAAGACGAAGCGTTTGAGGAGCCAACAGTTATTGCAGGCGGAACTGGAGCTAAACCATCTGTTGTTGTTGCTGGTTCAGCAGCTCAGGAAAATGGTTTACAAAACGATTTACTCAAAATTGGAGGTTTATTCTATACGGTTCAAGTTGGTGTGTTTAGCTCTCCAAGAATAAGTTCAGATCTTAATGGAGTAAGTCCTTTATATACTGAAAGAACTGCTAATGGTTATTTAAGGTATACCACTGGTGTTTACCGTGATTTTGGAACTGCTGATCAAAGAAAGGTGCGGGTAAGAAATCAAGGGGTTAGAGATGCTTTTGTTACAGCATATAAAGACAATCAAAGAATTTCAGCTGCTGCGGCTAGAGAAGCCCAAGGTAGCGATAACAATGCTTCGGCAAATTCAGGTTCAAATAAACAGGGTGATAGCTCTTCGGATAATGCCGAAGTGGTGTTCAAGGTTCAAGTTGGAGCTTACCGTGCACCGATTACCGTAGAGACTACCCCTGTTTTTAAAGATCTTACTGAGTACGAGATTTCAAATATCACGACTTCTAATGGATTACTAATTTATATGGTT
>JAYPYW010000032.1:0-4177 GCA_038154685.1 Flavobacteriales bacterium | reverse complement strand
GGAAAAGATTGTTTTGTTGTGGCTCTAGTAGATGAAAAAAGAATTCCAATGCGTCAAGCTTTAGAAATGGTAAAATAAACCAGATCGTTAATTCACAGTTTGATAATAGACTTTAAAGGAATTGTATTTTTTTATAACTATCTGTGAAACAGTTTTTTGTCTACCTACGTAAACTTTAGTCCGAAAAGTTTATTAAATGATTTCAATTGCTACATTCAACAAAGAAAAGACAGGGGTTCTCCTAAGAGATCGCTTGGCAATGAATGGTATTGAAAGCACTTTGTTTGAAAAGGTGGCTTTCAACTCTGCAAATAAGATTGCAACAAATAAAGTATCTGTATTAATTCAATTAAGAGATGAGGATAGAGCGGTGGAGATTATGGAGGAAATAGGAGTTGGTTTGAATGATTAGCCAACAAATTCTTCTAACCATAATTCAGCTTCTCTGTAATCAGTGAAAACTTGCACTGGGCATAATTGCTTTAGCCCTTTTAAGGAAAGGTATGCGTTAATAACGGGTTTTTTAAATCCAGAGGTAATCAAAATTCCAATGGCTGATGCTATTTCAATAGTCTCGCTTGATATCAAGGATACAACATCTTCGATGGAAGATTTTTCAATTTTAGTTAGGTCAAGTAGTAAAGGTTTCTTTTCACCATTAAAAGCATGGTTGATAGAGTTAGCCTGCTCGATAACGTAGACTTTCTTAAAACCACTTCTGGTTTTCATCTTACTAACAATTACACCATTGTTAGTTACTTCAATGCTATTTGTTGTTGTTTTGACCAATACCTTGTTACAAAATTAAGTTATTTAAAGGTTGCTTGTCAAGGTGTATGAATAAGTTTTTAACAAAGTCTACTTTCCTCGACCTTGAATAACTACTAGAATTGTATAGATAAGAATTTTAAAGTCAATCAATAACGATCGGTTTTCGAGATAAATAAGGTCGTATTTCAATCTATCGATCATTTCGTCAACATTTTCCGCATAACCATACTTTACTTGTCCCCAAGAAGTAATTCCTGGTTTTACTTTGTGAAGGTATTTGTATTGTGGTGCCTTAGAAACAATTTGATCAATGAAAAACATTCTTTCAGGTCTTGGACCCACTAAACTCATGTCTCCTTTTAAAACATTCCAAAACTGTGGCGTTTCATCTAATCGACTTTTTCTCAAGAATCTACCAATGGGTGTTATTCGAGCGTCTTTATCTTTGGATAACGCTGGTCCGTCTTTTTCAGCGTCTAGATACATTGATCTAAACTTGTAAATTCGGAATGGTTTTCCTCTTAATCCAATTCTTTCCTGACTAAAAAATACTGGGCCTTTAGAGCTCAGTTTAACCAATAGTGCTAAGATTAAATAAAATGGAAATCCAATTACCAAAACAAAAACTGATATGAGAATATCCATTAACCTTTTAACTACAACTTGCCAAGCCGACATGTTTCCAATTGTCACTTCTATTAAGGCAGCGTGAAGAATTGAATTCATTTTAACTTGTCCGGTTAAAATGTTGTATAAATCAGGGATGATTCTTACTCTAACATCAGACTCTTGTAGGTTAGTTAAAATCTTCTTTATTACTTCGTGTTCGTTAGTTTCTAGCGCAATAATTACCTCTTCAATATCATTGGCCTTAATAACCTGGTTTGCATCTTCGTAGGACCCTAAAAGTTCCAAATGCTCTGAGAGGATGAATTTCTCTTTTGTTGGATCAATGCTTAAAAATCCTTTGAATTTATATCCTGCAGATTTTTTAGCGTTTTGAAGTTCGTTAAAAAGACTAACTGCTTTTTCATTACTACCTATCATTATGGTGTTAAAACCTATCTTTCCTTTATGAATTCTACGAGCAGACCTTGTGGTGATTAAGTATCTCGAAACTCCGTTAAATAGGAATTGGGCAATGAATAAAAAGCTTAAACTTTTATAGTATGCGGTGTAGTTGTTGTCGTTTTTATCATCTAGTACAAATAAAAAGAAGAGAACAAGTGTTCCTAAAAGGGAAGTGACTAGTACTTGAGCAAATTCTTTAAGACGAGATTTTCTATAAACATTGTGATACAACCCTTGAACAGCATAAAGTAAAACCCATCCAATAGGAATTAGGAATACTCCTGTCCAAAATTTTTCATTGTTTTGGATAGATTGCCAGTCGAGGATGTATGGATATTCGATGAATTTTTTTCTAAAGACGAAGAAAAAGCACCATGCTAAAGCGCTTGATAGGTAGTCGCTTATTATATACTTTATGATTTCCAGTCTCTTGTTCATAATCTTGGTCGACAGACAAAGATAATGAAAAGGATTCTTTAGCTAGAAAGGCAGGTGTGAGAAAAAGCTATTATAGAAAGCGATTCCCATTCCTATTATTAGACCATAGATAATTAGTAAGTTAATTCTCCTTTTTCTTGATTTAATCTCTATGTCTTTGAGCATTGTCTCCATTACTTTCTTGATCTCTTTACCAATTTTATCTGCTGCTTTATCCTCTTTAACTACATAATTTAAAACTCCTTCATTTAGGCATTTAATGGCTGTAGATACACTTTTTTCTCCTGTAAGAACAATGATTTGTGTGTTTGGAGATTTAAACTTTAGTTCCCTTATTAGTTCTATTCCCTCAATTTCGCTTTTGTCATCTAAATTGAAATCAACTATTGCAATTTCTGGTTTATGCCTTAAAGAGCTTAAGAAAGATGAACTTCTTGAAAAGCTAGATAGCTTTATGTTTGGAATGTTATTTTTTATGTAATGAGAGATGGTCGTTAGGTAAAACTTATTGTCTTCAATGAGGCTGATTGAAAATTGCTTGTTTTTCTTTTGGTTTATTAAATTGCTTACAGTGGATAGACTTCTCATAATGCAAATAGGGTTTAGTTGTATATGATTATATGCGATTGGAATTAAGTTGTTGTGGTGGGTCGATAAATGGTTTTTCTGCTTTGATAAAGTGTTATTTTAATCGTTAAGGTGTTCTTCCGCCTATATTTTAATTCATTTGCCGATAATTTTATGTTTTCTATCGACTAAACTGAGTGATAGAAACGGTTTTCCAGTAAACAAACTAAACGATTGATAGATGAGCGGTTTTGCGAGAGAGATACTAGGTAAGTTGATGAGGAAGGAAAAGTTTAGTGTTTTTCTCCTCGAAGACAATAATCTTTTTCTTTACTCTTTAAAAACTCAATTAGCTAAGAATTTTGGAGATGAAGTATCCATAAAAACTTTCTCAAACTCGGTTGATTTAAAAGCTTCAATGAGCGAATGTCCTAATGTTGTTGTAATGGATTACCATTTAGATGATGATAGCGATATGGAAGGTGTGGATTTAATTAAAAGGCTGAAATGGTCTAATCCTTCTACAAAATTGGTTGTTTTAACAAGTGAAGAAAAAGTTGATATTGCTCTTAATTGCTACGAAAACGGAGCAGATAACTACATCAAAAAAGATATAAATTCTGTAAATGTTTTAATCAAGGAATTGATGTACAAAAAGGATTTACTGGAAAAACATTAAAGAGCCCCCTTTTATTTGTAACCCCAATTTAGTTTAGCGACTAAATGACAAAAGCCACCACACGGTGGTTTTTTGGTGTTTTTAAAGAAAGGAGAAACGAGAATAGAGTATTAGCTGCACAAAAAAAGCAAGCTTCAAAAGCTTGCTTTCCACAATTCTCTAATTTCTATTCTATTTAACAATCACCAGCCATTCTGGGTGAGAGTCTCTTTGATTTCTCTTTAAAGCTTCTAATTCAGCTTTAAGGTGTTTAGATATCTTTCTTTCCGAAACTGGCGGTAATTCATAATCAACTCCATTTCTTCCAAATCCAGAAACATGCGTAATTGTAACTGCAGTACCTGTACCAAACATATCTTCAAGCTTACCAGCTTTTTGAGCTTCAATTACCTCATCAACAGAAAGTTGTCTTTCCTCAACTTCGTAACCTAAATCCTTAGCTATTTGAATTACACTCATTCTAGTAATACCACCTAGTATTGTTTCACCAGCAGGAGGAGTAATGATTTTCCCATCGATGATAACCATCAAGTTCATTGTACCACTTTCCTCAATGTATTTGTGCTCAACAGAGTCTGTCCAGATTAACTGATCATATCCTTCTTCTTTTGCAATTTTCGCAGGCAATAAAGAAGCGGCGTAGTTACCAGC
>JAYPYW010000031.1:33519-36165 GCA_038154685.1 Flavobacteriales bacterium | reverse complement strand
GTTCAAAAGGAAAACAAAGAAAAAATAATTTGGTTCAGTCATCGTAAGAACCTGAATTATAAGTTTGCTGGAGAGCCTTTTAATAAGATAGCCAAACGATGGGTTAGTAACCTTCCGGAATTCATTTGTCTGAATTTAGATATGTCGGTTTTGACAACTGTTAATTCGGATGAGCTTGAATATACATTACAATTGATTGTTAAATCGAGAAAGAAAATAATAGGTGTTAATCTTACTGGATTGCATTTAAATAATAACTTGAGTGAAAATCAAAAGGCCAACATCATATATATCGTTGCAAAGGCTTTTGGAAGATCACGAGGAAAAATATAAACCATGGTTTTAAGTTTTGGAGAAGTTTTAATGGATTGTTTTCCTGACAGAAATGTAATAGGGGGAGCTCCATTTAATGTCGCTGTTCATTTGAAGAGGTTAGGGATTGATGCTGGAATTATTACTAAAATTGGGGAAGACGAACTAGGGGATGAGTTAGAGGCAATTTTGAAAAAAGAAGGGCTGACTAACCAGCTTCAAAAAGATGCAAACTTCCCAACTGGAAAGGTAGATGTTGCCCTCAATAATGGTCAGCCAAGTTATTATATTCATCAAGGATGTGGATGGGAGTTTATCGATTATGAAGAAATTGAAGATCCAGCTTATTTTGTATTTGGATCATTAGCGCTATCATTTACTCATAATAAGGAGAGTTTTAAAGCTTTTAGAGCGAAATTTAAAGAAACGCAATTTGTTTGCGATATTAATTTACGAGAGCCATTTTACAATAAGGAAACTATTGAATTATGCTTGGAGTCAGCAGATATATTAAAAATTAATGATGAAGAGTTAGACTATTTAGCTAAAGCGTATAATCAAGAAGAAGTGATCGAATTTTTAAAGTCTGAATACAATATTTCGAAAGTCTTATTAACTGAAGGAGCAAAAGGAGCCAAGCTATTTTGGGATAACGAAGAATTCTCATGTGAGGTAAAAAAAATAGATGATATTGTTGACACGGTTGGTGCAGGTGATTCGTTTACTTCTGTATTTTTATATGGAGTAATAACTAAAAAGCCATTAGGCGAGGCAATGCAGGATGCAGCTGATTTTGCCGGGATGATTTGTCAAACTCCAGGTGCCGTCCCAAATAACTTGGATATTTATAACATTATTAAGTCTTAAAGAAGATTATATGTGGAAGAGTGATCATACCGTTGAGCAAATAAACAAAATGTGTGCAAACACAATTCATGATGCTTTAGGAATTAAAATAACAGAAAAAGGCGAGGACTTTCTTGCAGGAACAATGCCGGTAGATTCAAGAACTGTTCAGCCAATGAGAATTTTGCATGGGGGAGCAAATGTTGTTTTGGCTGAAAGTTTGGGTAGTATAGCTTCGCTATTAATTATTAATCCAGACGAAGAGATTAGTGTTGGATTAGATATTAATGCAAATCATATAAGATCAGCCAAGTCTGGAGTTGTAACTGGAGTTGCTAAACCAATTAATATTGGAAGAAAGATCCATGTTTGGGAAATTAAAATAACAGATGAAGAGGGGAGGTTAACTTGTGTTTCAAGACTAACGGTTTCTATTTTACCTAAAAACAGGTCTTAGTTTAATACGAAGGGAGCGATTAAGTCGAATTCAGGGATGTAAACTTTGAACTTCTCTTCTGTTTCAAGGTTCAGCATGACATAATGTCCTCTCATTCTACCAATAGGAGAAGTTAGAGAAGTTCCTGATTCATATTCATGTAACTCTCCTTCAGAAATAATCGGTTGTAACCCAATTACACCATCACCTTCAACTTCGTAATGCTCACCTTTTGAGTCGAATACATACCATTTTCTGGAAATAAGTTGAACAGGAAAATCGTTTTCGTTTCGGATAGAGATCTTGTAAGAGAAAATGAACTCAGATTGCGCAGGTTTCGAGTATTCTTCCTCAAAAAAACTGTTTACAATTACTTCAACACCTTCGGTGGTCAGACTCTCCATACTGCAAAAATAAGAAAAGATTAAGCACGGCGCTACCTATAGCTAAATCTTTTAAGACCAATTAAGGAATCAACAAGATCATTAAACCCTTTAAAGTATATTAAAATGGTATATGTGTTGTTGGTTTGGAAATGGGTGCCATCTGTATCTTCCCATTTTAGACAGTCATCCCCAATTTTTCTAGCAGCGTATGCATAATCGTAAACCCCTTGCTTAAGTAGTAAGTGCGCTTCATAATGTTCCAAGGAGTCTTTATAAACCATTTTAAAATCATTATTTACTTCACCATTAGTAAAATCTCCTATCATATAAACAGTACTGCTATCTAATGCCATTTTTCGGGCAAACCTAAAATGAACAAACGCATATTCAGTAGTTAAATGAGGATTTCCGGTTCTCGGTTTTCTTTCAATAAAAAACCTTCCGTTGTGGTCAATGTCATTTCTATATTTTAAATAAGCTCGTTTATAATCAGGGGATGGGATAACGTGGTAAATAGAATCGCTGAAATAAACATTCTCAACTCCCGTTCCAAATTGCCTAACATCTCTAAAATCTATTATTCTGTATTCGTTCTCACCCTCAAACATGTTTTGTTTTTCGTCAGAATAAACCAAATTATTGTGATTTACATATAATGGTTTTAAG
>JAYPYW010000031.1:19033-33509 GCA_038154685.1 Flavobacteriales bacterium | reverse complement strand
TCATAGGGTTATCGCTTGAGACAAATTGATGGTTTACACTAAAATTTATTAATTGATGTGTATATCTGTAATCAAAATCAACAGGCGCAACTGGGTTGGGTGTTATTTTAACTTTTTGATCAAGTATGTAAAATTTTCTCGTTAGCAGAACAGTATTATCATCAGGATTTTTAACCAAAACAATATAATTTCCACTCATTAAGAATTTTAATTGATCATTAGGGAATGAGAATGAATAATGAACGTAATTAATGGCAGTGTTTTCAGAGAATTGAATGTCGTTAATAATTTCATATTCCATTCCTTCTACATAGTCGTGATAAAATACGTCGGATTCTGGTTCCCAATTCACGTCGCATTTGATGAAAGTGTATTCGTAATGGCCAGCCTCACTTGAAATTTCATCAAACCTAAGCGTGAGTTGTTCATCAGCATTCAATTTAATTATAGGAATGGATTGCGGAGATAGTTCATTTTCTAGAATAACTGTTTTAATCGACTTTTTGAATATTTCATTTTTAAATGAATTGCAAAATCCGCCTTGAAAAACTAAACCTAAAATGATGCTTAAAATCAACCGCATAACTCAAAATTAAAACTGCTGAACGCAATAAGTATTCCATTATTTTATTTAGAATCATTCTAAATAGTATTTATCGATCGTTAATTATAGTTAAAAAGCCCTTGTTTTTGTTAATTTTGCAAGCTGATTTATCACCCAATAAAGAGAGAATGTCAGTACAAGTAAAGCTGAGAAAAGGGGCAGACATCAAGTTACAAGGTGTCGCAAACCGCGTAAAAGTTGACGCTCCGTCGTCTGACGTGGTTGCATTAAAGCCTTCTGATTTCCACGGGGTAATCCCAAAATTAATTTTAAGAGAAGGTGCAAAAGTTAAAGCTGGAACACCAATATTCTTCGACAAAGAAAACGAGGATATCAAATTTGCTTCGCCAGTTTCTGGAGAAATAGTTGAGATCGTTCGTGGTGCTCGTCGTGTAATTCTAGAAATTAGAATTAAAATTGACGGAACTAATTCTTCAGAAGAGCATGGTGCTTCGGATGTAGCAAACGCATCAGCAGAAGATTTAAAAGCAAAGTTAGCAGGAGCTGGTTTATGGCCTTTCATAAAACAACGTCCTTTTAACTGTATTGCAAACCCTGCTGATACGCCTAAAGCTGTATTCGTTTCTGCTTTCGATTCAAGCCCATTGGCTCCTGATTACGATTTCTTACTAGAAGGAAGAGAAGAGGATTTCCAATTAGGTATTGATGCACTAGCAAAAATCTCTAAATCTGGAGTTGTTAACTTAAATGTTCCAGCAGAAAAAGAAGTTAGATTCAATGTAGAAGACAAGTTCGTATACACTGATGATACTGGAAAGAATGTTGAGGTAGATTATAAAACTGCTTCAAACTCTACTGCTGTAGGAAAAGGTTCATTTAAGGCAATTCAAGAAATCAAAGAAAAATACGGTCAAGCAAGTGATGTTTTCACTAAAGCTAACAACGTATACTTAGGAGAGATTTCAGGACAGCACCCAGCAGGTAACGTTGGTATTCAAATCCACCACATCAATCCAATTAACAAGGGAGAGGTAGTTTGGACTGTGAATGCTCAGGACGTTGCTATTATTGGTGAGTTCTTAAGAACAGGGAAGTTCAACGCTACTAAAACGATTGCAGTTACTGGATCAGAAGTAGCTACTCCACAATATTATAATGTTACTATTGGTCAAAACCTTGCAGGGATCTTTGAAGGGAACTTAAAAGATGCTGAAGAGGCGCCAAGATTCATTTCTGGTAACGCATTAACTGGTACTAAAGTTGAAAAAGAAGGTTTCTTAGGATACTATGATTCACAAGTAACAGTATTACCAGAAGGTAACAGTTATGATTTATTTGGATGGATGGTTCCAATTCAGCCAAATAAATTCTCATTAAGCCGTACGCTTTGGTCTTGGTTAATGCCAAGTAAAGCATACAGGTTGAACACTAATATGAACGGAGAGCAAAGAGCATTCGTTGTTTCTGGTGAATACGAAAAGGTTTTACCAATGAGCATTTACCCAGTTCAGTTATTAAAGTCTTGTTTAGTTGAAGATTTCGAAGCAATGGAAGGTTTAGGGATTTACGAAGTAGCTCCTGAAGATTTCGCATTGTGTGAATTTGGATGTACTTCTAAACAGCCAGTTCAACAGATTCTTCAAGCAGGTATTGACTTGGTTAAAAAGGAGTCTGCTTAATTAATTTGATTCATTAATTCCATTAGATAAAGAGAGATGAAGTTTTTAGAAAGACTTGTAGACAAAATGGAGCCGAACTTTGAGAAGGGAGGTAAGTACGAGAAGTGGTTCCCGCTTTTCGATGGTTTTGCTACATTCTTATTTACACCGAAGCACACTACTAAGAAAGGGGTGCATATTCGTGATGCTGTAGATTTAAAGAGAACTATGAATACTGTTATTCAGGCATTAGTTCCTTGTTTATTATTTGGTATCTGGAACACAGGTTACCAACACTACAGTGCATTAGGTTTACTAGAAGAGTTTGGATTTTTAGACCAAGTTTTATTTGGAGCAATTAAGGTTTTACCTATTGTTGTTGTTTCTTACGTAGTTGGTTTAGGAGTTGAGTTTGGTTTCTGTATTGCTAAGGGACATCCAATTGAGGAAGGTTTCTTAGTATCAGGTATGTTAATCCCATTAATTGTTCCAGCTGATACTCCATTGTGGATGGTTGCTGTTGCTACTGCTTTCGCAGTTGTGTTCGGTAAAGAAGTATTTGGAGGAACAGGGATGAATATCTTAAACCCTGCTTTAACAGCAAGAGCATTTTTATTCTTTGCATACCCAAAACAATTATCAGGTGATAAGGCATGGGTTAACACTGAACTACCTGATGGTTATGCTTTAGCTGAAAACGGAACAGTTGTTTTAAACGAATTAGGACAAAAAGTTGGTGAAGTTGATGCCATTGCAGGAGCTACTCAATTATCAAGATTTAATGCTTCAATCGGAGCAATGAAAGATAAAGCTGAAGAATTAGGTGAAGCAGCTGGTGCTGCTAAAGCTTCTTTCCAAGCTGGTATGGATAAGTTGGCTGATAAGTTCGATTTATTAGATGCATTCATCGGAATGGTCCCAGGATCAATCGGTGAAACTTCTGTTATCGCAATCTTAATTGGTGCTGGTTTATTATTACACACAGGTGTTGCATCATGGAAGATTATGGCTTCTGGAGTATTCGGAGCTTTATTTATGACTTTAGTATTTAACACTGCAGGAGTTAATCCTTACATGACTGTTGGTCCATTAGATCACTTATTTGCTGGAGGTTTCATGTTCGGTTTAGTTTTCATGGCTACAGATCCTGTATCTGCTGCGCAAACTGAAGTAGGAAAAGTTATCTACGGTTTCTTTATTGGTCTTTTCTGTATCATGATTAGAGTATTTAACCCAGCATACCCAGAAGGTATGATGTTAGCAATTCTTTTCATGAACGTTATGGCTCCATTAATTGATCACTATGTTGTTCAAGGAAACGTAAAGGAAAGATTAAACAGATTAAAATTACATACTGAAAACCACTAAGAATTTAGAAAAATGGCAGTAAACAAAAACAGTACAGGATATACAGTAACATTCGCAGTAGTTTTAGTTACTATCTGTGGTGCCTTACTTGCGTCATTAGCTACAGCACTTAAGCCTGCTCAGCAAGCTAATGTTGCTAATGAAAAAAGACAGTTTATCCTTTCGGCTGCAGGTTTTGCATCGATGGATAGCTTAAAAACACTTTCTAAAAATCAGATTGAAGAGATTTTTAATTCTTCAGTTACTCAGGAGGTTGTTGATTTTAATGGTGATGTTATTGATGGAGCAGTTGCTTTCTCAATTGATATCGTTAAAGAATACAAATCAACTAAAGGGGCTCCAAAAACAAGAAAGTACCCAGTTTTCACATATAACAATGGAGATGTAACTAAATACATTATTCCAATGGCTGGAAACGGATTATGGGGACCAATTTGGGGATTTGCTGCTTTAGGGAAAGATCAAAACACTATTGAAGGAATTGTTTTCGATCACAAATCTGAAACTCCAGGTTTAGGGGCTAAGATTGCTGAGAAACCATTTCAAGACTTATTTACAGCAACTCCAAAAATGGTTATGAAAGGTAATCAATACATGGGGATCAAAGTTGTGAAAGGAGGATTAAAAGATCCAAACCACCAAATTGATGCAATCGCGGGTGCGACTATTACTTCAAATGGTGTTGGTGCAATGATGAAAAAAGCATTCTTACCATACATGAAGAGATGGGGGAAAGTAAATAAGTAAAAAGAAGTTTTAAAAGTTTTAAATAAATCACAATGAGCACAAAAAAAGAATCATTGTTTTCTAAGAAAAACATGAAATTGATTAAGGATCCGTTAAACGATTCGAACCCAATTTCTATTCAGGTATTAGGTATCTGTTCAGCGTTAGCAATTACAATTATGCTAGAAAATGCATTTGTAATGTCTATGTCGGTACTTTTCGTATTAATCATGGCTAACGTAGTAGTTTCTTTAATCAGAAACTTAATTCCAGACAAAATCAGAATTATTGTTCAGTTAGTAATTGTTGCAACATTAGTAATTACGGTAGACCAGGTGCTTAAGGCATATGTTTACGAAGTTTCAAAACAACTATCGGTATTCGTTGGTTTAATTATTACTAACTGTATCATAATGGGACGTTTAGAAGCATTTGCTTTAGGTAACAAACCAGGACCAGCATTTTTAGATGCTATCGGTAACGCGTTTGGTTACGGATGGATTTTATTAGCAGTTGGTTTTGTACGTGAGGTATTTGGTTCAGGATCAATCTGGGGAGTTAAAATAATTCCAGATTCATGGTTAATTGATAATGGAGGTGTATACGAGCATAATGGATTAATGCTTTTATCTCCAATCGCACTTTTCTTAGTGGGAGCTATTATCTGGATCCAAAGATCTAAGAATAGAAAATTAATTGAAGAGAACTAATCAAGTATTAAAGAGAAAAATTCAAAGAAATGTTAGATTACGTAAACATAATTGTAAAGAGTATTTTCGTAGAGAACATGATTTTTGCCTACTTCTTAGGTATGTGTTCTTACTTAGCAGTTTCTAAACAAGTTAAGACTGCTTCTGGATTAGGTGCTGCTGTTATTTTCGTATTAGTTGTAACTGTTCCTGTTAACTATTTATTAGAAAACTATGTGTTAGCTGAAGGTGCTTTAGAGTGGCTAGATCCATCTTACGGTATCAATGGTGAAAACACTATGGATTTATCTTTCTTATCATTCATTATGTTCATCGCTGTTGTAGCGTCGATTGTACAGTTAGTAGAGATGATTGTAGAAAAGTTTGCTCCAGCATTATATGGTGCACTTGGTATTTTCTTACCACTTATCGCCGTAAACTGTTCTATCCTTGGAGGTGCATTATTTATGCAAGAAAGACAATATGCTTCAATTGGTGAAGCTACTGCTTTTGCCTTCGGATCTGGAATAGGTTGGTGGATTGCAATTGTAGCTTTAGCAGCAATTAGAGAGAAGATTCGTTATTCTAATGTACCTGCTCCATTAAGAGGTTTAGGTATCACATTTATCATTACAGGATTAATGGGGATTGCTTTCATGGCATTCTTAGGTATCGAATTATAATAAGTAATAAAGAACTTTATATTCAACAGACATGACTATAGTTATTAGTGTAGCGTTTTTCTTAGTAGTAGTATTGTTATTAGTTGCTCTACTTTTATTCGCAAAGGCAAAATTGTCACCATCTGGATTGGTGAAGATTACAATTAATGGAGAGAAGGTTATTGAAACTGAAGCTGGAGGTACTTTATTATCTACTTTAGGAAATAACAAAATATTTTTACCATCAGCTTGTGGAGGAGGTGGTACTTGTGCTATGTGTGAGTGCCAGGTTCATTCTGGAGGTGGTGAGATTTTACCAACTGAAAAACCATATTTCTCAAGAAAGCATATTGCTGAGAACTACAGATTAGGTTGTCAGGTTAAGGTAAAACAAGATATGGAAGTTGAAATCCCTGCTGAAATCTTCGGGATTAAGAAGTGGGATTGTGAAGTTATTTCTAACTATAACGTTGCGACATTCATTAAGGCATTTACAGTTAAGCTTCCAGAAGGAGAGAATTTAGATTTCCAAGCTGGTGGATATATTCAGGTTGATGTACCAGAATTAACAGTAGATTTCTCAAAAGATATTAATATTGAGCCAGATCCATCTGATCCACTTGGACCAGATAAGTTTAAGGCTGACTGGGATAGATTTGGTTTATGGTCGTTAAAAATGGTAAACCCGGAGCCATGTTTCCGTGCTTACTCAATGGCTAACCACCCTGCAGAAGGGAATATTGTAATGCTTACAATTCGTATCGCTACTCCACCATGGGATAGAGAGAAAAACGACTGGATGGATGTAAATCCTGGAGTTTGTTCTTCTTTCGTATTCTCAAGAAAAGTGGGAGATATCGTTACAATTTCAGGTCCTTACGGAGAGTTCTTCATTAAAGAAACTGATGCAGAGATGATCTACATCGGAGGAGGAGCTGGAATGGCACCAATGAGATCTCACTTGTTCCATTTATTCCATACTTTAAAAACTGGAAGAAAAGTTACTTACTGGTACGGAGGTAGATCTAAGAAAGAATTATTCTATGAAGAGGATTTCCGTCAAATTGAGCGTGAATTCCCTAACTTCAAATTCCATATTGTTTTGTCAGAGCCAGAAGAATCTGATAACTGGAAAGAGAAAAAATCTATTGATGATGAAGGAGACGGATTCTTAGGTTTCGTTCACAACGCTGTAATTGAGCACCAATTAAAAGCTCATGAAGCGCCAGAAGATATTGAATTCTATTTCTGTGGTCCACCAATGATGAACCAAGCAGTTATCAAAATGACTGATGATTGGGGAATCCCACCAGAGAATGTCTCATTCGATGATTTCGGAGGATAATTTTAAGAAAGAATAAAAATAAAAGCCGCATTTATTGCGGTTTTTTTTATGTTTCAAAATTAGACTTTCAATTGTAATAAAGATTATAGTTTTCTTCTATAAGAAAAAAGGTGTAAAATTTCACTCTTGGGCCCTTTTGGGACCTTTCAGGTAATTACGCTTAACAATAAGGGGTTTCTTTCTTCTGTTAATGTTTATTAGGGGGAGCAGCAGCATGGATTTAAAAATCGATTGTGTTTGTAATATTACAAATCCACTGTTTCTCTATTAGATAATAGGAAATTTTTAATTGAAAAGCTTGATTTTTAACGTACATAATCGTAACTTTTACGTCCATTACAGGTCCTGCCTTAACTCTGTAAAAAACAATAACCAAATTTTAAAACTATGAAGAAACTTATTACCCCCTTGTTATTACTGGTGCTTTCCTATGGAAGTGTTTTTGCAGTTGGTAACAAAAACCTTGAAAACCTTATAACAACCTCTGAATGGAACTCATTATTTCCCAATAGAGCAGGAATAAATCCAGGACACGTTCAAGGTTATACTACAGATTTTTATTCTTATGCTAATTTAACAACTGCAGCTGATGAAATGGCTGATTACGTTGTTACAATTACAAAAAAAGCAGGTTTAGCAGGTCAAAAAACAGAAGTTACTCGTAGATCTACAGGTGCTGTTTATGTAGTGTCATCTGTAACTTCATTCTGGGAGTCTCAGCCAGTAGCTGAAGAAACGGTGGAAGTTGACTTTGCTCACTTCATTAATAGATCAAATGATGTTAACAATAAAAGAGAGTTAGCAGCATTTTTGGCGAATATCTCCAAAGAAACCAACGGTGGTTGGGAAACTATTGGAAGTGGTACAGGTGGAGATAGAGCAAAATGGGGATTATATTTTGTTCACGAAACTTCTACATCAAGTCCATATGCTGATGCCGGATCTGCTGAATTTCCACCAACATGGGGTAAGTATTACTATGGTCGTGGTCCAATTCAATTAACATGGAACTACAACTATGGTCAGTTTAGTAAATTCTTATACAACGACAAGCAAATATTGCTTGATGATCCAGATGCGTTAGAAAGAGACGGTGTTCTAGCACTAAAATCTGCAATCTGGTTCTGGATGATGCCACAGTGTCCTAAACCTTCTTGTCACCAAGTAATGCATGATTTATGGACTCCAGAAGCTGGAGACTATGCAGGAGGAAGTAGAATGTATTCTAAAGGTTTTGCTCACACTAATAACATTATTAATGGAGGATTAGAGTGTAGAAGTAGTTCTTCATCTGGTTTTACAGAAAAGGTATACTTAAGATCTGAGTTATTTAAATATTATATGGGTATAATGGGATTCTCTGCTTCAGATGTTGCTGCTGAGAATTCTGGAGATTACTCTACTTTATGTTATGAGTCATGGTCTATTGCTATGACTGATTATGTTGATTGTTCCGTAACTGATGACGGTGGCGGATATGCTGGTGGTGGATCTGGTACAGGTACTGGAACTGGTACAGGTGGATCAGCATGTTCAACTCCTTCTTTAGGAGATGATCAATCTATTTGTGGAAGTGAAATAACATTAAGTGCTGGTATTACTCTAGCTTCTGGTGAAGCTATTAAGTGGTACAAAGACGATGTTGAGATTTCTGGTGAAACAGGAACAACATATTCAACAATGGTGGCAGGTACATATAAAGCTGAAGTTTCAGGAGCTTCTTGTACAACTTCATCTGATGCAGTTGTTTTAACTTCAAGCGGAGCATTAACTGTTACTGCTTCAAATGGTGGGTACTTTTGTACAGGAGTTGGTCCAGATGAAGTTACTATTACTGTTACTGGTGGTGGAGGAACTTACAACATGTTTGATGTTGCTTCAGGTGGGTCGCCAATAAAAACTGGATCATCTTTTACTATTAATGGATTAGATGTTGCAGATGCTTCTTCTGAAACTTATTATATTGAAGAGCCAGCTGGTGAACTTTATACCGTAGGACCAAGTGCTCGTTGGACAGTTTCTCCAGATGCTTGGAACCAATATTCTGCTCCTTCAGCAGTAAGAGCTGGTTTTACTTGGTTAGATAACAGATATGTTTTCACTACTGCTTCAGATATGACTTTACAATCAATTGATTTTGATATCGCAAAAGGTGCTACTGCAGCACAATTAGTTGTAGAGATTTATAATGTGTTAGGTGATACAACTACGCCTATCAGAACTAAAACTATTGATTTAGAAGCTATCGACTACGCTGAGTGGGATCAAGAAGTATATACTGCCTCATTAAACTTTGAATTACCTGCAGGTCAGTATGCTATTGATTGGTCTAAATCAACTTGTTTAATGCAAGTTGCAATGTGGACAAACGGAAGTGGTAATACATTCGATTATCTTTCATGGGGAGAATCTGGAATTATTGCATTTGATGGTTCTGAAAACAGACACAACGACTGGGGATTATTTACTAACCATATTTGGGGAGCTTACAATTGGAAGTTCTCAACGGGAAGTGGCCCTAGCGCATGTGGTAGAACTGCAGTTACTGTAAACAATGATTGTACTACAGGTCAATCAGATATTAGCGTAAGTTTATTTAATGTATTCCCTAACCCAGCATATGATGTTATTAATGTAGCATTTAAAGATGTTAATGCTGAAGGAGGAGTATTAGAGCTTTACAATTCAGTTGGACAGTTAGTTGCTAGTCAGAGATTAATCGGAGTAGGTGAAATTGCTCAAATCTCAACTGATGATCTAAATGGTGGTATTTACTATGTTAAATTATCTGCTGATGGCAAGACTTCAACTAGTTCGGTTGTGGTAACGAAATAAATTATTTTCATAGAAATTTGAAAGCCCACTTTTAAGTGGGCTTTTTTATGGATTTTAGTTTGTTTCAAAGTGGTTTAAATTAGCTGTTTACAGGGGGTGTTAATTATTTCTGTGAATATTATTTTTGTTTTTTTGAATTTTTATAACAACTGTTTCTTGTCATATTTGAATCATGAAAAATTAAGTAACTCTAAAACCATTGAGCTAAGAAGAGATTATCGTTCCCAGTTTACATAATGGAATGAAGAAGGATATCTTAATTTATAATTTGAAAATAATACTTTGTTAGAAGTGGCACTTGTTGAAAGTGTTTTTCAATCCCTTAATCTTGAGAACCTTCCTTTCTTAACAATTGTAAATATACAAGAAGTAATTGGAGCAAGTTATGAAGAACTAGAGTTGTTGAATAAAAAGTTAGAATTGCTAACAGAAAATAATGCAATATTATCAAACTGTGAGAATACTAATATAATAGGAAGAGTTCTTACAAATTCATTTGAAAGAAAAATACCTACAAAATTATTTCTCTCTGCTTTAGAGGCTAGTAATAGGTTAAGTTAAGTCGGTTAATTCCCCTTTTGATAATAATTAGAGCTAAAACTTTGCAAAGTTTGGGCTTTCTCTTTTTTTACGGGTGCAAAGTCTTCAAATTCCTTTAAAATATTTCCTAGGTTGTAGGAAGATCCCCTGAGGGAGTTGCTTAGAATTATGATAGTATAATCGTTTTTAGGAATCCGGATATAAATATGTCGATTACCATGCCACCATCCTGTATGGTAAACAATTTTGCCTAATTTTTTATGGTACTTAATTCTCCAACCTAATCCGTACGATTTGTTATAGCGAACTTTATTATGAGGAGTAAAAGCTAATTCCATTATTGAATCGCTAAGTAATTCACCATTAGTAAGCATTTGGTCAAACTTTAAAAGATCCTTAGCGTTTGAAAAAAATCCTTTATCTCCAACAATTCCATCCAGATAATCAAAGTCAAAAAGTTTATTCCATTGCGTATGACCATATACAAGATTTCCAGGAACAGAATCCTTTAAATCGAAAATATAACTATGATCCATTTTACATTTTCGGACAATCCTTTCATCTACAATATCTACAAATCTTTTACCCTCTATATGTTCGATAATTGACGCAAGAAGCAGGTAGTTGGTGTTACAATAATTATGTTTTCTACCGGGAGGAAAATAGTGTCCTGGATTATGAAAGTCCATAACACATAGCACAGTATCGTTGTATATAAGTTTCTCTCTATCCGAAATTAAGTCATCACAATAGTAATAATACTGAGAAAGTCCTGATCTGTGAGCCAATAAGTGCTTAACAGTAATCCTGCTGTAATGTTTAGGTAGTTGTGGTAGGTAGTTAGTTATTGTGTCCGATATTTTTATTTTTCCTTCTTCTACTAATTGCAGTAAAATTGTAGCTGTTATTGGTTTGGTAACGCTGGCAAGCTGCATTACGGAACTATCTTGTAGTTTAATCCTTCTTCTTATGTTGCTGTATCCAGAGACTGTATCGAACACGATTTCACCCTTTTTTGCAACCAGAATATTTCCGTTAAACCTTCTTTTCTTAACAAATCGATTAAAGTATTTTTTGACACTTTCAATTTCCGACTTTGGAATAACTACTACCTTTTTAGGAATCGAGTCTACTTTTATAGGTTCCGGAATATGTTTAACAGATTGGATTGAGGCGGGTTCGGAGCATCCGATAAAAATCAACGATAAAAATAAGCCAATCAAAAACCTCATAAATCGCAGCGAAGATAAGATTATCATAACCTATAATCAAGATAGTTTGGTCATAATAACAAAACTTAACTTTTTGCCTTACGTTGAAAGAGTTGTTTATCTTTGGGAAAGCTGTTTTTGAAAACTCTGGTATAGTTTTTGAAAACGCGTGTTATACCAAAACAAAAAGGTCGTTATGAAAAATATTAAGCGCTTTAAAAAATTAGTGTCTGTAGGGTTGTTAGCACTTTTGTTAATAGCTTGTAATGCTTCAAAATCTTTAACAAAGAAAGGAAATAAGCTTTCAGAAGCTGGTTTGCATAAAGATGCCGTAGAGTATTATATCCAAGCTTTAAATAAGGATAAAGCCAATGTAGATGCTCGTATTGGATTAAGAAAGAGTGGAGGTGAAGTAATGGCCAAGTACCAAACCAAATTTTTTAAGGAATACAATAACGATGATTACAAAGCTGCTGTTTACACCTATATGGAAACAGAAAAGTTTCAGGATAGATTAAATAAGTATAACGCAGAACTTTCTATTCCAAATCATACAACACAAGATTTTAAGATCGCTAAGGATAAGTACTTAGAAATTGAATTTCAAAAGGCAAATCAATTAATGGCTGAAGAGCAGTTCGAACAAGCTGAAGCTGTTTTTCACGAAATTCAAAGAATAGATCCAACTTATGGAGGAGGAAGTTTAGAGCAGCTGAAGGAAATTGCTCAATTAGAGCCTCCATATAGAAAAGGTAACGACTTCTTAGATCAAGGTAAAAACAGATCTGCTTACTGGGAGTTTAAGAAAATTAACGATCAAAACTCAAGTTATAAAGACGCTAAGTTTAAATTGGAAGAAGCAAAAGAATTAGCACAGTTCCCAATTGCTATTTTAAAGTTTAAAAATTACTCAGGGCAAAAAGGAGGAGGAGCTCAGGTTCAAGCTAATTTAATGGACGGACTATTAAAAGAAAAGGGGCCATTTGTTAAAGTTTTGGATAGGACTCATATGGATGAGTTATTAAACGAGCAATACCTTGCAATGAATGGTTGGGTAGAAGGATCTGGGGCTGTTAAAACTGGACAAATACTAGGAGCAAAAGCGATTTTAAGCGGGAAATTGTTGTCGGTTAGAAAAGAAACTAAATCTCCTGTGATAAAAAGAGAAAAGGCATACAGCAGAAGGTCAGAGAAATATTATAACGCGGAGACACAAAAAACACAAACAAGATTTGTTTACGATAAAGTGTTTTACAATAATTACCAAGGATATACAAAGGTGACAGTTTCGTTCCAGTATATTTTAGTTTCCGCTGAAACTGGTGAAATATTAATGTCTTCTATAGAAGAAAAGGAGCTGAAAAGTGAAGTGAATTACAATACCTATCAAGGTGGGAATACAAATAACCTTTATCCAGGTACATGGTCGAGAAAGTTAAAGGATTCTCCAACCGATAGAGTAATCACAAATAGAAATAGCGTTAGGAATTTTCAGGCTGGTTTTAAAGCAAATAAAACACTTACTCCTGTAAATACATTAGCGGACGATGCGTTTAAGTCTATTGGCTTATCAGTTGCAAAAAAAGTGTACGATTTTAATCCAGAAAACTAATGAAAAAAGTAGTTTCAATCATATTATTTAGTTTAATCCTTATTGGTTGTAAGTCAACCGGTGAGAAACCAGTTAAAGTGAGTAAAACCGCTCCTCATTGGGTTTCGTCAATTCCAACAAATCCTAGTTATTATATTGGTGTTTTCCATGTTAATAAGGTAGGGACGGATTACAGACAAAAAGCTCAAAAGGGAGCATTGGAAAACATGGCGAGTGAAATTTCGGTTGTAATTTCAGGAGAATCGGTTTTAAAAACTTTAGAAACTAATAATTCTTTTGATCAAGAATATAAGCAGGATGTTACAGTTCGTTCATCTGAGGATTTAGAAGGGTATGAATTAGTAGATGCTTGGGAAAACGATGAAGAGTATTGGGTTTATTACAGATTATCTAAATCTAAATATGCTGAAATAAAAAAGCAAAGAATAAACAAAGCTTTAAATATTGGAAAAGACTTTTTTGCTAGAGCTAAAACAAACCATGACAATAACAATTACCATGAAGCATTTGTTTTAAGTATTAAAGCTTTAGAGAGTGTAAGTAAATACTTGGATGAGCCTTTGAAAACGGATATTAATGGTAAAGAAGTTTATTTCGCTACCGAAGTAATGAGTTACACGCAAGAAATGGTAAATGAAATTGAAATTTTTCCAGGTGCTTCTTATTATGATTTTTTATTAGGAGACAATATCGGTGAGGATAAAGTGTTTTTCACAGTAAAGAACAATAAAGGTGCTGCAGTTAATCAGGTTCCTCTAAACTGTGAATACAAAGCAGTATTTTTTAAGAATTACAAAATCACTTCTAACGAACAGGGTAGAGCCGGTGTTTCGATAGGTAAAATTAATCAAAGTACTAAAGAACAATTTATCACAGCAAAATTAGATTTTGAAGAGCTGGCTTCTGATCAAACAAGAGATAAGATTGTTCTAAAGCTTTTAGATTATTTGCCGGCAAAAACAGGGAAAATAAAACTAAATGTAAGAGCGCCTAAAGTGTTTGTTGTGTCTGCAGAAAAAGAATTTGGCAGATCTATTTCTCCAAAGATGGTTCCTACAGCAAAGCAAGTGCTTTCATCAAGGGGATTTACAGTTGTTTCTTCAAAAGAAGATGCTGATTTGATTATGGTGATTAATGCAGACTCTAAATTAATAGGTAAGAATGTAAATACATTCCAGGTGGAATTTACTGGTAATGTAGAAGTGATAAAGAAAGGCTCTAATGAGATTGTGTTTTCGGAAATTTTTCAACCAACAAAAGGATTG
>JAYPYW010000031.1:13660-19023 GCA_038154685.1 Flavobacteriales bacterium | reverse complement strand
CAATTAAGTAAAGCAAGAGCTTCTTCCGATGCTTATTCAAAAGGAGAATCTTACCTTAAAAGAAGGGTTATCCCCAAATTAGCAAATCAATATTTTGCTTTTTAAGTCATGATTAAACTTCCTAATAACTTTAAAGCTTTCATTTTTGATTTAGATGGAACTTTGGCGGATACAATGCCTGTTCATTATAAAGCATGCCAGATTGTTTGTAACGAAAAAGGATTTGATTTTCCGGAGGATTACTTTTACCAAGAAGCTGGAAAGCCTACGTTAGAGGTTTTTAGAAATTTGGTAAAATTATTAGGCCGGCCAGAGGATGGAAATGAATTAGGACAAGCAAAAGAGCAAAAATTTCTAGAGCTTATTCCAACAGTTAAACCGCTTGATTTTGTTGCAGAGTTGGCCAAATCTTATAAGGGTAAAATTCCAATGGCTATAGGGAGCGGCGGACAAAGACACTCGGTTGAATTAACTCTAGAAGTGATTGGTTTTGACGGATTCTTTGATGCCGTAGTTTCTTGTGATGATGTGGAGAAGCATAAACCACACCCTGATACTTTTTTAAAGGCAGCACAAGAAATGGGGGTAGATCCAAAAGATTGCGTTGTTTTTGAGGATGGTGACCCAGGAATAGAGGCAGCAAAGTCTGCTGGAATGATGTGGGTTGATGTTAGAAATTATTTCTAATTTACAGTATGGTTGTATTAGGCTTAATGTCGGGAACTAGTTTAGACGGACTAGATTTAGCTTTAGTTGAATTCTTAGAAGAGGGTAGAGAGTTTAAGCTCCTTGCCGCTGAAACCATCAAGTATCCTAAAAAATGGGAGTCTGCTTTAAAAAACGCCAGGTTTTTATCTGCTCAAGAATTAACAGCTTTAAATGTTAACTATGGGAAATACACCGGTAAATTGGTAAATAAGTTTCTAACAGGTAAAACTAAACCAGATTTAATTGCTTCTCACGGACATACTGTTTTTCATCAACCCAAAAAAGGATTCACGCTCCAAATAGGAAGTTTAATCGATATTACTGTTGTAACTGGAATTCAAACTGTGGGTGACTTCCGTGCAATGGATGTAAGTAAAGGAGGTGAAGGAGCTCCATTAGTTCCTGCTGGTGACGAGTTTTTATTCAGCAATTATGATTATTGTGTAAACTTGGGTGGGATTTGTAATTATAGTTTTTCGGATCATGGAGTAAGAAAGGCAAAAGATTTGTCACCGTGTAATATTATCTCGAATTCTTTTATGAATGAATTAGGTTTCGAATTTGATGATGAAGGAAAAGAAGGAGCTAAAGGTCAGGTTAATCAACAACTGCTTGAGGAACTCGCAAGCTGGGACTATTATAAAAATGGTAGGAGTCTGGGGATAGAAGATTTAGAAGAAAATATTTTCCCAATTTTCGCAGAGTATGAAATTCCTATTCAAGATATTTTAAGAACCTATTATGAACATATTGCTCAAATTATAGGAGGGGCTTTAAATAGAGAAGAGTCTACCGCATTATTTACGGGCGGGGGAGTGAAAAATACTTTTCTAATCGATAGAATTCGTGTATACTCCCAAGCAGAAATTATAATTCCCGAGGACGATTTAGTTGACTTTAAAGAGGCGATTATTTTTGCACTTCTTGGTTTTCTCCGAGTTAACAATCAAACAAATATTTTAAGTTCTGTTACGGGGGCAAACTCGGATTCCTGTTCAGGAGTAGTTGTAGGATAAATTATGATCAAAAGATATATACAAGTTTGGGCTAAGTCAGGCGATTACAGTAGCAGAGGAACAAGAGAAGAGTTTTGGAGTTATACTTTGGTAAACCTTTTTGTTTTAATTTTGCTCTGGAGGCTGGATTATTTTTTGGATTTCACTTTCGATAATGGTTATGGGTATCTTGCATCAGCTTACTCTTTGTTTTCAATTATTCCAGGACTGGCTTTAAATAGCCGCAGACTCTGTGATATTAATAAATCCTTAGGAGTGATTTTTGTGAACTTAGTTCCGATTATTGGCAATATTATCTACTTAGTCTGGATGTTGTCGCCCTCAAAGGAAAGAGCCTATTATCCTATGGAAACGCATGCACCTGAAGAACAATTACTAAATAGAACTACCAGTATAATCATATTCTTTGTTGGTGTAAACGCATTCTTTTCTTTGTTTGAATTAGTTTTTAGAAAAACAACGTCTATTGAGGCTTGGGGAAGGTTTTATTCAAAAATGGAGGTAATGCTTCATTACCAAACAGCCTTTAATGCTCTGTTAATGCTTTCTTTAGTATTTGTTTTGAAAGAAAAGAAATGGAAAGTTGTTGGGTTTATTTATGTTGGAATCACCGTCTTAATTCCTTGGCTGCATCGGCTATAAAAAAAGGCAATAAGGGATAATATTATTTCCCAGTGACATCACCTATACAATGTTTGATGTTTTATTTTGAGCACAGATTTCAAGGGTTATAAAGATTTGAAACTTATATAATCTGTATAATCCTTGAAATCTGTGTATAAAAACTAAAAGTAAACGTCAGTATTTAATGGTTAGGTATGTGAAGATCGGTGTAGTCTGTGCGAGAAAATAAACTCTAAAAGGTTAGGCAATAAAAAAGGCCGCCAAAGGCAGCCTTAGTAATCAAGTAAAAAAATATCTTATGCAAGTTTAACATCAACAGCATTAGGACCTTTACGTCCGTCTGCTACTTCGAATGTTACCTCGTCATTTTCTTTAACTTCATCTACTAATCCAGAAACGTGAACGAATACGTCATTTCCTGTTTCTTCGTCAACAATAAATCCAAATCCCTTTGAATCATTGAAGAATTTTACTGTACCTTTTGCCATTATAATAATTATTGAGGCCACAAGATACCTAATATTTTGATTCACAAGTCAAAAAAGAATAATATTTCATTAATTTGATGAAAATTAATGTTGTGTTAACCTTCTTGATTCTCTAATCTTCCTTTTCTCATCTCTAAGAATATACTTTATTTCACATCATTTCGTTGATAAGAAAACTTTGGCTCAAAGTCTGCTATTCTCTCCCCGTAGTATTTTTAAAATTGGTATAAACTGTCATCATGAATTTGAAGAAAAATTTCGCAATCCTGATTTTGATGTTTTTTGTGATAACCTCACAAGCACAGCAAAGTTTAGTGTACGCTCACGATAACGCCGACTTTAAAAGGGCGCTACAATTATTGGATGCAAAGAAATATGTGTCCGCTCAAAGAAAATTTAAGCAGGTTTACAGAAGTATTGAGCAACCACACTCTGAAGTGAAAATGAACGCAGAGTATTACATAGCTCTTTGTGCTTTAGAGTTATTTAATAAAGATGCCGAATACCTGTTTATTAGATTCATTGAAAATCACCCACAAAGTCCTAAAGTAAGAAAGGCTAGATTTCAATTAGGACAGTATAACTACAGGAAAAAAAGATGGACAAGCGCAGTTAAGTGGTTTGAGCAAGTTGATGAAAATGACCTAGAAGCAGAAGAGGTTCCTGAATTCCAATTCAAATATGGTTATGCGTTGTTCAGAAAAAAGAAATATCCAGAAGCACAGAAGTTATTTCACAAGGCAAAAGAAGTTGAAAGCGATTACCAAAAATCATCACAGTTTTACTTTGCTCACTTATCATATAAGTTTAACTATAATGAGATTGCATACAAGGAGTTTAAAGCACTCGAGTCTGATTCCGTATTTGGATCTATTGTACCATACTATATCACTCAGATCCTTTATTTACAAAATAAGAATGAAGAGTTAGTTGCTTATGGAGGTCCTTTCTCAAAGAAAGCGAATACAAAAAGAGGTCCTGAAATTGCAAGGCTTGTAGGCGAAGGACATTACAAACTAGGTAATTATGATAGTACCGCAGTTTATTTTGAAAACTACAAAGAGAAGGTAGGTAAAATGGACACAATGGCTTACTATCAATTAGGATATGCCTATTTCCAAAAGAAAGAGTACAAGAAAGCGCTAGAGAATTTATTACTTGCAGCTGATGATGAAACTAAAATTGGTCAGGCCGCAATGTATTATGCGGGAGATTGTTATATCCAGTTAGGTGATAAAAATGCTGCTCGAAGAGCATTTAGAACAGCTCATAAGAATCCTCATGATTTTGAAATTACTGAGAATTCATTATTTAATTACGCAAAACTTTCATTTGAATTAGATATAGATCCTTATCATGAAAGTATAATGGCTTTGGAGAATTACATCAGTAAATATCCAGAGTCGGCTAACGTTGATAGAGCGAGAAAGATTCTTTTAAACGTTTACTTAAATACAAAGGATTACCCAAGCGCGATAAGTGCCTTAGAGAAAATTAAAAATAAAGGTCCCGAGTTAAATGCTGCTTACCAAAAAGTAACTTACTATAAAGGTATTCAGGAGTTCAACAACCAGTCGGTTGGTTTTAAAAACAAAGGAAATCTAGAGAATTACAGAAAAGCAATATTCTATTTCAATAAATCGCTTAAAAACCCTGAGGATAGAGAGCTTGTAGCTTTAGCAAATTACTGGAAAGCGGAATCGTTTTACCGATTAGGTGAATATAAGGCAGCCTTAGGTCAGTATGAGGTTTTCAAAAAGTCCCCAGGAGCTATATTAATTGACGAATACAAAGAGGTAGATTATCAATTGGGGTATGCCAATATGCGATTAAGAGAATACGGTCCAGCAATTAAAGCTTTCAGAAATTACATCAATAAATATTCTAAATCGACTGGTACTTTAAAGGTAAACGATGCTCATTTAAGAACTGGAGATTGCTACTTGATTTTAAGTAATAATCTTACTGGAGTTCAAAAGCAAAACGAATTAATCCATGCAACTAAGTATTATAAGTCGGCCATCGATTTGAATTTAATAAAAACGGATTATCCTTATTTCCAACTTGGACAGGCTTATAAGCTTTTAAATAAGTATGAATTAGAAGCAGAAGCTTTTGAAAACTTAATTTTCAAACATCCAGATAGCAAGTACATTGATGATGCAAAGTTTAAAGCTGGGGATGTTTATTACGAGCGTTTAGCGAAGTATGATATTGCATACAAGTACTTTGAGGATATTGTAAATAACCACAATAATAATTCGGCACTTGTTCAACAATCCTACAATAAGATGGGGAATATCAAAAGCGATAAAAAGGAATTTGAAGAGGCTGCCCAATTATTCGAGAAAGGAATCAATATCTCTCCAAAAACTGAATATGCTCAAGCTTGTTTAGAAGCTTTAAAGCAAGTAGCAACTTTTGATTTAAAAGATGCAAGTAGGTACTTAGATTTTAGGGCGAATTCAGGATTGCCTGATGAATCGATGGGAGCAAAGGATACTTTAAATTTTGAAAGTGCAAAAGG
>JAYPYW010000031.1:7233-13650 GCA_038154685.1 Flavobacteriales bacterium | reverse complement strand
GAGGAAGATTACAGAAGAGCAACAAACAAGTTAACTGCCTACTTAAGTGAGTTTCCAAATGGATTTTTCCAAACTGACGCCAACTATATGTTAGCAGAAAGCTTTTATAAATTGGGTAAGAAAACACAATCAGTTCCTTATTATGAAGAAGTAATAGCAGCACCTTATGGCGAATGGACAGAACAAGCCTATTACAAAGCTTCTGAAATTTATATGGCAAATCAGGAATATCAAAAAGCCATTTCTAGGTTCAAAATGTTAATAGAAGTAACTGAGTTTGATGTTTATGAAAAAGACGCTCAAGTTGGTTTAATGACAGCTTATGCAGCGTTAGATGATTATGAGAATACAGCTGTTTATGCTAAAAAAGTGGAATCGAATAACTTGGTAGAGAATTCAAACAAGTTCCAAGCAAGATTGTTATTAGGTAACGCATTATTTAAATCTCATAAATATGATGAGGCATACAGCGCTTATGAAAGAATTGCCAACGAAACGCAAAAAGTAATGGCGGCAGAGGCTTTGTTCCAAATGTCCTACATCAAGTATTTAAAAGAAGATTATGCAGCTAGTCAGGAATTAGCAATTCAGTTATTAAAGGAATTTGCTAATTATCCTTTCTGGTACTCTAAAGGTTATATTTTGTTAGCTGATATCCTAATCAAGCAAGATGCTCTTGTTGATGCTAAATACGCTTTGAAAAATGTACTTGAGCATGATAAAGATCCTGGAATCATAGCTGAGGTAAATAAAAGATTGGATGCTATTGAAGAAATGGAAAATGCAGCTTTAAAACCAGAAAAAGAAGAAGAGGTGTTTATTAACCTTGGAGAAGAAGGGAATGCAAGTGAAGATTTATTTGATATAGAAGAAGAGGACGAGGACGAACCTTTAGATTCTCTTGATTTTAAAGTTGAACCTCAGGAAACTGATTCATTAAATAAGCAATAAGATGAAGACAAATTGTATTAAAATATTAGGATTGTTTTTAGCATTTGTCGGTGTTGCAGATGCGCAGGATTCCACTTACACTGATTTTGATGGTAAGAAGATAACGATCACAGGTGAAGGGACTGTAACAGTGAACTACGGAAAGAAGATCGGTGATGATCCACTTTTTAAAGATTCTTCTAAAATCGAAACAGAAGTAAAGTATTACTTCTTGGATAAAAAGGCTGCTTCTAATTTCAAAGTGAAAACAATTAAGGCGCCGAAGATTAAGATTACCGAGCCGTTAGAAAAAATCAGAAAAAGATATGTTGCTTTTGGAATCAACGATTTTAAGACTTCTCCATATGCTGAGTTAGCTTATACAACACTTAGAAACAGAAAATACAGTGCAGGCTTTGAAGCTCGTCATTTTTCACAAAAGCAAGGTGTAGGATCTCCAATCGATGCTCTTTACGGAAACTCTGAAGTAGCTCTTTTCGGGAAAAAGTTTTACGAAGGTAAAACACTTTACGCTTCCGGAAGCTTTGAAAACAATACACTAAACTTCCATGGGTTTAACCCTGATGCTTTCCTAACTTATGATGAAGCTGCATTTAAAAGAGGGATAGGAAAGTTTAATGTTGAATTAGGGATTAATAGTAACCTCAAAGATCAGAATAAATGGGGGTATGATGTTAATTTAAACTATCAGGAATTGTCGATGGAAAGCATGACTACCGTAGAAAATAAAGTAGATCTTAATGCGAACATTAACAAATACATGGAGTGGAAGAAGTACGAATGGTTTAAAGGTGTATTTAACTTGGATTACCAAGCTAGCTATTTAAATTCAGGAAAGCCAAATGGAGATCATGAATCGTTGTTCTTTAAAGTTTTTCCATCTTTTGATTTCAAGTTAAAAGACATCGATTTAAAAATCGGAGCGCAAACTTTTTATCAAAACAACACAAAGAAATTTAATGCAATGCCGTTTGCAGAGGCTGATTTCGGTTTTGTAAAAGATGTGTTACATATTTTTGGAAGGTTCCAAAATGATTATCAGCGATTATCTTATTTAGATTATGTTTATGAAAATCCTTTTGTAGCACCTTCACAAGAAATTTTTAATGTTAATACGCCACTAGATTTTATGGCTGGGTTAAAGGGTGCATTTAGTTCTAATTCAAGTTTCAATGTTGGTTTTAGGTATCGTCAATTCAAAGAGATGCCTATATTTTTTAACATTCCAACGGATGCCATCAGACAATTTAATGTGATAACTGATGAGGTGACCAACCGACAAGGGTTCGCTGAGTTTATTCAGGAGGGTAAGAAGTTAAAATTGATTTCAAAATTGGAGTATAATTTATATGATGTCTTTAACAATGAGGCTTATAACATGCCTGCTATTTTTGCTGAAACTAGGTTAGCTTATAACCTTCAAGATAAAATTGTAGTTGGAACAGATTTATTCTTTTATGGAGAACAATTAGGACTGGATTCCTATGATGTTGATGGAAACCCGGTAACTAATAAAATTGATCCAATATTTGATTTTAATATTGATGTTAGATACAACTATTCGGATAAATTAGGAGCTTTCTTAAGAACCAATAACATTCTTAATACTAAACACTATCGTTGGGACCAATATGCGAATTATGGGTTTAACTTCTTAATTGGTGTGGATTACAATTTCTAAAATGAGATTAGCCATAGTTTTTTCATTGTGTTTGTTTTCGTTTTTTGCTGAAGCAAGAAAGAAGATAACCCCTGCAGAATATATAGAATTATATAAAGAGGACGCTATAAAAGAAATGAACCGCTCTGGTGTTCCTGCAAGCATAACGCTTGCGCAAGGAATGTTAGAGAGCGGCTACGGAAATAGTGAATTGGCAAGGAAGGCAAATAATCATTTCGGGATTAAATGTCACTCTGATTGGAAAGGACCGATTTACAGAGTGGACGATGATAAAAAGGATGAATGTTTCAGAAAATACAAATCTGTTTGGCATTCCTACCGCGATCATTCGGACTTCTTAAAAGGAAAAAGGAGGTATGCTTTCTTGTTTGATTTAAAAATGACTGATTATAAAGGTTGGAGCCGTGGGTTAAAAAAGGCTGGCTATGCCACCAATAAGAAATATGCGAACCTTTTAATAAACATGATTGAGCGTTATGATTTGAATCAATACGTGACTAAAAAGCGCCATAAAAAGAAAAAGAAACAAAAAAAGTCAGATATCAAACCAGTCATTAAAGAGGAGGTTGATAACAGAAGCGGAGCTCGATTGGAGGAAGAAGGTGATGATGATTTTGAGGTAGAGGTAGGGACAAAGACCGTTTCAAGAGTAAAACAATCAAAAAATTGGATTAATTACATTGAGGTTAGGCAAGGAGATACTTACTACAGCATTGCAAAGTCACAAGGTATTCCAATTAAACGATTATATAAGTACAATGAATGTAATAAGGATACGGTTTTAAAAATCGGAACTAGGTTATACCTTCAGCCTAAAAAAGGAAAGGGAACCGCAAAGTTTCATGTCTTCGCAACTGACGAAAATTTATATCGCATTTCTCAACAGTATGGAATTAAGTTGCAGAACATCTATCAGAGAAACGGTTGGTTTCCTGGATATAAACCTCAAGTTGGTGAGAAAATCTATCTGAAAGGAAGGAAAAGGTAGTCTTTGTTTTCTCAATAACCTTCAAATCATATACTTAGGATAAAAAATAAACCTTCAGATAGGGGGATGGTGTTCCTTTTTTTTTGAATTTATAAGATTTAACCCTGTTTTTTAGGGGGGGGGTATTTTGTTTTTTAAATAGATTATTAAATACAGCCCCTTGTGTAGTTTTTAGTTGATGGTTAAAAAACATGTTTTTTTAATAAGAGGGGGTCTTTTTATGGGGGTATGTTGTTTTTTCTTTAATAACGATGTATTTTTGCACCTTCATTTTCGGATGAGACCGACTAAAAATTAAGATTATGAAGATTGAAAACAGATGGATTGCTTCTTTTGCCTTAATAGCAATCGTTTCTATTGTAGCTTTGTTCTGGCCTGAAGCGGAACAAACAGCAGAGGTTATGAGTAAGTTTGGTTCTATGGAAGAAATCAGTGGAGCTGATACTGCATGGGTGCTTACTTCGGCTTGTTTAGTATTATTAATGACTCCAGGCTTATCCTTCTTCTATGGAGGAATGGTAGGGAAGAAAAACGTTATCTCAACAATGTTACAGTCTGTAATTTGTTTAGGAGTTGTTTCTTTAATATGGGTTGTTGCTGGATTTAGTTTAGCTTTTGGAGATTCATTAGTAGGTTTTGAAATTGATGGAGAGTATTACTCTTTATTAGGTAATCCATTCTCTTATCCATTCTTCGATCATGTATCAGCATTACCTTTAGAAGGAGCTTCTATTCCTTTCTTATTATTTGCAATTTTCCAAATGAAGTTCGCTATTATTACTCCAGCGATTGTAACTGGATCGTTTGCTGAGAGAGTTAGATTTATCTCTTACTTAATATTCATTTCTTTATTTGTAATTGTTATTTATGGACCACTTTGTCACTGGGTATGGGGTGATGGAGGATTCATTGGAGCTTATTTCGGTGTTAAGGATTTTGCAGGAGGGACAGTTGTTCACATGTCTGCTGGGTTCGCTGCCCTAGCTGGAGCAATCATTTTAGGAAAGAGAAAAGTAAAAGATCATACTCCGACAAACATTCCATTTGTTTTATTGGGGACTGGGATGTTATGGTTTGGATGGTTCGGGTTTAACGCCGGATCTGCATTAGGAGCAAATGGTGATGCTGCTGTTGCATTCATAACAACAAACTCTGCTTCTGCAGCTGCAATGTTAACTTGGATTTTCTTTGATAGAATTAATGGTAGAAAGGTTTCTGCATTAGGAGCTTGTATTGGAGCTGTTGTTGGTTTAGTAGCCATTACACCTGCGGCAGGTTTTGTAACTGTTCCAGAAGCAATCTTTTTCGGATTCATCACTTCAATAGTTTCTAACTCATTAGTTAACTGGGAGAGAATGAAAAGATTAGATGATACTTTAGATGTGTTTGCTTGTCATGGTGTTGGAGGAATCATGGGTATGATTTTAACAGCAATCTTTGCTCACCCTGGTGAAGGGGAATTTGCTGATGGTGTAAGTTTATTACACGGACCAAATGGTGAATTAGGATGGGGGATTTTTGGATCTCACATGTTTGCCTTATTAATTGTATCTGTATTCACATTTGTAGGGGCTTGGTTATTATACAAGTTAACAAATGCGATTATTCCTTTAAGAGTATCGGAAGAAGCAGAGGAAATGGGATTAGACTTATCACAGCATGATGAGAAAATGGATCCAGACTCTGATATTACGTTAGCATAAAACGAACGATTGATATTAATTTGAAATCCCTGGCATTTATGCCAGGGATTTTTGTTTTTATCAGTTTTGTAGCGAAGTGACCGATTATTATCGGCCATAACAAGTGAGTTCTTCAAAGAACAATTGATTATTCGCACACAGATTTTTCAGATTACACAGATAAAATTCCTAATAATAACTTCTATAATCTGTGTAATCTGAAAAATCTGTGTGCCATTTAATAAGTCTCCTTATGCATTATATGTATACATAGGATGATAATTTACGTTCAGGAGTATCTTTTTATAAAAATCACTTCAACTCAACAAAAGCGTATTCTTCGCTCTCGTTATGCAGTCTATCAACAGCAGTTACTGCGTATTGATAGCACTTTTGTGAATCGGCTGTAGAATCAACCAATGATGTTGTTTTTTGAATGCTAATAATCTTATTGGCAAGATTTAAATTAGGTTCTTCTCCCTCTTCAAATCGATAAACTACATAGTAGGCTGCAGAATCTGAACTTGAGTCGTACTTAGGTGCTTTCCACTTAAGGTTCACAACATCTTCTTTAACCTTTACTTTTAACTTAAAAGGGCTTGCAGGTGCAATACTATCAATCCATGTCATTGGTGGGATTAACGAAGGGTATTTATATATAGACTCACTAATTGTTTTTTGGAAGTTTTGATGATTGCTCACAAAGGCTTTAGCTCTAAAATAAATACTCCCATGTACTTTTTGTTTTTTACGAGAGATATCTACTTGTTTAACTAACTCATCAGTCCCAAAACTTCGTCTGTTACTTTTGTCTAGTTTGTAAATAGCATGCCCCACATATAGATGCCTGTCATAATCATGATTAGTCCACCAGTTAATTAAGTGGTTGTAGTTAGCGTACTTGTTAGTTGTGCTCCAGTATAGTTGTGGCGCCATATAATCTACCCAACTTTCTTCAATCCAAAGTTTTGTATCACAGTAAAGGTTATCGTAGCTAGATTGTCCACTATTGGTATAGCTACCCAATGGATCTTGTTTTTTATTTCTCCAAATAGCTAATGGACTTACGCCAAACTTAACGTGTGCTTTTTCAGCCTTAATAGTTTTTGATACTT
>JAYPYW010000031.1:0-7223 GCA_038154685.1 Flavobacteriales bacterium | reverse complement strand
TATATTTTTTAAACTCCTTATCATCAGGTATTACTTCTCCCTCAATGGAATAGGGATAGAAGTAATCGTCAAAGTGAACACCGTCAATGTCGTAATTTAAAACAACCTCTCTTACAACTTCACAGATGTAAGCCCTCACTTCAGGGATTCCAGGGTTGTAATACACAGAGTTGCCATAAGTAAAAAACCATTCAGGCTTTTGTTTGGTGATATGATTATCAGCGATACTAGAGAATCTTGTGTGCGAAACAGCTCTAAAGGGATTAAACCATGCATGAAATTCCATGTTTCTACTATGGCATTCATCAACCATAAATTGCAAGGGATCAAAACCATTGTCAGGCGCTTGGCCTTGCTTACCCGTTAGCCATTCGCTCCAAGGTGATAACTCACTTTTATAAAAAGCATCAGAAGAAGCTCTAACCTGACCAATAACCGCATTTATAGAGTTTTCCTCAAAGTCGTTTACAATATTAATAAACTCCTTTTTTTGCTCTACGGAAGTTAAACCTCGTTTACTTGGCCAATCTAAGTTAGTGAATGTTGTAATCCAAGCCGATCTTAACTCTCTTTTGGGATGCTTCATCACAAATAATTCTTCAGCAGATAAAGAAGAGTTAGCTATTTCCAGAGGTTTAGCGGAAGACGGTTGTTTTCTAATTGTCCCACTTCCTGCTAAAAAGCTGGTACAACCTAGGGCAACTATTAAACAAATTAAGATAGATGACTTCTTCATAGCTCTGGACACAAAAATAACGAGAGAGAGCTAGAGAACTTGTGTTTTTTTAGGAATGTTTTGAACAAAGAATATTTTAATCCACTGTCAAAAAATCTTTCAACTTTACTAATTCCCGACAAAAAGTCGTTGCAAATCAATTGTTTCTGACTTTTTTTCAGTGATAATTGGAAAATTTACGATTGGAACACCCTTTGACCAACCCATGCCAGAACCGAAACATAATTAAAAGTTAATCAAAATGAATTTCAATAATTTCACAATAAAATCACAAGAAGCCATTCAGCGAGCGCAACAAATAGCTGTTGGAAATAATACCCAAACCATAGAGCTTGGACATATTTTAAAAGCCGCATTTGAAGTGGACGAAAATGTGATTCCATTTATCTTTAATAAGCTTGGCGTAAACTTTAAAGTTGTAGAACAGGCATTAGATAGAATAATCGAAGGATATCCACAAGTTTCTGGTGGTTCTGCTTCTCTTTCTCGTTTTGCAAACGAGGGGTTAAACAAAGCCGCTAATTTCGCGGAGAAATCAAAAGATGAATACGTTTCAGTAGAACATATTCTTTATGGTTTGATGCAAACATCCGATAATGCCTCTCAGTTATTAAAAGATAGTGGATTCACAGAAAAAGGATTAAAAGCAGCCATTCAGGAATTAAGAAAAGGGGAAAGAGTTACATCACAATCTCAGGAGGATACTTATAACTCGCTTGATAAATACGCTAAAAACCTTAATAAATACGCAAAAGAAGGAAAGCTTGATCCTGTAATTGGAAGAGATGATGAGATCAGAAGAGTACTTCAAATTTTGTCGAGGCGAACAAAAAATAATCCAATCCTAATTGGAGAGCCTGGAGTTGGTAAAACTGCAATTGCTGAAGGGATTGCGCATAGAATAATTAATGGTGATGTACCAGAAAACTTAAAAGACAAAACTTTTTACTCTCTTGATATGGGAGCCCTAATCGCAGGAGCGAAATATAAGGGAGAGTTTGAAGAAAGACTTAAATCTGTTGTTAAGGAGGTGACCTCAAGTAATGGAGATATCATACTATTCATAGACGAGATTCACACCTTAGTTGGTGCTGGTGGAGGAGGTGAAGGAGCGATGGATGCTGCTAACATCCTTAAACCAGCATTAGCCAGAGGAGAGTTAAGGTCGGTTGGTGCTACAACTTTAGATGAATATCAAAAGTATTTCGAAAAGGATAAAGCATTGGAAAGAAGATTCCAAAAAGTAATGGTTGATGAACCACAAACGGAAGATGCCATTTCGATCCTTAGAGGAATCAAAGAAAAGTATGAAACGCACCATAAGGTTCAAATAAAAGATGAAGCAATTATTGCAGCCGTTGAACTTTCTCAACGTTACATTAGCGACCGTTTTTTACCGGATAAGGCAATCGATTTAATTGACGAGGCAGCATCAAAATTAAGGATGGAGATCAACTCTAAACCAGAAGAGTTAGAATTAATCGAAAGAAAAATACTTCAATTAGAAATTGAACGCGAAGCAATTAAAAGAGAAGGAGCTAGTGCTAAACTCGAAAACATCAAAGAAGAATTGGCTGAGCTAAATGATCAGAAGAATGAATTGAAGGCTAAATGGGAAGCGGAAAGAGAAGTTATAGATGGGATTCAACAAGCAAAGCAAGATGAAGAGACTTTTAAATTAGAAGCGGAACAAGCTGAAAGAGCAGGCGACTATGGTAAGGTAGCTGAGTTGAGGTACGGAAAAATTAAAGAAGCAAAAGCTCAACAAGAAGAGTTGAAAATCAAATTAGCCGAAATTCAGAGCAATGAAAAGATGGTTAAGGAGGAAGTGGATTCCGAGGAGATAGCGGATGTAATTAGTAAATGGACTGGTATTCCTGTGTCTAAACTAGTTGAAGCCGAATTAGAAAAACTGTTAAGGTTAGAAGAGGAATTACATAAAACAGTAGTCGGTCAAGAAGAAGCTATCGCTGCAGTAGCTGACGCTGTAAGAAGAAATAGAGCAGGGTTGCAAGATGAAAACAGACCAATTGGTTCGTTTATCTTCTTGGGTACAACAGGAGTTGGTAAAACAGAGTTGGCTAAAGCATTGAGTGAGTTTTTGTTTAATGATCGAAATGCGATGGTTAGAATTGATATGAGTGAGTACCAGGAGAAACATTCTGTATCACGTTTAGTTGGTCCGCCTCCAGGTTATGTGGGTTATGATGAAGGAGGTCAATTGACAGAAGCCGTTAGAAGAAAACCTTATTCTGTTGTGCTTTTCGATGAAATTGAAAAAGCCCATCCTGATGTTTTTAATACGCTATTACAAGTTTTAGACGATGGAAGGCTTACGGATAATAAAGGAAGAGTGGTAAACTTTAAAAACACCATTCTGATTTTAACCTCTAACATCGGCTCTCATATTATACAAGGCAATTACGAAAATGCTAAGCTTGAAGATTTAGAGGCAATTGGAGCAAAAACAAAATTAGAAGTGTTTGAATTACTTAAGCAAACCCTTCGTCCTGAATTCTTAAACAGGATTGATGAGCAAATTATGTTCACACCACTAAATATCAAAGAAATCTCTGGAATTGTGAGGATATTATTCCAAGATATTCAAGAGCGATTAGCTAGTCAGAATGTAACTTTAAATGCAACCGATTTCGCCTTTGAAGAGTTAGCCCGATTAGGATATGACCCACAATTCGGAGCCCGACCATTGAAGAGGGTTTTACAAAGAGAAGTTTTAAATGAGTTATCTAAATTGATTTTAAAACAAGAGATAAAGCCTGGAAGCAATGTGGTTTTAGATGCTTTTGAAGAAGGTCAATTTGTTTTCCGCCCAGCGAATCCTATTGTAAAAGCAGAAGATATTGTTGATTTAGATGAAATAGCAAAAGGATAGTAGTAGGGGCTGGTTTCGTGCCCGCCCTTTTTTCATAGTTAATTAGGTTTAATAGCTGTAGCGCCCCAATATTTCGGGGCGCTTTTTTTCTCCCTCAGATTTTTAATCTTTACGTTATCCTGAATGAGAGAGGAACGATCGGCTGAAGAATCTAAAGTAATACTAAAGATATTATATGAATAAAGTTAAGAGGGGGCGAAGCGCACAAAAAATAATCTGAGATATCTGCGAGGGCCAAAAAAAAGCGCCAATCGGCGCTTCGTGGGGAATTTAAAAAAATGAGGTGATTATTAAAGGCAGGCCAACTATTATGCCAGTTAGGCCAACTATTGCCAATAATGATCTTATAATTAAATCTTTAACTCCGTGAGCTCTTTCAAAACTTGAACTTTCACTCACCGCGTAATCTGTCTTTATCATGTTCTGTGTTTTTAGCTGTTTCTATATTAATAATGCAGAAGCAATAAAAAGACACACATGAAATGTAATTATTTTTAAAATAATGAACTTATAATTAAAGGAAGCCCTACAACAATGCCAGTTAAACCAACAATTGAAAGGGTTGCTTTGATAACATAATCCTTCACCTTAACACTTATGTTAAAACAAGATGTATCGTTTAATATGTAATCGGTTTTTGTCATTTTTAAATACTTAACTGTATTTAGTACGGCAACTAATCTCAAAAAAGGTTTAATAATCTACCTGTAAAATAAAATGCTCTGCGAGTGGTACTTAACTTTGGATTAACAAAAAAGATTAAATTTTTTAAATAAAAGCTTTGCAGAAGTGAAATCTCGTCTTATATTTGCACTCCCGTTACAAAACGGACGTTCTTAAAACGATTCGGGCGATTAGCTCAGCTGGTTCAGAGCACCTGCCTTACAAGCAGGGGGTCACTGGTTCGAATCCAGTATCGCCCACTCCAGTAAACATAAGGGTTTACGACGAAAAAGCCGCTTCAGAAATGAAGCGGCTTTTTTTGTATTTGCACGGTATTTGCACGGTCAGAATCGAAAATCATGAACTTTCATTCGTTTTTACGTAGCTAGAAAGCTGACTTAAATTACTTTCTATTACCTGTAATCTTTTCTCATAAGTATTCTTTGGAACAAAGCTTTTTGTGATTACACCTCTAACTTGCCATATAGAATTAATGGATTCTTTCTTTATTAAGTAAGGTTCGTAAATTTCATTATCCGACTTTAAAGTGAGTACGTCGGTTCTCTCATGGCTATATATTCTTTTTAATACCCTACCATCAGTTGCGTCAATTACAAATGGCTCACCGTATTTGATGAAATCCAAATCATCCACCTGTTTAATAACTATAAAGTCTCCATTTGAAAATGTTGGATACATACTATCTCCTTCTACATTAATCATGAATAATCTAGAATCTTGGAACATAGGCATAGAAAAGATGGTGCAATCATCAGGGTCGATATGACTCGTCAATTCTAATAAACTTCCAGCTTGAGCTTTTAAAGGAAGGTAAGTTATGTTTCCAGAGGTTTCCTTTCCGTAGTTAAGTAAGTCAGTAGGTTCAATTCCAAAAATCTCTGCAATTGCATATAATCTTTCAAGAGTCAATCCAACTTCATTTCGTTCAATTTTTCCGTATGATGAGAGTTCAATGCCTAATTGACTAGCCATAAACTCTCTACTTAACTGTTTTGTCTTACGAATGGTCTTAATATTCTCAATTACGTTATTCATTTGTGAAGTGTTTGAGCGAATTTAGAGTTTAATTTGGTGTTTTAAAAGCTTTTACGGACTTATTTGGTGTTTTAAATGTTAAATGAGCGTTTTTCGCTTTTAAAAACCACTTCAATTATATAGTTTTATACCGTAATATTCTCAAAAAAGAGAATATTGTTCTCATTTATTAACTATTAACAGATTTATAATCAATGAAAGTGATTGTTTTTGAAGAACAAGCCTACTACAAGCTTGTGGATGAAATTAAAAAAGCGGTAAAGGATGCTGCTAGTGAAATGAAAACTGAAAAGGAATGGCTATCTACCGAGGAAGCCAAGAGTCTTTTAGGTTTTAGAAGTAAATCTAAAATGCAACAGTTAAGAGATAATGGAGATATTGTCTTTAGTCAACACGGAAGAACTATCAAGTATTCTCGAAAAAGCATTTTGGAGTTTTTAGATAATAATACAATTGGATAGTATGAAAACTGAAAGCATTGTTGCAAAAACTAAATCAGAAATGGCGGTGGACTATAAAGTAGCCCCACGCACATTTAGAAGATGGATAAAACCATTTGAAAACGAAATTGGAGAATATGTTGGAATGTATACGCCAAAACAGGTAGGTATCATTTATGAATTATTAGGACGACCATTTTAATGTCTGGTTATCATTCAAAACATATAACCCAAAACTTCAAAAGGGCGATTAAATCCTTAACGGACAATTTGCAATACTTGGCTGAGCATGACAAGGTGAGCGATAAATTTCTGAGCTTCCAAAATCAGGTAATCAAACATTTAATTACCTATTTCAATAAAACAGAAATCATCATCAGCTCTCTTGAAATGGATTTAGACGAAATGCGGCTGACTAAATCCCAAGAGTCTCAAAAGCTATTCGATAGAGTAATAGCTTTTGAAGCTCTTTGTATCATTCATGGTATTAATGATTTTCCAATGTGGTTAGCAAGAGGAAAGAATTTCTTGGTTCAAGAGGCAATAGAAATGCAAAAAGAAGGAACCATTCAACTTTCTGCTCAATTTTTAGAGAAGATTAAAAACCGACCGATTGAAGAACAAAATGAATTCCAAAGACTTTTTGATTTGGAATGGGAGAGAAAAGAGAGCGGAAAGAAACATTCACTCCTAGAACTCAAGGAATACTTGGATTTGAAATATGAGTTCAGGAGAAATAAATTAACGCTCGAAATAGAGGTTAGGAATATAAATGGTAAACGCTTTGTCCTTTTGGATGAGGCGTTTATCAACTCTATATGGATTGATTTGCAAATTGATGGCTATAAGGTAAGTGATTCAACCTTAATGAAAATATTGAATTCAAAACTTACTAAAGAGTTTAATCCGCTAGTTGACTTCTTTGAGTCTCTACCTCATTGGGATGGTGAAGATCATATTGGAGAGTTGGCAAGAACAGTATCAATAAAAGGTGTTTCAGTTGGAAAGAATAATCTCCAGAACCTTTGGAGACCTTATTTAGAAAAGTGGCTCACCGCAAGTGCTGCGACAGCGTTAGGCAGAGGTGTAAATCATCTTTGCCTAATTTTAGTTGGTGGTCAGGGAGTTGGGAAAACAACATGGTTAAACAAGTTGTGCCCAGAGTCAATGAAAGAATTCTTAATATGTTCTCATATCAACCCTTCTTTAACCGACCAGAATACTTCTAATTTTTTAGCTGAAAAATGGTTTGTTAACGTGGATGACCAATTAGAAACTATTTTCGGGAAGGACTTCAATTCAATGAAAGCTATAATAACAGCTCCGTTTGTAACTAATCGAAAAACATGGCACCGTTACACTAAAAAACGTCAACGAATTTGCAGTTTTATGGGAAGTGTGAACAATCCTAAATTTTTAACAGATACAGAGAACA
>JAYPYW010000030.1:36017-36226 GCA_038154685.1 Flavobacteriales bacterium | reverse complement strand
TGGTTTCAAAGGATATCAACTTAAGAATTAAAGCAAAATCATTAGATATAATTGCTGAGGATTACGAAACTGGAAAATTAAAAGACTCGGAAATCCAAGCAGACACAGTTCCTACAGGAAGATCCGTAATCGAGGACGTTTCAATAGATATAATTGACAAACTATACACCCAAGACGAAGTACCTAGTAAAGAAGTACTTGAAGATAAA
>JAYPYW010000030.1:14197-35946 GCA_038154685.1 Flavobacteriales bacterium | reverse complement strand
TTGCTTTGGTATTAAACCTAAAAATGCAGAGCAAGCCTTTGCAATGGATGCTTTAACAAACCCAGATATTAAATTGATTTCGATTCAAGGAGTTGCTGGAACAGGTAAAACGCTTTTATCGTTAGCAACAGCACTAGCTCAACATCACGATTATCACAATATCTTTTTAGCAAGACCTGTTGTGCCGTTAAGTAATAAAGATATAGGTTACCTCCCTGGTGATGCTGGTGCTAAACTTAATCCATACATGGAACCATTATGGGACAACTTAAGCTTTATTAAAAACCAATTCTCTTTCGACAATCGAGAATACTTGGAAATTGAAGAAATGCAGAGAATGGAGAAGATAGTTGTTTGTCCATTAGCATATATTAGAGGACGAAGCTTATCAAATGTATTCTTCATAGTTGACGAAGCACAAAACCTTACTCCACATGAAATAAAAACAATTATATCCAGAGCGGGTGAAAACACTAAAATTGTATTTACTGGAGATGTCTTCCAAATTGACACTCCTTACTTAGATACTTATTCCAATGGACTTTCTTACTTAATTGAAAGAGCTAAAGAACATCCATTATATGCACATGTTGCCTTAGAGAAAGGTGAAAGATCAGATCTAGCCAATTTGGCCAACGACTTATTATAAACTAAAAAGGTGAGTTAAACGCTCACCTTTTTTATTTCTTCTATCCTATTTAAAGCTTCCTCCCGGGTCTTAAACAACTCGTAATTTAAACCCGCCTTTTTTGCTAATTGCTCAAACAACTTTTGACTATCACTACCTACATCACTATGAACAGATATATAATGCAAGTCAAATGAATGAGTCAAATCACTTCCTACTTTAGTCATAATTAATTCCACTTCTTTATCCGTTAAAGAAAGTACTAAATGACCAATATTCATGAAAACAATATGATTATTAGTTTCAAGTGCTTTACCAATAATGGTATCGCTAGATTGCATTAACTCTTCAACACTCAATAAAACACCTGAAGATACAGATTCGAGATAACCCTCCCTTTGGAAGAATTCAATATTATAGTCGGTCATAAAATGGTAAGTTCAGCCGAAACTCAATTTACAAATTTTAAAAGTACCGCGCACAAAAAACTACTTCTGAAAAAAATAAAACTGATTTTTGGAATTAAAAATCAGGAAAATCACTCTGAATCAAGTGTATCCTCATAAACTTCCCCCGACAAATCTCCAGGTAATTGAATACCAAAAACACGATTAGCCAAAAGGATACCACAATAATTTAACAAAGCTAAGAATCCCACCAACAAACCTGTACCCAGAATAATCCCAATAAAATAGCCAATCTTATAGCCACCTCCAGAAAACGGTTTATTCTCGATAAATGAAATTAAAATAGAAGCCAAACCAAAATAACCACCTGAAACAAAAGAAAACTTCCAAGCTGATGATATAATTAATTTTTCCTTTAATATGAATCTTGAAGAAATCCAGTTACTCAAACTCAGTATTACTATCGTCCCAGCAACAATACAAGTAATAATGATAGGTCCAATCAAATTAGCACTAGGCTTTGGAAAAGCATAGGACACTAAAGTGATTATAAAACTAAATAAGAATATGAAAACAAAAATTAACAGCGCATTCAGAAGACCTGCAACCCAATAATTTTTCATTACTTAGCTCTACCCTTTAATACATTCACTACATTTTCTAACTTATACCCTTTTGCTTGTAATAAAACTAAATAGTGAAATAAAAGATCCGCCGATTCATTTAAGAAAAGCTCTTCATTATCATCTTTTGCTTCAATAACTACCTCAACAGCTTCTTCACCCACTTTTTGAGCTACTTTATTAATCCCTGATTCTAATAAAGATTTCACGTAAGATTTCCCTGCATCAGCACTCTTACGATCCTCAATGGTAGACTCTAATTGTGCAACAAAATCTAAAGTCCCAGCTGAATTATCTTCCGCCCAACAAGTACCTGTTCCTTTATGACAAGCAGGACCAACAGGGTTTACTTGGATTAAAAGCGTATCGTTATCACAGTCGTTTTTAATTGAAACAACATTCAAAAAATTTCCGCTTTCTTCTCCTTTAGTCCATAATCTGTTTTTACTTCTTGAGAAAAAAGTAGCTTTTCCAGTCTCTTTGGTTTTATCAAAAGCCTCTTGGTTCATATACCCCAACATCAAAACATTTTTAGTTACAGCATCCTGAATAATTGCTGGCACTAATCCGTCTCCTTTTGAAAAATCGATAGTCATAACTGGAAATTTTCGTCAAAAATAAGCTATCTCCTACAGAGTAAAAAGTTTTATTGAACTAAAGCAAATCGTAACAAGATCATAAACACTTAGGTAAAACCAAACATGGAAGCCATAAGTATCTTCGATATTTTCAGTATTGGTGTTGGCCCTTCAAGCTCTCATACGTTAGGACCCTGGAGAGCCGGGCTAAGTTTCTTGCAGGAAATTCAAAGTCTTGATTTTGATAAAATAGAAATCAGACTGTATGGATCCCTCTCCAAAACAGGTAAAGGACACGCTACTGATAAAGCCATTATTTTAGGCCTTTTGGGATATGATCCTAAAACTGTCCCGTGTGAAGGAATAGAATCCATTATATCCGGATTAAATGCTTCATTAAGAATTTCAATTGCGCACAACACCTTTTATTTTAACCCAGAAGAGCATATTGTTTTCACTAATGAGGATAAGCCAGGACATCCAAACACCATAAAATTTAAAATATTTAACGATACACATCCCGTTTTAGAATCCACCTACTATTCGGTTGGTGGCGGATTTGTTGTTAAGAAAGGAGAAGAAAATTCAAAAACAATGATCAAACTCCCCTACCCAATTAAAACCGGTGAGGACTTAAAAGAACATATTCTAAAAACAGGATTTTCGTTTCCGAAAATTGTAATGGAAAACGAAAAAGCCTTAAGGAACGAAGCAACCATAAAGCAAAACATTGAAGAACTTTTCACTTTTATGAAATCTTCGGTCCTAAAAGGGATTAAAACAGAGGGTATATTACCTGGAGGACTAAATGTTAAAAGAAGAGCTAAAGTTTTATTAAAGGATCTTACTGATGAACCTATTAGAATTTGGGAAGACCTAGAGATAGTGATCCATGGAAAATCATGGAAGTTCAATCAAATCAATCAATGGATTTCTTGTTTTGCCATGGCTGTTAATGAAGAAAATGCGGCAATGGGAAAGATTGTAACAGCTCCAACAAATGGAGCTGCTGGAGTTATTCCCGCGGTACTTTTATACTATTACTTCTTTTGTGAGCACGAAAATCGAAATGATATTGAAGAGTTCTTTTTAGTTGCTGGAGAATTAGGCTCCTTATTCAAAAAAGGCGCAACTATTTCTGCCGCTATGGGTGGTTGCCAGGCAGAAATCGGTGTATCCTCGGCAATGGCTGCTGGAGCTTTAACCAAAATCCTAGGAGGAAATCATGAGCAGGTTTTAATGGCTGCAGAAATCGCAATGGAGCATCATTTGGGCCTCACCTGCGATCCTGTTCGTGGATTAGTTCAAATTCCTTGTATTGAAAGAAACTCCATGGGTGCAATTAAAGCCATTACAGCTGCAAACATGGCGCTTTCATTTGATCCAAAAAACTCAAAAGTAGATCTAGACACCGTAATCAAAACAATGTGGGATACAGCCAAATCAATGGACAAACGATATAAAGAAACTTCTGAAGGAGGTTTGGCGGTAAACATTTCTGTAAATTATCCGGAGTGTTAACACTAACCAGCCAAACCTGATTTAGGAAAAGATCCTGTACGTCATTCTGATTGAGTGAAGTATGAACGATTGAAGAATATCAAGTATAATTGATAAACGAGGCTTGAGATCCTTCAGTCGTACCTTCTTCAGAATGACGAAAAGGCTTAATTATTAGCTAAATTAGTTTCATGCGGTTAATAATCATCATTTCTTTATTGCTAAGCTCTAGGGTAATTTCTGCTCAATCGGACACCACGGTAATTAAAGAACACTTTATGAAATTAATAAATCCCGGAAAGCCTCGTCATTACTTAAATAAATCTGTTCTTGACTCTGCCGGTTTATACATTAAAAATGAATTAGCTAAATATGCTGACACAACCTACTTTCAGAATTACGATGTTTTTGGATCTAACTATAGAAATGTAATCGCAGTTTTTAATCCTGAAGCAAAAGAAACTATTGTTGTTGGTGCTCATTATGATGTTTGTGACGATCAAGGTGGAGCTGATGATAATACATCAGGGACAATAGGATTATTGGAAGTAGCTCGTTTGCTAAAAGACAAAGCCCTAAAATACAGAATTGAGTTAGTGGCATACACACTTGAAGAACCTCCTTTTTTTAGAACCGAAAAAATGGGAAGTTATATTCATGCAAAACCCCTAAAAGACAGTAATAGAATAGTTAAAGGAATGGTATGCTTGGAGATGATCGCTTATTTTGATGACGCAAAAGGAAGTCAGGATTATCCTTTAGGAATATTAAGCTGGTTTTATGGAAATAAAGGAAACTATATCACATTGGTGAATAAATTTCACAAAGGAAAATTCGCTAAGAAGTTTACCAATAAATATAAACGTAAGGCCTCAGTAAAAACAAAGAAGTTTACTGGTCCGAAATCACTTCCAGGAATTGATTTTAGTGATCACTTAAACTATTGGAAATTTGGTTATAGTGCTCTGATGATTACCGATACTGCATTCTATAGAAACAAAAACTATCATCATAAAAGTGATACGATTGAATCTTTAGATATTAAGAGGATGGCAGGTGTAATTGACGGAGTGGTTTTGGCTTTGTTGGGGATGCAAAAACATACCCCTTGATCCCTCTCCAGAGGGGAACAAGGAGTGTTTTAAGTTAAGTCATTAATCAAAACTCCTAACCGCTCCGATTGCAACTCTTCATTTATTGGCCCCAAAATAGATTCAATCTCCGTAGGCCTTCCCGAAAGCACATCAGCAAGCATGCTATTGGTATTCTCAGCTGTAGTATTGGCTATGTACAATACGTCCACCAAATAATCCTCAACTGATTTAAAAGCTCCCCTTTTTTCGAAAAAAGGAAAGCACTCAATTACTAGCCTTTCTAATTCTTTTCTTGGCTCACCTTCCAACACCCCTCCATTCTTCACCTTATACAAAGCACAAATTGGATTTAAAACAGCATTTATAGCTAATTTCTTTAGTTGTATTTTCTCAAATATGGGAGTTTGAACAACAGGGAATCCGTTAAATAATGTGTCTTGCTCCACAATAATATCTCCATCACCGGTATTTTCCACCTTTCCAGGAACCATTAACTTTGCTCCTTGACTAGTTATTCCCTGAAAAACATCAACCGTTAACTCTTTTTTAAAAAGTTCCGCTTGCCCAATTCCATTTTGAAGAATTAAAACAGGACAGTTCCATTTCAGCTTTTTAAAAACTTGAAGAGTAGATTCGTTCTTGTAGTTTTTTGTTAACCAAACAACTATATCAGGTTCCTGGGCTTGATACCAATTTTCAAAAGCACAAACCTTTAATGACCGATGATCATCGGCAACTACATTGTTTATTCCTTCAATAGATTCTTGCCATGAACCAAGAACGGAAACATCATAACCCTCACCCCACTTATAGGCGTAAAATGTAGCTAAAGCTCCCGAACCAACTATTGCAACTCTTTTAATCAACTGAAAACCAACGGTTTTAATTCAGTACAAATTTACATTCATTTCAGTTAAGAATCTTACACTTCAGTTTTACTTTCACACATTTTAACCTTTAATTAACCCGTTTTAGCAATTACAACTTCTATTCTGTCAGCTTTGAACATATCTTTGACTTGTTAGAACGAACTTCTTACAATCTGATATAACAAACTGATTAAACAAAGCCTCGAGAAATCGGGGCTTTAGTGTGTTCTTAAAGGAGATGTGGAAATGAGGAGTTGTGATAATAGAATAGTTAAACAATAAAACAAAAACGGGAAGCAAAGCTTCCCGTTTTTGTTTTATTATATCTCCTCACCTTCTCAATCCTCATCTCCTCTTAAATAAACTCCATCATTCCCAATAACAATTGGGTTATCAGATGAAATTCTTTTCTCTTCAGGACCATTTTCTAATTTCAATACTCCTCTAGGACATACGGCAGAACAAACCCCACAACCAACACAGCTTGATCGAACAATGTTTTGTCCTTTTTGAGCATATGCTCTTACGTCAATCCCTTGTTCGCAATAGGTAGAACAGTTACCACATGAAATACATTGACCTCCGTTAGTAGTAATTCTAAATCTTGATTTAAATCTTTGAACAAGCCCCATATAAGCTGCTAATGGGCAACCAAATCTACACCAAACTCTATTTCCGAAAATTGGGTAAAAACCAGTTCCAATAACTCCAGAAAAGATCGACCCAATCAACAATCCATACCAAGATCTGTAAGATTCTGTTTCAATCCCTAAAAAGGTCGCTCCATGATTTTCATAAACTGAAGTATACCCATCAGCTTTTACTTCAATGTTCATAGCAATTAAGGTAGCTGTAGTCATTAAAACAGCAAACACTAAAACTGCGTGAATGATATAACGTTCAAACTTCCAAGCCTTCATCGACTTATCAGATAACTGTCTGTATGGATCTCCTAATGTTTCAGCCAATCCTCCACAACCACAAACCCACGAACAATACCATCTTTTCCCATAGAAATAAACCATTACTGGTACAATAATCAAGGTTAAAATGATTCCCCAAAACAACATAAACATTCCCATTGTTCCGTTATTTAACAGGGATTGGAAATTCCACGAGAAAAAGAAATCGTAGTCCAACGGCCAGGCATTCTTAAAATCATACCAAGGCATATTAAACCTAACCAGTAATTCCGGAATTAAAAAGGCAAAACCTATTTGGAAAAACAAAACAGAAATTGTCCTTACAATTTGATACTTATTATGGCGGTATTTTATAAACATTCTCACCCCCATTACAAGCATGAATACACAGTACATGAAACCGTATAAGAACCATTGTCCGGCAATATTTCCACTCAAAGCTTCACTAACCGAATCAACAATTACAATTTGATTCTCAGCATATTCCGGGAAGAAATACAACACCATATAAAAGGTGATCAAGTATCCAAAAACTAGCCAAGAAATCCATCCTTTATTTGTAGCTGGATTTTGAAATATTTTATCGTTTTTAATTCCAGCTGGACCATCAATTTTAATCGAAGGTAAAATAAACATCAACCCTCCTAGAATACCTAAACCAAAGGTTAATAAGAATAATATCCCTTTATTTTCTACAACAAAACCTTTACCGGATCCTCTAACCAAAGGATAAGCATAGTCGTTATGCTGTTTGGTGTCTTTTAACCAAACCACCTTACTCCACTCAGCATCAATTTCTTCTTTTGGGGCTCCAGCTTCTTCGAGCATTTTAATTTTAGCTCGATGGAAATCATGTGACTCTTGCAAAATCTTCAACAGTTCGCTAGATAAGTTTAAGTGACTTCCCCAATTCCCAACGATTCTTTGTTTCCCTTGCTCGGCTACGTATTCACTTTTAATCCAAGCTGACTCTAAATACTCATCGAACTTTTTCAGGGAAACAGAATATTTCCCCATAAATGTTAAAGCATTAAAAAGAACAAAAGCTCCTAATAAAAATACTAAACCTATTCCTCTAATAGCTTTCATTACTTAACAAACTTTAAAATTCGTTTCCAACTCTTTTTCTTTGGCTGAATTGAAGTTCCATTTTCCTCATTAAACTGATTTACAATATCTTTTTCATATTGTGAATAGAATTCAGGATCGAAATTTGCGTCCTTTAAATGCTCCATAACATGTTCTATTGATGCAGATTCGTTTAACCAACCATCAAAAACATGATGTCTTAATCTAATTCCAAATGTATTAACTCCAATAAACTTCCTTGAAGCATCTTCAAAAACAAAATGCATACACATCTTACCTTTTGGATGCTCCCAGTAAAAATCTTTTTGACCTTCATTCAACTTTGGAAAAACCCAACCATAAGTCTGATACTCTATATCGAAAAACTTAGCAGAATTAAACCAATGCCCCGGTTTATATTTAGTTTCATTACCAGTGACTGTTTGCGCAACAGTCTCTCCCATAATTCTACCTGTATACCAAACTTGCTCAATTGGACGACGCCCATCAAAAGGGCTCCTAAATTCAGCACAATCGCCAATAGCATATACATCAGGAATATTCGTTTGGAAATTTCTTTCCACCAAAACCCCTCGATTGGTATCCAAAGCGGAATCCTTTAAGAAATTGATATTTGGAGAAACCCCTGCAGTCAAACCTACCCAACCACACTCTATAATCTCTCCATCTTTAGTTTTTACAGCTTTAGCCCTTCCATTTCCATCATCAATAATTTCATCAAGCTCAGTATTTAATCTTAAGTCCACATGATGCTCTTTCATGTGACGCATAATAAGCTCTCCTTCTTCTTTTGGAAGCACATTACCCCAAAACCTTTCTTCTCTTACTAAAAATGTAACAGGGATCCCTCTACTCAAAAGCATTTCAGCCATCTCCACACCAATCAATCCTCCACCAACAATCACACCTCTGGAAATGTTTTTTGTAAATTCTTCCATATGATCGAGGTCTTGCTTACTAAACAAACCTCCTACGCCATCTAAATCCTGACCTTTCCAACCAAACTTATTTGGTTTCGACCCTGTTGCTAAAATGAGTTTATCATATTTCAAGTCATCTCCTTCAGCAAACTTTAACGTTTTACCATCAAAATCAATTTTATTAACATATCCCTTTTTTAAATCAATTCTATTTTTCTTCCAAAACCAAGGCTCATAAGGCTGTGTATGTTCAAACTTCATATGCCCCATGTAAACATACATAAGCGCAGTTCTGCTAAAAAAATAATTTGTTTCGGCAGAAATAAGCGTGATTTTATAATCTGAATTCTTTCGGATGTGCCTTGCAGCGGTAACGCCAGCAATTCCATTACCAATTATCGCAACGTGGGTCATTTAGCAGTTTTAAGTTGTCGTAAAGTTTAAAATTTAAATCACAACTTTATGTCGGTGTTCAGACAAATTGGTTTTGATTATTTTTTAACCTTTACACTGATCCTAAAATAATGGTTTCATGAAAAAGATTATCACCTTATCGTTAATAATTATGTCTTGGTCTGGTTTACAGGCTCAATACCTTAACAACTTCCTAAAAAATGTTGTTTCAAATAACGCAGTAAACTATAATCTTGTAAAGAATGAAAAACAGAGTGAACTCTCCCAATTAATAGACTCGCTGAACAAAGAGGTTATATCATCACCTAGTAAAGCAGCCTATATCAACTTATATAATCTATTGGTTATTCAACAGGTAGTAAACAATTACCCTACGGCTAGCCCAACTGCAATTCCTGGATTTTTTGACGCTAACAAAGTTTTAGTTGGAGACAAAAACATCACTTTAAACGACTTAGAAAACAAAATTATCCGCCCTACTTATAATGACCCAAGAGTGCATTTTGCTTTGGTTTGCGGAGCTAAGAGTTGCCCACCTATTCAAAATTTCGCTTATGAAGAAAGCAAACTTGAAAGTCAATTAGACTCGGTTACATCATGGGCGGTTAATGATCCTGCCTTTATAAAGACAGACGAGGAAGGAAAAATAAAAATCTCAGAAATATTCAAATGGTACGCTGATGACTTTGGGGGATCAAACAAAAATGTTATTGCCTTTATTAATAAGTATAAAAAGCAAAATATAGAATCGTTTTCCTACTATGCTTACGACTGGAGCTTAAACAACCAAAAACAATCGCTTTCAAACATTGCTACTTACACGCCATCCGTACTTTTAAAACAAGGACAATTTGAGATTGTAGTATTTAATAATATGTACACCCAAACTGGTGGATTTGGAGAAGATGGTAAAAAAGTAACTGGTGATACCAGAAACACCTGGAACACAACTATGATGACATTCAATTATGGTGTTTCTAAATCAGCAAGGTTTAATATTGGTTTAGATGTAAACCTTAGAAGTGTTAGGAATGATGTTGCTGACAGCTATGCAGCAAACATTTTTAAATACGAACAAAACGACAATAACCGAACTACCATATCTACTATTGGTCCAAAAATCAAATGGAATCCAATTAAAAGCATTCCGAAATTTTCAATGCAATCAACTTTCTGGATTCCAGTTGCTCAGGAATTACAAGGAACGCCTTGGCTGGATTGGCAGAGATACACATCATGGACCCAATTTTTCTACGACAAAACTTTTGGGACAAAATACCAGGTATTTACCGAATTGGCTGCCTGGGTAAGAATACCTGAAGTTGGCAGCGGAGAAGGTTTAAACCAAACGAGCTTGGAAACCCCAATTAGTGTTTTCTTTAGCTACTTCCCCACTCCTAAAGCAACAATTTATACACAACTTCAATATTGGCCGGTAATGTCAAGCCTACCTAATTATTTTGCCCAAGCTGGAATTGGTGGAAAATATCAGTTATTCAAACAATTACAAATTGAAGCTTCTTACACAAATTTCTTTGCTGGAATTAATCAGGGAGCCGGTGCAACTTTCAACTTTGGGTTGAGGTTTATTTCGAAATAATCATGCAATCTAAAATTAGCAATTAGCAATCTTATAATTAGTTAATAATTATTTGAAAACTTATTAGAATTTGATTGCCAATTGCCAATTGATTATTGCCGAATTAATCGTAAATTTGCCGCTCATTCTATTGATCTTTTATACACACAAACATGAAGAGAGATTCTCAAATTTTCGATTTCATCCAACAAGAAAACAAAAGGCAACTTGAAGGGATTGAATTAATTGCTTCTGAAAACTTTGTTTCAGACCAAGTTATGGAGGCAATGGGTAGTATTTTAACTAACAAATACGCTGAAGGATTACCTGGTAAACGTTACTATGGTGGTTGTGAAGTTGTTGATGAAATTGAATCTTTAGCAATTAATAGATTAAACGAATTATTCGGTGCAAAATGGTCTAATGTTCAGCCTCACTCAGGTGCTCAAGCAAACATGGCTGTTTTCTCTGCTTTCTTAAATCCAGGAGATAAAGTTTTAGGTTTCGACCTTTCACATGGTGGTCACTTATCACACGGTTCTCCAGTAAACGTTTCTGGAAAATGGTTCGACGCAAACTTTTATGGTGTTGAAGAAGAAACTGGAAGAATCGACTTCAATAAAGTAGCTAACCAAATTTTAGATTTAAAACCAAAGTTAGTTATCGCTGGAGCATCAGCTTACTCAAGAGATTGGGATTACGCAACCATGAGAAAAGCTTGTGATCAAGTTGGAGCAATTTTATTAGCAGATATTTCTCACCCATCTGGATTAATCGCAAAAGGATTATTAAACGATCCAATGAAAGATTGTCATATCGTAACTACAACTACTCACAAAACTTTAAGAGGTCCAAGAGGAGGTGTTATAATGATGGGAGAAGATTTTGAAAACCCATTTGGATTCAAAACATTAAAAGGTTCTACAAAAATGATGAGCCAAGTTCTTGATGGAGCTGTTTTCCCAGGAACTCAAGGTGGACCATTAGAGCACGTTATTGCTGCTAAGGCTGTTGCTTTTGGTGAAGCTTTATCAGATGATTACTTACAATACGCTAAGCAGGTAAAATTAAATGCTGCAGTAATGGCGGAAGAAATGATCAAGAGAGGATACAAAATCATTTCTGGTGGTACAGATAACCACTCAATGTTAATCGATTTAAGATCGAAAGATTTAACTGGTAAAGTTGCTGAGGCTGTTCTAGGACAAGCTCATATTACAACTAATAAAAACATGGTTCCTTTCGATGACAAATCTCCATTTGTTACTTCTGGAATTAGATTTGGAACTAACGCAATCACTACAAGAGGTATTGACGAAGCTGGAATGGTTGAAATCGTAGGATTAGTTGATGAAGCTTTAATGGCTGCTGGAGATGATGCAAAATTAGCTGCAATTGGTGAAAAGGTTAAATCAATGATGGCTGGTAAGCCTTTATTTGCTACACCTGTTGTTGCGTAATAATTCTTCGATTCCGCAAAGGATGACGATATAGATAATCCCTCGACTTTGTCGGGGGATTTTTTTTGAATCGCCCTCAGATTGCTGAGATTACTAAGATAAAACTATCCTAAATAAACATCTGAGAAATCTGAGGGCGAATTAATTAAATATTAAATTCTATTTATCAATTGGATTAAGATTATAGGCAGTTTTTCACTTCCTTTAGAATCTATGAAAATTTCAATATTTGGATGTGGTTGGTTAGGACTTCCTTTGGCTAAAGCTTTAAAGAAAGATGGGCACATTTTAAAAGGTCTTGTTAGATCTAAGGAATCTTTTGAAAAGTTAGAAAAAGAAAGTATAAATGGGTTTATAGGTGACATCGAAACCCCAGATCAAATTCAATCAGACTTTTTTGACGGCGATTTGCTAATCATTTCATTACCTCATAAAAATCTAGAAAACTTTAAGAAACTAAAAGAGGTAATTGAAGTGCGAGGTATTTCAAAAGTAATTTACACTAGCTCAACCTCTGTTTATAAAAACAATAACGATTGGGTTGATGAATCAAATGGACCATTAAACCCTAATTCAATTATATTTAAGGTTGAGGAAATATTAAAGTCGGGAACCAATGATTTCACGGCCTTTCGAATGGCTGGCCTTTTAGGACCTAACCGTCACCCAGGAAACTTTTTTCAAAAAAGCGGCCGAAAGGTACCTCAACCATGTTCTTTAATCAACATGATTCATTTAGAAGACTGCATTGGAATTATCAAAGCCATAATCGATAATCAAAAATGGAATGAAGTTTATAATGGTTGCTCACCTGACCATGCTGAAAAAAGAACTTTCTATCCAAAAATGGCCGAACTAATTGACAACCCTGCTCCTGAAATGGATTACTCTACTGAGCCAAACTTTAAAATTGTTGATGGAGATAAGGTTACCAGAGACCTGGCTTATAAATATATAGTTGATGACTTTTTGGAGCACTTCTCTAAACACCCCCCTTAATCCCCTCTCTAGAGGAGAAATGAAGTCATTACTTAGCCTCCCTCTTGAAAGGAGATTAAGAGGTCTGTTTAATCACTATAATAAGCATCATTGATTCTATATTAAATTACTTTAATTCCACAGGCCCACTCGACTCATTAGTGGTAATTACTCTCACATTTGGAAGCTTAGCAACGGCAGCATCAAACTTTTCCTTTTTCCATTCAGGGTGATCTTGTATATCTAATATTTTCAAACTAGCAATCTCGTAAACAACTGCTGGTAGGTCGGCCATAAACCTAGTCCCAGCAAGATTCAAATACTTAAGATTTTTCAACTCTTTAAAACTCTCAGGCAGAGTGGAAATATTATTAAAAGAAAGATCTAAACATTCAAGATTCACTAACTTCTCCACTCCTGCTGGAACAGCTTTTAATTTACCCATACTAATATCAAGCACCTTTACTTTATCTGGCTCCTTTAAAGCATCTTCCATACTATAATAAGTCATACCATCACTGGTACAATCATTCATCATATCAACAAATCCAGAAGAAATAAAGAAAACTGAGACTAATAAAACTAATACTTTTTTCATGGGTAAATTGGTTTGGTTTAGTTCCTATACGCAACAAAAGCCAACTGCGTTGCAGTTGGCTTTGGGGAATTGGGGAATTGCAAGCCAAGTTCCGTTTTTGTTCCAGTGTTTCTCACTGGGCTGATTGTGGTCAGCTGTCCTCAATTATCTGGGGAGATAACTAATTTCTTAATTAATGTTTCTGTATTCGTTTACCCCCATATTCCATTTCTGATTAGCAGAAGTATGTTAAATCCTTTATTATTTCTGTGAAATTGAAATTGCTTTCGGTTATTTCAAATACATTTCAAGATTTAAACGCTGTCATAAAATCCTGATTAATTAACTTAGTAGGATGGACAAGGATTTTGTAAGCAAGTTATTTAAGGAGCATCAAACAACTCCAAAGTGCCCTTCCCCTGGGAAAGTTGCAAATTGGTTTGAAAAAACTTTAGCTATTCTTTTCCCTGGAACATGCGAAACAGAATTTAATTCTGAAGAAGAAGTTGCTAGCTTTTTAGAAGAAGTTAAAAATGAACTTAAAGAAATTTTAGTTTGCGATACTTTGGAGGATGAGAATAAAAAACCTGAGATAATTAATGCTTTCTTTAAAGAACTTCCTGCCATAAAGGAATTACTAGACAAGGACGTAGAAGGAATCTACCAGGGGGACCCTGCTGCTAAATCTTATGCCGAAGTAACAAGATCTTACCCTGGTTTTTATGCAATAGCAGCCCACAGAATTGCACATGCATTAAACAATCTTAAGGTTGCCTTAATACCAAGAATGATTAGTGAAATCTCCAAGTCACATACAGGAATTGATATTCACCCTGGAGCGGTTATTGGCGAATACTTCTGCATAGATCACGGGACTGGTGTTGTAGTTGGAGAAACTACAATTATTGGTAACCATGTAAAACTCTACCAAGGGGTTACTCTTGGGGCCTTGAGTGTTGCTAAAGAGGATGCGTCTAAGAAACGTCACCCAACTATTGAGGATGGAGTAGTTATTTATGCTGGAGCAACTATTTTAGGGGGAAGAACTGTAGTTGGAAAGAACAGTGTGATTGGCGGTAACGTATGGATAACCAGAAGCGTAGACGCTGGATCAAAAGTTTATTATAAAGGAGAAAACATAGAGATATAATGTTTGTAGAAGATTTAATTGGAAACACACCGCTTGTTGAGGTTCGTCATATTAATACTAATCCCAATGTAAAAGTTTACTGTAAACTTGAGGGACAAAATCCAGGGGGTTCTGTTAAAGATAGAGCTGCCTACGGTATGATTAGTGAAGCTCTAAAAAGAGGAGACATTAAGAAGGGCGATAAATTGGTTGAAGCAACATCAGGAAATACGGGGATTGCTTTAGCTATGATTTCGCGTTTACTGGGATTAGAAATGCATTTATTAATGCCAGACAGCGCTACTGTTGAGCGTGTTAAATCGATGGAAGCTTATGGTGCTAAGGTAATATTAACTCCGTCTGAAAAAACTATCGAGTATTCTAGGAAATTAGCTGAAGAAATGGCGGCTACGGGAGAATATACTATGTTAAACCAATTTGGAAACGTAGATAACTATGGCGCTCATTATAAAACTACAGGTCCAGAAATTTGGAGAGACACCGAAGGTAGAATAACTCATTTCGTTTCTGCAATGGGTACAACTGGAACGATCATGGGGGTTTCGAAATATTTAAAGGAACAGAATCCTGAAGTTGAAATAGTAGGCACTCAACCTACTGATGGATCCAAAATACCAGGAATTAGAAGGTGGTCACCAGAAATGGTACCAGATATTTTTGATCCATCAAGGGTGGATACCGTTTTGGATGTTTCACAAAAGGAAGCAACCACCATGGCAAGAAGAATGGCTAAGGAGGAAGGTATCCTTGCCGGAATGAGCTCAGGTGGAGCTTTAGCTGCTGCAATTAGAGTTGCTGAGAAGTTAGAATCTGGAATTGTTGTTTGTATTACTTGTGATCGCGGGGATCGGTATTTGAGCACTAATCTTTTTGAATAATTTTGTCGCACACAGATTTTCCGGATTACACAGATTAAAAAAATAAATAATCTGCGTAATCTGAAAAATCTGTGTGCAAACAAAAAAGCCAGGCAAAGCCTGGCTTTCAATTCTATATAAATCAATCTGATTAAAAATTCAACGAAGCAGCACCAATAATACCTGCTTCATTTTTAAGCGACGCCTTTTGAATTACTAAATCTTTAGTGTAATAATCTCCTAAGTACCTATTAATCTCTTCCATCATTGGACCTTCCATGTATTTAAAAGTTTTGGAAACTCCTCCTCCTAAAAGAATTGTATTAATATCTAAAACTCTCATAGCAGAAACTAGGTTTTTACCTAACCACTTCCCGAAATGAGCATATACTTTTTTAGCTAATTTGTCTTTTTCTTTTAAAGCTGCTTCGATATCCTTTGCTGTTAATTGATCTTCTGGAATTTGTGCCAAAACAGAATCTTGGTATTTCTCCTTTTTTAACTTCTTTAAAACAAAAGCCACCATTGCTCTTTTACTGATGTAGTCTTCATATATTGAATCTTCATCCGCAAGCATATGCCCAACTTCCACTCCATTTCCGTTTCCACCAATAAATAACTGACCATCAATAACAGCTGCTCCACCAATACCGGTTCCAAGCGTAACCATTAAAAATGTATTTGGTAAATCATGCTCAGAAAAATAAAACTCTCCTAAACAGGCCGCGTTTGCATCATTTTCTAAAGCAAACTGGTAACCAGGTAAAAGTGATTCCAATTCATTTAATAGCTGAACACCACTTAAAGACGGAATATTGGCTAAATTCAAAAGAGACCTTCTGTCTTTAGATATTAATCCAGGAATACCAATTCCAACCTTTTTTATATCAGGATTAGCATCTAAAACCTCTTTTAGAACAACACTAAAGTTTTGCACATACCCCACACCTTTTGCTAGTTCCGCTGTTGGGTGTTTGATTTTTTCAAGTAATTCACCTTCTCTAGTTACAACACCAATTTTAGTGTTTGTTCCACCGATATCTACGCCAATAAATCTTTCCACTTTTATCTTTTTGGTTTAATTCTACGTCAAATTAACAAAAGTAGTTTTAAGCACCGAACGAAAAAGGAAGGTATTTATTAACACCGCTTTAATATTGAATTATCTTATCTTTACTTTTAGTTATGATTAAGGCTCAAAATATTAAGAAAGCTTTCGGCGAAAACACTATTCTTAAGGGTGTTGATTTAGAAATCCAAAAAGGAGAATTAGTGGCTATTATTGGCGCTTCAGGAGCTGGTAAAACAAGTTTGCTTCAAATCCTTGGAACATTAGACAAACCCAACAGCGGGGAGTTATATATTAATGAACGTGCCGTTCATAATATGGGCGATAAAGAATTATCAAAATTCAGAAATTCTGACATTGGTTTTGTTTTTCAATTTCATCACTTGTTACCTGAGTTTACAGCTTTAGAAAACGTTTTAATGCCAGGCTTAATCAAAGGAAAAAGAAAAAGTGATGTTGAAAAAAGGGCCTTAGAATTATTAAAAACGCTTAAAGTAGACCATAGGGCTAGTCATAAACCAAGTGAAATGAGTGGTGGTGAACAGCAAAGGGTAGCTGTGGCAAGAGCATTAATTAACGAGCCTTCAGTTGTTTTGGCAGATGAGCCATCGGGAAACCTTGATTCTAACAATGCAAATGATCTTCATGACTTATTTGTTCAATTAAAAAATGACTTTGAACAAACATTTGTAATCGTAACTCATAACAGAGCCCTGGCCGAAATGGCAGATAGAGTTATAGAAATTGCGGATGGTAAAATATCCAATAATGGATAAATCAGATTTAAAAGAGTTTCTTGAAGAAAAGTATAGAAAGTACAATACTTTAGAGTTCATTCCTGATGACCCAATTCAAATACCTCATCAATTTACCAAAAACGAAGACATTGAAATATCAGGATTGTTTTCAGCTGTTATAGCATGGGGTAATCGAAAATCTATTATTAAAAATGCAAAAAGTTTAATGGAAAGAATGGACCACAATCCATTTGATTTCATTTCTAACTTCTCCTCTAATGATTTAAAAAATTTTGATGGTTTTGTCCATCGAACTTTTAATAGCGATGATTGCATAACTTTTTGTTTCGCCCTACAAAACCTATATAAATCACATAAAACCTTAGGGAATTACTTTGAAAAAGCCTTCCAAAAAACACCATCGCAAAAGGAAGTTTTAAGTCAATTCAAACAAGACTTTTTCCTCAACGCATTTAAAGATAGAAGCTTAAAGCACCTACCCGACCCCTTAAAAGGATCTGCTGCAAAAAGAATTTGTATGTATTTCAGATGGATGGTTAGAAAGGATGAATTTAATGTAGACTTTGGAATTTGGAACAACAAGGTTTCAGCGAGCCTTTTACATTTACCACTTGATGTTCACACAAGTAATATTGGCCGCTCATTAAACCTACTTACCAGAAAACAAAACGATTGGAAAGCGGTTGAAGAAATCACAAATAACTTAAAAAAACTAGACCCTTCCGACCCAACAAAATATGATTTTTCATTATTCGGTCTTGGAGTTAATGAAGATTTCTAGGTTAACAGAATGTTAAAAAGTTCTTTTAGCATCCAACATTTGTATTGGCTATCTTTGTAGTCCCAAACTAATTTAACTTATGAAATTACCAATCAATCTAGCACTTGCTGCTACTACCCTATTGGCTATAGGGTGTACAAAAGATACTACAGAGTATCACGGTTTTATTAAGAACAACACGAAAAATCAAATCCACGTTGAAATTTTTAGTGACAATTCTTTAGTTGACACTGTAAACGTAAATGCTGAAGACTCTAAAAAGATTGCCTACTCCTCAGAAGAAGGAGACTTTGAAATTTACGATTGCTCTTCATTTTTTGATTCTTTAGTTGTTTCCTCAGGAGACTCTACGGTAACCATTACCCCAAGTGATGCTGAAGTCGCAAGTTCTTCAGATCATGGATCTGACGGAACAAGAACACATGAATGCACTGTTATTTTCAAATAACCACTGCAAAAAATTGTTTAAAAAACGTAACAAGTAATTGTTGCGTTTTTTTGTTTTTAGAGATTTATCCAACAACTTTGGCTAAGCAAAATGAGCTATCAAAACATCATAAAAGATATTGCTAAAGGAAACTTTAAACCTATTTATTTCCTTCATGGAGAAGAGCCTTACTTTATTGATTTAGTTGAAAAATTTGCTACCACTAAAATTATTGATGAATCTGCCAGGGATTTCGATCAAACAATACTTTACGGAAAAGACACCGACTTGCAAACGGTTGTTAACTCTGCAAAAAGATTCCCAATGATGGGGAACCATCAGGTTATCTCGGTAAGAGAAGCTCAAAACTTTAAAAAGTTTGATGAACTCATCTCTTACTCTCAAAACCCGCAAAAACAAACAATTCTTATCTTTTCCTATAAAGGAAAAAAGTTAGACGCTCGGGTAGTTAAAAAGTTTAGCAAAGAAATTGAAGTCCTAGAATCTAAGAAACTTTACGACAATCAAATTCCTGCATGGATTGTTAATCAAGTGACTAGTGAAAAACTTCAAATTTCTGAAAAGTCTGCCGTTTTAATATCTGAGTTTTTAGGAAACGACTTGGCTAAAATTGCAAATGAGCTAAAAAAACTCTCTATTTCTCTTCCCAAAAACTCAATAATCACGCCCGAAATAATTGAGCAAAACATTGGGATTAGTAAAGATTATAACCTTTTCGAACTAAGCTCTGCCCTTGCTAACCGAGATATTGTAAAGGCCAACAGAATTGTTAATCACTTTGGAGCGAACGAAAAAAACTACCCTATCGTTGTGACCATCCCAAGTTTGTACCGATTATTTTCAAAGATAATGGGGATTTACTTTGCTCCTTCAGACAATCCTGATGTTGTTGCTAAAACTATTGGTGTAAACAAATTCTTTTTAAAAGATTACGCAACAGGGAAAAGAAACTACACTAAGCGTCAGTTATTCAATATCATATCTCATTTAAATGAATATGATTTAAAAGCAAAAGGCTATGGAAACACTAGCTCAACCGACGGTGAACTGCTGAAGGAATTAGTGTTTAAAATTCTTCATTGAATTCACCAAATTTTTCTTCTTGGAAAAATAAATCTGCGTTGTTGAAAAGTTAGTCAAAATCACATCATTAAATTTAAGGTCTCCCTGCATTTTTCTTAGTATTTTTGTACCCTGTTAAACGTAACAGATCAATGTCCAACACTAAGTACATTTTCGTAACAGGTGGAGTAACCTCTTCTTTAGGAAAAGGAATCGTTTCTGCCTCATTAGCCAAATTATTACAAGCACGAGGATACTCGGCAACTATTCAAAAGCTCGACCCATATATTAATGTGGATCCAGGAACTCTTAATCCTTATGAGCATGGAGAATGTTTTGTTACCGATGATGGCGCTGAAACCGATCTAGACTTAGGGCATTACGAACGTTTTTTAAGTGTTCCTACCTCTCAGGCTAATAACATTACCACTGGTAGAGTTTACCAAAGCGTTATTAACAAAGAAAGAAAAGGAGAATACTTAGGAAAAACAGTTCAAATCATTCCTCATATCACCGATGAGATTAAATCGAGCATCCAATTATTAGGCGAAAATGGTAATTGGGATTTCGTAATCACAGAAATTGGAGGAACTGTTGGAGATATTGAATCATTGCCTTACATCGAAGCTGTTCGTCAGTTAAGATGGGAACTAGGAAAAGACTCTTTAGTTATTCACCTTACGTTAATCCCATACTTAGCGGCATCAGGAGAGTTAAAAACTAAGCCAACTCAACACTCGGTTAAAAAGCTATTGGAATATGGTTTGCAACCAGATGTGTTAGTTTGTAGAGCAGAGCATGAAATCCCGCAGGATGTTAGAAATAAAGTTGCAAGATTTTGTAATGTTGAAACTGAAGCTGTTATAGCTTCATTAGACGCTGAAACAATTTACGATGTTCCATTATTAATGATGGAAGAAAAACTGGATCAGGTTGTTCTAAAGAAATTAGCATTAGAAGTTGGCGACGAACCTGCTTTAACCACTTGGAAAACATTTTTAACTAAACTTAAAAACCCAAAAAATTCAGTAAAAATTGGATTAGTTGGAAAATACGTTGAGTTAAAGGATTCATATAAATCAATTGCCGAAGGGTTTATTCATGCAGGAGCCCACAATGAATGTTCTGTAGAATTAGAATGGATCCATTCCGAAAGCATTAACGATGATAATGCTGAAAGTAAACTTGGACACCTTAACGGAATTTTAGTCGCTCCAGGTTTTGGAGAAAGAGGAGTTTCTGGAAAACTTGCCGCTGTTAAATACGCTCGTGAAAACAAAACCCCTTTCTTTGGAATTTGTTTGGGAATGCAAGTTGCAGTTGTTGAATTTGCCAAAAATGTTCTTGGTTTAGAATCATCATCAAGAGAACATGATGACAGAACTAAACATCCTGTTATTGATTTAATGGCTGAACAAAAACAAGTTCAAGAAAAAGGAGGAACTATGAGATTAGGTGCTTACCCTTGTACTTTAAAGGAAGGTTCTTTTGCACACAAGGCATATGGAACCACTGAGATCTCAGAAAGACACCGTCACCGTTACGAATTTAACAGTGCTTACAAAGAAGATTTTGAAAAAGCAGGTATGATGGCTTCTGGAATTAACCCTGAAACTGGTTTAGTTGAAGTAGTTGAAATCCCAGATCATCCATATTTTGTTGGAGTTCAATTCCACCCAGAGTATAAAAGTACCGTTGCTAACCCTCACCCACTGTTCATAGAGTTTGTAAGGGTAGCACTTGAAAATGCTTAATAAATTTGAAGATTTTAATTAATGGATAGAAATCAAGTTACAGGTTGGGTATTAATTGCTGGAATCCTTATTGGGTTTTACTTCTTCCAATCATCACAACAAGAGGAATTCGCTCAGCGAGAAGCTATTGCACAACAAGAAATTGCAAAACAAGATTCAATTAAAGCTGCTAATCAACCAAAAGTTGACGTAAAAGAAGTAATCGCTCCTACTTTAGGCGATCCTAACGAC
>JAYPYW010000030.1:4342-14187 GCA_038154685.1 Flavobacteriales bacterium | reverse complement strand
CCACTCTTTCAGATGAAGAGCGCTTGAGAATTAAATTCAAAAATGAAGAGCTTGTTAAAGAGCACGGAGTTTTCGCTGGATCTGCAAATCAACAGAACGAAGAAATAATAATCGAAAACAATAAAATCCGATTATATGTCAACTCTAATGGAGCCTACGTTTCTAAAGCTGTTTTAAAGGAATATCGTTCTTATGACGATTATCACAATAATCGTACTGGAGAATTAACCATTTTTGAAGGAGAAGGAAACAGTCAGGTTATCAAATTTAAAAATCAAGGAAGTGATAAATCATCTACTGATTATAAGTTCCAAGCATCAAAAAATGGACTTAAGGTAACTGAAGGAAGTAACAGTATTGCTTTTACCTTAGCATCAGATAATGGAGAAGGGAAAATAGAATATGTTTATACCCTAAATGCCAATGATTACTTAGTTGATTTTAATATCAATGTAGTTGGGTTAGAAAAATCAATTGAACCAATCGATGGAGGATTATCCTTTGAATGGATGCAAAAGCCAGGTTCTATTGAAAAGAGTTTAAGCATCGAACGTCAAAGTGCATCGGTCTTCTGGCACTCTCAAGAGGATGGATATGACTGGTTAAACGAAAGAGGAAATGATGATGATGTTGCTGAGTTTAAAACAGATTGGATTTCTTTCAAACAACAGTTTTTCTCGAATGTATTAATCGCTAAAGGAGGGGCATTGAATAAGCCATTCATGAAGATTGATTACAACGACGAGGACTCAACTTACTTGAAAAAATATTTAGCGACTACTAAATTAGATTACAGTTCTAGCAAGGATAACTATTATGATTTCAAATGGTTCTTTGGTCCAAACGATTTTGATTTATTAGCATCAATTGAGGAAGGTGAGCTTGAATTAGAAGATCAGATTAACTTAGGATGGGGAATCTTCCGTGCTGTTAACCAATATGTGCTTTACCCTATCTTCCAGTTAATCCTTGAATACTTAGGGGTTTCAATTGGTATTGGAATTATACTGTTAACTTTTGCCATTAAGCTTTTACTTTTCCCAATTACTTACAAGAACTACTTAAGCTCTGCTAAAATGAGGGTAATTAAACCTCAATTAGAAAAGTTAAATGAGGAAAACAAGGATGCTGATCCTATGAAAAAGCAGCAGGCTACCATGGCCCTTTACAAACAAACTGGAGTGAATCCACTCGCTGGTTGTATTCCAGCTTTACTCCAAATGCCTATATTAATTGCTTTATATCGTTTATTCCCTTCATCAATTGAATTAAGACACCAAGGTTTCCTTTGGGCTGATGATTTATCTTCTGTTGATGATTTTATTGGTCTTGGTTTCTCCATTCCAATTTATGGCGATCACATTAGTATTTTCACTTTATTGATGGCAGTTTCGATGTTCTTTTACATGCGTTACAACCAACAAATGACTCCATCACAGTCTGGAGGAGGTGAAATGCAAGAAGCGATTCAAAAGAACATGAAGGTAATGATGAACTTAATGACTGTTTTCATGTTATTCATGTTTAACAATTACGCAGCAGGTTTAAGTTTTTACTACTTTTTAGCCAACGTTATTACAATTGCACAAACGATTGTTATCAAGCGTTTCATTATTGATGAAAAAGCAATTTTGGCAAAAATTGAGAATCAAATGAAACAGCCGATGCAAAAATCACGTTGGCAAAAGAAGATCGAAGAGATCCAAGCTAAACAACAAGGAAAAAGATAATTCATGAAGAAATTCAAAAACATAGCAAAGGCAATACTTTTAGTGTTGCCTTTGTTTTTTACGGCCTGTAAATCAAACAAAGAAGTAAAAGTTAGTGAGCTCCTTTTAACCATGAAGAAAACAGAGTGCTTGGGCCCTTGCCCTATTTACACCGTTAATTTTTACACAGATGGAAAAATGAGTATTACTCCAAAGGCGAATGCTATAGTAAGGGTTCCTAGCACAGGAAAATTATCGGAAAGCCAACTTACAGACTTAGAAAAGAAAATTGAAACTCTACAGGTTGAAAATTTAGAAGATAAGTATGATGACAAACTATTAATGGATGCTCCAAGTACAATTTTAACCTTCAATAAAACATCTATTAAGAAAGAAATTAAAGCTAGGGTTAGGGTTCCTGAAAATCTAAAAAAATTCATAAAAGAACTCGAAACACTTGTTAAAACAACTAATTGGAAGCCTGCATCCTAGCTAATTAGTAGACAAATAATTAGGGTTCGTCTAAAGCTTGTAATTCTTTAGCAATAAAATTGCCAAAAAACTTGATAAGTATCGTAAATAATCGGAAATTTGGCTGCTTAGGAAAACAAGAACAAAATGACACAAGTATTTACTAACTGCTCAATTTTCAACGGTGAGACGTTTGTCGGTAACCGCGCCGTTGTTACTGAGGGGAACAAAATCAAGAAGGTCGTACACAAAAGTAACCTAGTTGGGTACGATAACATTATTGATTTAAAAGGAGCTTTATTAGTTCCTGGGTTCATCGACTTGCAAGTAAATGGTGGTGGTGGAGCGTTCTACACACAAGAATCTTCGATCGAAAACTACAAAGTTTCCAACAAAGCTCACCTTGACTTTGGTACTACAGCCCTACTACCTACCCTAGTTTCAACTTCTTTAGACAATATTATTGCACAATGTGCTATTGTTAAGGAGATGATGCAAGATCCTGATTCTGGAGTTATTGGTTTACATGTTGAGGGACCATACTTCAACCCAGAGAAAAAAGGAGCCCACTCTTTAGATTTTATTAGAGAAGCTACGGATTACGAGATTGAAAAATTAATTGAACACGGAAAAGGTGTAATTAAGATTTTAACTTGTGCGCCAGAAGTAGTTAAAGAAAAGCATATTAAAATGTTAGTTGAAGCTGGAATTCCAGTTTCTGCTGGACATAGTAACTGTACATACGAGCAAGCTATGAAAGCTTTTGATGCTGGTGTTACTAAAGTTACTCACTTATATAATGCACAGTCTCAGTTTACAAGTAGAGCTCCAGGACTAGTTGGTGCTTTCTTAGATTCTCCAGACAATGTTTATGGTGGAATTATTGTTGATGGTGTTCACTGTAACTATGCTTCTGTAAGAATTGCACACAGAGCGAAGAAAGGAAAACTTTTCCTAGTTTCTGATGCTTCTTTCGTTAAGCACCCGGTTAACAACTTTGAAATTGATGAGTTTAAAATCTTCTTCAAAGATGGTATGTACTTAACTGAAACGGGAAATTTAGCGGGATCTGCAGTTTCTATGTTGGATTCAGTTCAAAACTGCTTCAAAGAAGCTAATATCGAATTAGCTGAAACTTTAAAGATGTCATCTAGATACCCTGCAGAGTTCATGGGAATCGATAATGAATATGGATACATCAAAAAAGGATACAGAGCTGATTTCGTAGTATTAGAAAGAGATACTTTAAACTTAATTGATGTTTACAAGTCAGGTGAAAAAGTTAAAATTGATGAAGTAGTTACTGCTGGGTAATTATTAATTCATATATCAAAACATTAAAATGGCTGAAGTTTTCTTCAGCCATTTTTTATTGTAAGCGTTCGATTTTATAACAACCATACAAGTAAAAAACATAACTAAAAGCTTCCCTCCTAGTATTCTTTTCATTAAAATTGCTTTGCATATGCCACAGCCCTTAAAGACATACCAATTAGGCTTTAAATTAACTGTATTTATCGCTATTCTTAGTTTGTACTCCCATGGGCAATTCATGCTCGACACGGCTCAAGTGGACACTGTTGCAATAAGCTATAAAAAAGGCTTTGATGTAAATGACTTCATAAGAATGACTAAAACTGACACTAGTTTTTACAGAGCTTTTAAAAACTTAAAAATGTTCCCCCATAAATCCGAAAATGAAGTGTTGATTTTCGATAAAAAATGGACCCAAGCTGCTCAGCTAAATAGGGAAGCTTCGCACATTAGTAATGGTAAGGTTGGATGGATCAAAATTCAATCGGAAAATACTGACGGTAAAGTATATAAAAGAAATGGAGAGCATAAATACTTTACAGCTGAAATGTTCGACAAGGTGTTTTTCCCAAAAGGAGCGTATTCTACAGATAATTTTGTTGGAGACCCTTATGATCAAAACAAAATGAGGGGACTATCCACAAAAGACAAGTACAAGGAAAAGCTAAAAACATTTATTTTCTCTCCTGGCACAGGTGTTAAAGGCGTTCCATTGATAGGTAAAAAGCTAAATATCTTTGATGATAAAATGGCTAAATTTTACGATTTCACTTTGGAAAAAACATTTTTCAGAGATACGATTCCTTGTTACAAGTTTTCATGTATTAAAAAAGAAAATGTATCGGAAAATAAAGTTGTAATCACAAAACTAATCACCTTCTATGATAGGAGAACTATGAATATTATTGCAAGGACATATGCCTTAAAAGATAAAAATTCAATGTTTTCATTTGATATTAAAATGTTTATCGAGTTAAAATATCAATTTGAAGAATACCTTCCTGTTAAAATTAAATACAATGGTGAATGGGATGTAACGTTTAAAAAGGCTGAGAGAATTAAATTTGAAATGAATTGTAGTGGCTATACAGCACCTATGGATAATTAAGGTAGTTCTAATAACTTAAAACTTCCATTTTGCCATAAATCGGATTCATTATCACAATCTCCATTACCGTAATTTAGGTTTTGATCTAAGCCCCAATTAGAATTTAACTTAAGCCCTCCCTCTTGGAAGTATTTACAATCTACTGTTCTTTTTAGCGGAAATAAAGTTTGGGTTTTATACTCTCTTCCCGTTCTACTTAATCCTCGGGCGTTCGAATTATATATAAACTGATTAGTTACAATATCTATTCGAATTGTAGAGTTTGAATTCCATGTAAAATCTTGGTAATTATTTAGTGTGATTTTTCCATCAATAATTTTTTCAGAAAAAGCCAATTGAAAAACAGACGTAAAACCTAACGATTCAACATTAATAGTTCCTTCTATCCTATCTCCATTAATGGAAAAATTCTCAGGAATTATAATCATTTCTGTACCTACATATTCAATAGGCCCCGTCAAATGAACTCTTAAAACACCTTTTTTCTGCACTCCACTTGAGTAACAAGTGGTGTCTTCATAAAATATAATAAGATCGCTGACATATGTCTCCGATTCATCCATATGATAAATAATATTAGCACATGGATCAGCAATACTAGCTTGGATGGAATCAGGCATCAAATCGCCAGAAGCCTCAATACTCAATAACTCAACCTCTGAACTTACTATTTGATATATTTGAGAATAATAATGATTTGCGGCTGTAACCTCCTCAGCAATAGCATCATCAATAATCTCAGGGCCAATAAAATCGTCCTTCTTACATCCTGTAAGAGATACAAGTAGTGACACTATAGCAAGAAAAACATTCTTCATTCCTTAAACTTAACGAAGGTTATAGTTAAGGGTTGCCTGTATTAAGCAGCCTTTTCAATTTCGAAAAAAAACTTAGTCCCTTCATCTTTAGATGAAGATACAGAAATTTCAATACCGTGTAACTCTAAAATCCTTTTAACAATTGCCAAACCTAATCCGGCACCAGTATCATTTTTACTATCAGAATCTAACTTTTTATACCTATCGAAAACAAATGGAAGCGATTGCTCTCCAATACCAATTCCTGTATCGGAAATACTCACCTGGAAAGCGCCCTTATTTTTTACAATATCCACAGCTACCGTACCACCTTGTGGCGTAAACTTTATGGCATTATCAACAAGGTTTTGAATTACTCTTTCCATTAAAGCTACATCAACCTTTACAGTTCCCATCTCAGAAGCATTCACTTCAAAATCCACTCCCTTTTTCTCAGCCAAGATCTTATACCTGTTAGATATATCGTGAGCAAATTCACATAAACTGATCTCTTCTAACTTTAACTCCACCTTCTCGCTTTCCAACTTCGATAATTCAAATAAATCGGCCACTAGTTTTTCAAGATTCTCTGTTGAGTTCAAAACAATTTTTAAAAAGCGCTCCCTATCTTCTGCGTTCATGGTATTGTTTTTCATCAACAAAGTCTCTATGTACCCATGAGTAATGGCTATGGGAGTTCGAAGATCATGAGAAACATTTGCCACCAATTCTTTTCTCAGCTTTTCAATAGATTTAAGCTGATCAATATTCTCAGAAATAGTTGTTGCCATTTCATTTAAACAATCGGCTAAATGAGTAAATTCCCCTTGAGATTTTAATTCGATTTGGTTATTGTAATCCCCACTTCTAAATCGAGCTACCCCATCCTCAATTACTTTAAAATTCCTTGTTAAATATCTAATAGAAATTAACCCTATTATTATTGCAAAAACTACAGTTATTATGAATGTTTCAACACCAACTTTATACATAAAATTACTCATCAGCATAGTACTTACGTCATCGTACTTTTCACTTGCTAAGATTGCGTAAACATAACCTTTGGTATCTTCTCCATCAATAACAGGCGCAACAGAAAACACTTTACAAGCATCAGGTGCTTTGGGATCATTTCCTAATATATAATCCGCTGTCTCTTCTCCTTTTAAAAACTCTCTGATTGGAACTAGTGAAACATGCGACTTTTTAATTTTCTCTGGAGGCGCATCATATGTTAAAATTTTCCCATCCTTATCTAAAACATACACTTCAATAGTTGGGTTCACCTCCATATGATGATCCATGATCCTTTTAACTGCATTTTCGTTTAAAGAGTCATTTAAGAACACGGGCACGTCATTTAATAACTCACCAGCTACCTCCCTATTTAATTTTTGTTTTGTGGTTTTGAAAAAATCACTTGCAGCTGTTGCAGTTACATATACATAAACACCCCCAACAACTACCATTAGGATTAAAAACACACTTGATATTTTCCAATAAAGGGATTTAAATCTTGCCATATCTACTTCTCTATTCTTTAAATGAATATCCTATTCCCCAAACCGTTTTTATAAAGTCGGGATTATTCGGATCCTTTTCAACCTTGGCTCTTAATCTATTCACATGCGAATTAACAGTATGTTCATAACCTGAGAAATCATATCCCCAAACCTGCTTTAACAAATCCTCTCTGGAATAACTCTTACCTGGGTTGCTGGCAAGTAGATAAAGTAAATCAAACTCTTTTGGTGTTAAATCCAATGTTTCACCGTTTAGCTTAACCTTTCTTTTTTCCAAACTAATTTCTAACCCATCAACCTCAATACCATCTTGTTTTTCAACTGGCTTTTGGAAAGCCTCATACCTTCTCAGCAAGGCTTTTACTCTGGCAATTAATTCTCTTACACTAAATGGCTTTGTTAAATAATCATCTGCCCCAAGTTCTAATCCCAAAACCTTATCAAACTCCTCAGATTTAGCAGTAAGCATTAAAATCGGTGCTTGAACACCAGCTCCTCTTAGCTCTCTACAAACTTCAATCCCATCCTTTTCTGGCATCATTATATCTAGAATTATAACAGAATAATCCCCAGACAAACCTTTTTCAAGTCCCGCCACACCATTATTAGCACTATCTACTTCAAGATGCAAATCTTGTAAATGGATAGTTAAAAGCTCAACAATATGTTTCTCGTCCTCAACGATTAATGCCTTTCTCATAGGTTTATAGTTTTCCCTAAAATTCAAAAATAGTTTTTTGTTGGAGAAGAAAAAGTAATACAAAAAACAATAATCATGAAAGTTTGGTAAATTTACTACTATGAAAAGAGTGGTGATAACAGGCGGACCAGCAACTGGCAAAACTAGTTTGGTTAACGCTTTGAGTAATAAAGGCCACTCAACTTTTTATGAAGTTGCTCGAGAAATGATAAAAGAGCAACTGACTATTAGCTCTAACAAGGTCCCTTGGGATGATGTTACGGGGTTTTCCAAGTTGGTTTTGAATAAACAAATTCATCATTTTAACGAAGCATCTAAAGATTTAACTTTCTATGATCGCGGGATACCTGATATTATAGGATACATGAATCATGGAAATCAAATTTTATTCGATGAGTTAATCACTCATTCGGAAACTTTACGCTATTCCCATGTATTTATTCTTCCTCCCTGGAAAGAGATATACGCAACAGATAATGAGAGAAGAGAATCGTTTGAAGATGCCGAAAAGTTGTACCAAGCAATTAATCAAGCTTATTCATCCTTGAAATATCAGCCAATAGTTGTTCCCAAAATTAATATTGAAGAACGTATAAAATTCATTTTAAACCATTTGGATGAATAACCAACCCCTAGAAATATTAAAAGAATATTGGGGGTACGATTCATTTCGTCCATCTCAAGCAACTATTATCCATCAAGCCCTGGAAGGTAAAGATGTTATAGGTTTATTACCCACAGGGGCTGGTAAATCGATATGCTATCAGATTCCTGCCTTAATTAAACCTGGAATTTGTATTGTTATTTCTCCGTTAATTGCTTTGATGAATGATCAGGTGGTAAACCTTAAAAAAAGAGGAATTAAAGCCGAATTCATTAGCTCAGGCATGAGTCCGAAACAGATGGATTATGCTTTAGATAACTGCGTTTACGGCGGTACAAAATTTTTATACTTAAGCCCTGAAAGGCTCCAAACCATTTTTGTTAAAGAAAGGCTTAAGCAAATGAAGATTAACTTCATTGCTGTAGATGAAGCACATTGTATTTCACAGTGGGGACATGACTTCCGACCTGCCTACAGAATGGTAACACAAGTAAGGGAAATCTCACCGGATAGCCCTGTTATTGCAGTAACTGCAACAGCTACAAAAAAAGTAGCTAATGACATTCAGTTACAATTGGATTTCAAAAAACAAAATGTTGTCCGGAATAGCTTTAGAAGAGAAAACATCTTTTTATCAACCCACCATACTGAAAACAAAACCGTAGCAATCCTACACCATATAGGAACTTTAAAAGGTAGCGGAATAATTTACATCAGGTCCCGGAAAACTTGTGAAGAAATAACGAAAAAACTGAACGGGAAAGGAATATCCGCCGAATATTACCACGCAGGAATTGAAGTTGCTGAAAGGAAGAATATTGAAACAAGATGGAAAGCTAACAAAACCAGAATCATTGTTTCTACGAACGCATTTGGAATGGGAATAGACAAACCAGATGTGCGATTTGTAATTCATTATGGCTTACCTAATTCTTTAGAAGAATACTATCAAGAGGCAGGTAGATCAGGAAGGGATGGTTTACCATCTAGCGCCGCATTATTTTTCAACAGAAATGATATCCAGAATATCAAAAACCTAGTAAACTATAGGTTTCCTAATAGAAAAATTATTGGCGATGTATATCAATCAATTGCCAATAATGCTCAAGTAGCAATTGGAGCCGGAGAAAACGAAGGCATCCCAATGGATTTAAAGGAGTTTGCAAAACACTTGGAACTGCACCCTTTATCTATTCATTATGCAATCAAAATCTTAGAAAACGCGGGATATCTTTTTCTTTCAGAGGATGTCACGGCGAGTTCAAAATTAATGATCTTGCAAGACCGACGAGAAATTGAAAGAATCCTAAGTCGATCAGGGTTTCAATCAAATTTACTATCTGCTCTTCTCCGTTCTTACACTGGTTTATTTAACAATCATGTTAAAATCAGTGAAGGACATCTTTCTGAAGTCCTACAATCCTCGGTTAATCAGGTTAAGAAAGGATTAGAAATTCTTGAAAAAACTAATGTTATTCATTACCAGCAACAAAACTTTTTACCGAAGGTTTTTTTCGCCGTTCCTAGAGTTTCCTCTAAAAACATTCTTATTCCAAAAGAATCACTTGAATCAAGAAAAGAAGTCGCTCTGCATCAACTCAACTCATTAATCGAATATG
>JAYPYW010000030.1:0-4332 GCA_038154685.1 Flavobacteriales bacterium | reverse complement strand
GAGCAACAGCATTCTTTTCTATTTCGATGAAACCCCAAAAACCAATTGCGGAAATTGTGAAATATGTAATTATTCGGAAGGCAACAATTCCGAGAAAGACACTGTATTCCAGTTAATTAAATCTCACCCTCAAGAATTGGCACAATTAGTGACTAAAAGTAGTTTACCACGGGAAACAACTATTAGCTTAATAAGAAGTCTATTAGATGAAGGTAAAATTGTTAGAGACGGCTCAATTTTAAAAGCTAAATAATGAAACATTATCAGCGAAAAAAGAGTTTAAACGGTAACTGATATTATTTTGAAAAAGCACTTAAATCTCATATTGATCCTGATTTTCTCTTTAAACCTTTCTTTTTTGGCTGAAGCTCAAGGAGGAGAGAAAAATAAAACCGACGACCAGAACAGAAAACAGGGTTATTGGGTTTTCACCAATAAAGAAAAACGTTTACCAGGATACACTGATGATCAAAAAATTGAAGAGGGAAATTTCATTAACAATAAGAAAGATGGAAAATGGACTTTTTACTTTAACAATGGTAAAATAAAACATACCCTTAACTATGTTAATGGTGTGGCAGATGGAGAAGCTACTTTCTATTATAAAAACGGAAATATTCGCGAGCAGGGAACTTGGAGGAATAATAGATGGATAGGTGAGTATAAAATGTACTACAGAAACGGAAATCCTAAAAACGTATTTAATTACAATATTCAAGGACTAAAAAACGGGAAACAAACTTATTTCCACGAAAATGGGAAACCAAGATTAATTGGAACTTGGGAAGGAGGAAATGAAACTGGCGACCTTGCTGAATACAATAAAGATGGATCTCCTAATACCGAAAGATACAAAGCCGGACCAGCTATTGTTGCCCCAAAACCTGTAATAGAAGAGGTTGTTAAAATTGAAGAAGAGGAATCAGCAATTGATAGCTCTAAAATAAGAACAGCTCAAAAAGAAACTAAGCCTGCCAATCCATTTGACGGTAATGGATTCCATGAATTTAAGGATAGGTATGGTAACAAAACTAAAGTTGGAGAATTTGAAAATGGTTTCTTAGTAGATGGTAAAATTTTTAAATACGATAGTAAGGGAAAACTGCTTTCTGTTAAAGTGGTAAGAAACGGAAAAATCATTAAAGTTGACCAAAAATAACATTTCATAACAATGGAAAATTTTGTAATACTTTAAAATAATACGTAATAAACCGTAACCCACCCGAAAAACCTACGTAATCTATCCAACTAAAATTTTTATTATTATGACATCTTTAGTTGTAAGAATAGACGAAGAAACAAAGGCAAAACTTCAAGAACTAGCAGACAAAGACGAAAGATCTTTGAGTAACTACATAAGATTAGTTTTAAAAAGAGCTATCGAACAAGAGGAAGCAAAATAATACTACCCTATAAGCTCTATTGCATTTTGTTTAGCTGCACTCGTTATTTCAGATCCGCTTAGCATTTGTGCAATTTCTAATATTCTATCTTGTTTTCCTAGCTTGTTGATGTTAGATGTGGTTAACTCGCTATCGTGTGATTTATACACCTTATAATGAGCGTTACCTTTAGCAGCTATTTGAGGAAGATGAGTAATAGTTAAAACTTGGATTTCCTTCCCCATTTGCTTCATTATTAATCCCATTTGATCGGCTACCTCTCCTGAAACTCCTGTATCAATCTCATCAAAAACAATTGTAGGAAGAGCTACCTGCAAACTCATTATCTTTTTTAAGCTCAACATTACCCTTGATAACTCTCCTCCGCTGGCTGTTTTACTTATTTTACCAAGGGATTTTCCTTTATTAGCTGAAAATTGTACATCTATTTTATCGCTACCCCATTTATTTAATGATGCCACCTCAAAATTAAATTGAAACTGAGCCTGAGAGATCCCCATTAACTTTAAATCTTCTACAACTAGTTTCGCTATTTTTTCAGCAGCTTTCTTACGGCCTTGAGTTATACCTTTAGCTTGATTTTTTAGGATGGATTCTAGAGCTACAATTCTTCCTTTAATTTTTTCAATCTCCTCACTCCCACCTGTAACAAGGTTAACAGCTGATTCTAAAGCTAACCTCTTTTCAATCAATTGCTCAACAGAAGCAACATTAAACTTCTTTTGAAGATTAAAGAGTAAGCTTAGCCTTTCATCGATTTCATCAACTCTAAAACTATCTGATGATAAGGAACCAACTTTCTGTTCAACCTCCTCAGCAATATCTTTTACTTCAATTAAAACAGAACTAACTCTATTCTTGTTTTCTGAGTAGCTTTCATCAAAAGCTGACAATTTCTCTAAAGCAGCCTCAGCATCCTGCAATAATTCTTGGACAGACCCATTGTTATACAAGATGTTATTTACAACAATTGATGAACTACTTTTAATCTCTTCAGAATTATTTAATATCTCAAATTCTCTTTCTAGCTCCTCTTGCTCGCCTTCCTTTAATTGAGCTGTTGTAAGCTCGTTTAATTGAAACTGATTAAAATCTAAGTTTAATTTTTCTTGATTTTGTCTCTCCTCAAGAATACTTAATTCATTTTTTAATTCAATCCATTCCGAATAACCTATTTGGTACTCTTTTATCTCGTCTGATTGTTTACCAAAACCATCCAAAAGGTTATAAGTAAACTCAGGATTATTTAATATCAAATTGGAATGCTGTGAATGAACATCTATTATTAACTCTCCTAGTTCTTTTAATACAGATAGATTAACTGGTGTGTCATTTACAAAAGCTCTTGATTTACCAGAAGAAGAAACCTCCCTCCTTATAAATGTTGGTTCCTCAAGATCTAAATCTTTAGCAACGAAAAATTCTTCAAGGCCATAATCACCAAGACTAAACTCTCCCTCAATGATACACTTTTTAGCACCTTCTCTTACAACCGAAGTCTCTGCTCTTTTACCACTTAACAACCCTAATGCGCCAAGTAAAATGGACTTCCCAGCTCCTGTTTCACCAGTAATAATATTAAACCCTTTTTCTAACTTCAGGGTAATATCTTCAATAAGTGCAAAATTTTGAACGTGTAATTGATTAAGCATTTACTTGAGCATTTTATTTAAAAGGCTAATTAATTGCGTTGCATCTTCCTTAGAAAGTTTCATACCAACTCTTTTCACAGATCCCTCAACCTCATATTGAACTACCTCTCCTCCTACAAACCATGCCGATTTATTAATATCACTCCACAAACCTCTTTCAGTGTCTTCAGCGAAAACGAAACCAGACACCTTATCTTTTTCTATAACATTTGGGAAACCTCTCCCATTGATCGATTTCAAATAAGAGAATTCTTCTTGATTGAATTTTAATTCTTCTTTTCCAAACTTGTTCCATCTAATCGCGTGAACAACCTTTATCTCAAAATAAGTCCAAAAAATCAAGAATATCCCTACCATTAAGTATTCTTCCTTTTTAAATTCGTAAGTAAACAAAGAAGTAATAATAATCAATCCACAAAGTGTCCAGGCAATCCCCCACATTAACAAAGTAGTAAACTTAACCTTCGGTAAGCTCGGAGTTATTTCAACAACTAGCTCATCTTTACTTGGTCTATCAAACTTTATTTGCTCACCAATACTTTTCATCGCTTAGCTTCAAGTATTAATTTTAACCTTGTTAAAACCTCTAAATTACTGGAATCAATCATTTTCATATAAGCTTCATTCTGCGCTTCATAACGAGCTATAAAATTGGTAGAAATATCTAAAGAATCTAACATTGAAATTAACAAGCCAGATTCAGTCTCCTGAAAACTTAAATACCCCCTATCCCTGAAAGCATTATTATCTGAAATCCTTTCAAAAACTATTTTATTGTCATCAATAGATTTAATCTCCAATCCACCATCTCCCATTGCTTCACTAAACCACTTTATCACACTTCCCTCTCCTGAAGCTTTACCAGCAGATAATGTTTTCCAATCATCCATCTTTTTCACCGATTCAGGAAATAACCAATCATCCCAATCTGATGCTGAAGATAAATATTGAATAGCACTCTCTTTATCAGTACGGATTTCAACTTGAGCTTTTGACTCCAAAACATCAGGTAATAACGATGCGTAAGTTGCAAACAAAACCAACAATCCTGACATTCCAAAAAGAGCAATAGCCGCTTTATTTCCCATAGTTGTAAAATTAGTAAGATATGGTGGGCTAACTTCTCAAAACGATAGCTTTTTATTCACAACTGATTAATCAATTAATAACTTCTTCTTTTCTCTCTCAGAGCACGCAGAGTTCTCAGAGACATTTTTGATGATATTACTTGTTAACCCCATAAGATTATTAGGATTATGAGATTATGTAGATTTTTT
>JAYPYW010000029.1:8563-36752 GCA_038154685.1 Flavobacteriales bacterium | reverse complement strand
GCATCTGACTGTTAATCAGAGGGTCCCTGGTTCGAGCCCAGGAGAGGGAGCAAAAAAGAGCGAGTTTTTTAACTCGCTTTTTTTATGCGCACTCTCCTGGGGTACCCATGATGAGAAATGATATTTAGAGGAGGAGGTCCTCTAGGACCTAAGGTAAAATCAACGGCCTCTAACAATTAAAGACTTTCAGGAGAATTGAATAGAAAGCCTATTCGATTTTTAAACAAAAAAGGCTCCCAAAGGAGCCTTAAACTATTTAACTAAATCAATATTAGTTTTTACAAGAAGAACATTCACAAGCTGTTTCACAACTACAAACTTCAGTTTGACTGCAGTTGCATTTACTTGAATTATTTTCGGTTGAATTAAACGCGTAAACAGTTGTTCCTAATCCTATAGCCACAAAGGCTAATGCTATATATTTTTTCATGATATTTCTTATTTAAATTATACTAAATTGAATAAAGTAGTTTCTTTTAAGAAATAGAATGAATCGGCGGTTTATCTAAATATTGATTGAACAAATACTTGTATTTGCTGCTGTAGGTATCCAAAACTTCCTCCTTGAAGGGAGCCGTTCCAACAGCAACTTGTATATGATTTTCGTTTTTAAGAATCGTTTTTACGCAACAGCAACTTGTGGAGCAATCGCCATCACAATTTTGATGTTCATCATCCATTTGGTGGCAATCCATTTCGGCAGATTTTTCTGCTTTACAACATGAGATAGTTTCCTCAAGATCCGCTCTTTCATCAAACGAAGCAGAATTAAACGGCATAAGCGTTATAGAAACACTTAAAATCAACCCAAACAATATTTTTACCGCTAATCTCACTAAAACAATTTACGTGTTTTAAGTCAAAAACGTTGTCTGATTGACTTTTTTAACTTGATTTTAACAAAATCATGATAAGTACAACCTCCTTAAAAACAAAAAAGCCTCGCATCCCGCGTGGCTATCATTTAACCCATTTAGGGCACCTAACATCCCGTTAGGACTTTGTTTTCTATCCGAGACAAATATGCGACTCTTTTTGAATAAAAACGGAAGCTTAATCTTAAGAAACCTTTAACTCTTCACCTAATTGAGTTAACACAGCGATATATTTTGGAATGGCCTGTTCAAGCTCTTCAACAAAAATAAACTCGTCTGCTGTATGAGATCTTGCAGAATCGCCAGGACCCATTTTTATACTTTCGCAAGGCATAAGTGCCTGATCTGAAAGGGTTGGCGAACCATAAGTGTTTATTCCTAACTTGTTGGCTACCGTTCTTATTGGATGATTTTCGTTAACCCCGCTGGAATTTAAACGAGTAGATCTTGCCTTTACTTCCGAGTTAACATTAGATTTAATATGCGCTAAAACTTCTTCATTAGAATACTTATCGTTCACTCTAACATCCACAACAAAATCACATTCAGCCGGAACAACATTGTGCTGACTTCCTGAATTTATAACTGTAACGCTCATGCTTATTCCACCTAATTCTTTCGAATGATTTGGAAAATCGTAAGTGTTAAACCAATTTATATCTTCAATTGCTTTAGTAATAGCATTAATCCCTTCCTTTCTGGCTGCATGGCCTGATTTCCCGATGGCCTTACAATCAAGCACCATTAACCCTCTTTCGGCAATCGAAATATCTAACAAAGTAGGCTCTCCAACAATTGCAAAATCAATCTTTGGAAGTTTTGGGTAAATATATTCCATACCCTCTCTTCCGCTAATTTCCTCTTCTGCAGACGCAACAAACACCAAATTAAACGGCAGGTCCTCTTCTCCAAAAAAATGAATGAAGGTGCCTAAAAGTGTAATTAAAGCTCCACCAGCATCATTACTGCCTAATCCATAAAGCTTCCCTTCTTCTAGAATTGCTTTGTAAGGATCCTTAGTATACCCTTTATTTGGTTTAACGGTATCTAAATGAGAGTTTAATAACACGGTGTATTTCCCCTCAGAATAATGTTTGTTTGTTGCCCAAACATTATTTTTATCTCTTGTGTAGATGATCCCGAAACTTGATAAAATATTTTGAATATATTCCGCCGCAGGCTGCTCCTCTTTACTAAGAGATTTAATGTTTATTAAGCCAGATAATATTTCAACAGGGTTAAAATGCATCGTAATAAAAATTATTCAACGTGGTTCTTAATCCAACGTACACAAATCTTGTGTTTTGATCTTCTAAATTATCCACAGCTAATACCCTATCTGTTATTCCAAGCTCAAAATAGAGTCTTGCACGAGGGTTAACCATAAAAGCATAACGAGCATCAATGTAACTAAGTGTATTGCTTACTCCTTGTCCAACTTTATAACCAGTTAATCCTTCATCACTATTAATATCTAAACGATTAGTATTGTAACCTAAGAAAATGTTTCCTCCGTGATTTACATTAGCTGAATCTCTACCAACATTAGACCAAACGTACTTAACTGTAAACTTATGTCTTCTGTACTTATATCGCAATATTCCAACAGCTTCTTGAAAGTTAGCCCCTAAAGGGTGTGCAAGCGCTTCATTCATGTGAGTGTGTGCGTTAGCACTATCGAAATGAGTATAAGTAAAAGGCCTAACAGCATTATATTCAACTTGTGCGCTTAACCCATAAACATTCGCAAGATTATAAGCTTTTACCCCAATTTGAGCACCATATTTATTTCTCCAAGAACCATTAAAGTTTCTAAAGTCTGAAAAATTAAACTCATCCAAAACAAACTGTCCGTATACCGAAACATCATCTGTAACCTTAAACTTAGATGTTGCCCCTAAAACAACATTATCTGCCGAACCATTCTGCCATTCAACAGGTCTCATAAAAATCACTGGATTCATGTATTGCCAATCGAAACCTTTATCTTCTTTTAACCATGAAACAGACTCATACAAACTGAAATTGAATCTTTTTGTAGCGTTCCAACTTAAGTAGTGAACAGCTAAATATTTTTGAGTCCAATTCCTATCTTCTGCATTATCAAACCCTATGTGGCTCAACTGAGCCCACATATTAACATACTTAATATTCCAAATTGTTGTTTCTAGCTTAACATAAGGGTAATTAAAAGAATTATCACTTAATAAAAGTGATCTGTATCCATCTCCTAAGAAGTTTCTTCCATGACCAACATAAGTTTTAAAATACTTATTGGCTTTGTAACCAACCGCCCCAGAAGCAAAAGCCCAATCGGCCCCAACTTCTTTAAACCTCTTAAACCTTCCTTGGCCAGGCAAAACAAAACGCTGTGCCGCATAATTATTAATATAAGGAAGGATCTTTGCTTGGTTTTCATAAAAAGCCGATTCGAAAAACACCTTTTCTCCAACCTGACCCGATAACCAGTAACCTCTCGTATTGTTCCAAAAAGTTTCTTGCATATTATATTCCCTAGCAAGCTGGAGGCCTAAAAGCATATTACCTCTTAGTTTTAAACCATCATTATCGATGTAAACTAAATCCTCATCCATTAACTTGTTTTCACTCCACATTAAAAACTTTGCCCATTTGGAAGTGGGCAATAAGTATAAACGATTGGTATCCGTAACTGTTGAGTCAACAGAATCCATGTTAATTTGAGTTTTTACATCCTCATAAAAATATGGTTTGATTGAAGTATGCGTGTTCGAATTTAAATCACTCATGTACATTTCAACAAACGCGTTCTCATCGTGATCTAGTGGATAAAAAAGTTGCTGCGCATTAAGGCTGAAAAGGCAAACAATAAAAAGTCCAGTCAGTTTTATTTTAGTAATCATAGTAAAGATTGAATAATGATGTTCTAAACCCACCATAAAGGTAATGATGATTTTGTTGAGATCCGTCAATCCATTCTGTTCTATTTTGGTAACCTAGTTCTAACATCAATAGATATTTTGGATTAAGGATGTAATTAATCTTTGTATCCCAAAACAATTGATTGTACTTCACTCCATATCCAATTTTGTATCCATCTTCAAACTCTCTGTCAGCATAAGATTTAAAAATATCCTTCCCGTCAGATATTGAATCAGTTTGTTCATCACCTCCAGCAATATAAACCAATCTAGTGTTTAAATTAAACCTCTTCTTACGGTAATTAACAACCCCTATAAATTCCCTGAAATTAGCGCCATAAGGGTGTGCAAGAGCATTATAGTTGTGTCCGTAATTGTTTGCTGATGTGTTATGAGAGTATGTAAAAGGTCTTACCATATTGTGTTCTCCCAAAACAACCAAGTTTTTAATAGGCAAATTATGCAGTTTTAAACCTGCTTGGTAACCATATTTATTAGCCCACCAAGTTGGGTTAAACAACAAGTTTTCGGAATGCATTTCATCCATAATTAGCTGACCATACAAAGAGATGGTTTTATGAATGTCCCAACTACCATTTAAACCGATAAGCATATTATCCGGAGAACCGATATTATACTCTAATGGTCTGAATAATGCGAACGGATTTAAATAATTGACGTCAATCTGAGTTCTTCCCGTTGAATCCCCGGCCCAAATAACAGACTCAAAAAAAGCAATCTTTAATTTCTTCGTAGCTAAAACATCTAAGTAATGGAAACTTCCATATTTCTTAGGTTTTAATCCGTCGGAAGTCATCGTATTTGTGAAATCTATAAACTCCGCTACAACACTTGTATACTTTACCCTACCGATAGTAATTTCATTGCTTATAAAAGGATAATTATTAGCAAAGTCAGATAACAAAAGACTTCTATAACCATTGCCCACAAAATTCTTTCCGTGTCCGGCTGATAACTTGTAAAACTTACTCGGAGTGTATAAAAGGCCTCCTGTTGAAACTGAATATTCTGCATCCTTAAATGGGTTTTTAACTTCGGCCTCACCAGGAGCGACAGCTGTTTCTTCTATAATAGAAGTTATTCTAGGATCGAAAGATTGATTGTTTTCTATAAACGACGTTACCCACTTAAATTTTTTACCAATTGTTCCTCTTGCGTAACCTCCACGACGGGTGCTATAAACTCCATCCCCACCACCTTGAACAGTAAATATCGGATTTAACCTAAAAGTGTAATCTTCTTTTTTTACACCATAAATGTTCTTATTAAAAATCCAGTCGAAAAAACTGTATTTAGAGGAGACATTGAAGGTATCCGAGGATAGAGTTTCAAACACGAAAGCAGCCTCCAAACTATTATTAAAGGAATTCCAAGAAGTATCTCCTTTGGAAAGTTCTTCATCAAACATCCACTCTAATTCGTGATTAAGTATATTCAGCTGTGAATAAGCAATGGATGCTGAAAATAGAAAAAAGAAAGCTACTATTTTTTCAGCTTGCAACACCTCTTGTCTTCTTTTTAATTTTCTTAGGTTCAGGATGAACAATTTGAAGCGCTTTTCTAGAATTCTTAGACCTAATGATTAAGGAAGGGATGTATGAAAATATCCCCGCAACAGCTATTTCTGTAATTAATAAAGGAATACTTCCTATGTTTCTCAATGAATAAACCATTACAACAAAGCCAGCGTTAAAAAGCATAATTGTGATTGAGGCCTTCATATGACTAAAGCCTAATTCTAACAATCTGTGGTGAATGTGATTCTTGTCAGGATTTAGTGGACTTTTACCCTTTAATGCCCTAAAAATAAATACTCTTAAGGTGTCGAATAAAGGAACTATTAAAACTCCAAACGCAACTATTGGAACAGAATTTAACCCCCAAGAAGATCCGGGACTTAATTGAATAAAGTAAATGGTTTGAACACCAATAATAAGACCTATTATTAATGAGCCTGTATCACCCATGAATATTTTAGCTGGGGTTTTATTAAACCACATAAAACCCAACAGGGAACCAATTAAACAAGCTGAAATAATTGCCAAATCAATATGCCCAGTTACAAAAAACCATAACCCAAGAAAAACCGAAACAACCACAGAAACACCTGAAGAAAGCCAATTAATTCCATCGATCAAATTGAACCCGTTCATAATAACCACTAAAGTGAAAATTGTAAGGGTAGCTGAAATTTCAGGACTTAATTCATTTACTCCCAAAAAACCGTACATACTGCTTATTCTAACACCTCCTAAAACAACAAGAATCCCAGCAGCGAGTAATTGACCCATCAATTTTTTAATTGGGGCTGTAATTAAAATATCATCTTTAATTCCAATGAAAAATATGATCATTAAGGCTCCGACTAGGTAGTTGTAATTAAAATAAGCTTGCTCCTTTATGGTTAAACTAGAGCTTATCATAAACCCAGCAAAAATCGCTAAACCTCCAAGTGTAGGGATAACTTTTTCGTGAGATTTACGCTCATCAGGAACATCATAAAGGTGCTTTAAATACGAAACACGTATCACAGAAGGAATTGCTATTACAACAATTACAAAACTTGATATAAATGCAAGCAGAAGCTCTAACATGACGTTTTAGTTGAAGCAAATATAGGTAATTTTATTTGCCAGCTTTTTTAAAGTCGTATTATTAAATACTTAGTTGCCTTGATTAAGCTACCGTTTCAAGCAAATAGTTCCTCATATCATTTGCCATTTTTTTTCTGTCAAATGCCTTTGCTAAATTCAAACATCCTTCTTGGCATGATTCATAGAACTCCTTGTCGTCTTTTAATTTTCGAAGTTTCTCTAGAAAATCGTCCTTATTCTCAGGCTCAAAACACAACCCTGCCTGATATTTATTTATAATTCCTGCGCTTTCACCTTCAACTCCCAACAAAATTGGAATTTGCATAGCAGAATTTTCAAATATTTTGGATGGAATAACTGTTTTAAATAAATCGCTCTTTTTTAATGGAACTAAGGATACATCCATTAAAGATAAAACCTTTGGCACCTCATCTTTAGCAACACTATCTAAAAATGTGATATTGCTTAAACCTAGTTCTAAAGCTAACTTTTGAAGCTTTCCTTTCTCAGCGCCATCTCCCATCAACATCAAGTGTAAAGATTCATCAGAAGGCCAAGAGTTAAGAATAAAATCTAGCTTATGAGCCATTCCGTGAGTTCCGACATAACCAACAACAAACTTGTCTTTTAACTTAAGTTTTTTGAGCAAATGTTCATCCTTTCCGCTTCTTGAAAACCTATCAAGGTTGGCACCATTTCGAACCACCTTAATTTTACCTCCCTCGATTCCTCTTTCGATTAAATTATTTTTAAATGACTCGGTAACCGATACTACCATTTTAGATCGTCTATAAAGACGCAGTTCTATTTTTTCAAGAGTTTTGAAAATCTTACTATCCCCGCTTATAGCTCCAACTGCTTTAATTGATTCAGGCCAAATATCTCTAAGCTCAAAAACCCATGGCTTTCTTTTTAAAACGGCCAATGTTTCCGCCGTCCACGTTGTAAAAAACTGAGGAGATGTTGCTATGATCACGTCGGTACCTTTAAAAAGCCCAGCCCAAAAAGCCATAAAAGCGAAGCTCAAAAAATCTATTATTCTTTTGGCAAACCCCTCATTAGCAGATACATAAGACCATACTCTAATGACTTTTATTCCTTCAATTTCTTCCTTTTGATACAGCTTGTTCTTGTAACCATCATACACCTTACCTTTGGGAAAATTAGGGGCGCAAGTAATTACTGTTACCTCGTCACCTTTTTTCACCCATTCCTTACAATGTTCGAAAGTTCTCGTAGCAGGTGCATTTACCTCTGGGGGAAAATTATCAGTTATGAATAATATCCTCATACTTTTAGCTTTTAAAACAAATTTTGGTTTTAAGTTCTTCCCCAAAAACTACTTCAACCTTTTTGGACTTTACTGTATTATTATAGCCAACGGCGTATGTATACTCTTTCAACCTTACACTTATTTGTCCCTCAAAATTAAGTTTACAGCCTTCCACTTTAACTTCGTTGTCTTCCAAAACCACATTAACAGAAGGATGGAAATGGAAATAAGCACTACTTTTTCCAAATAGCTTGCCAGATGAAACCATATTATCGGTTATATGAACTTCATTTTTTTGAAGATTTATTTTACGTTGATGAAAAACCCCAAATCTTTTGTATCCATTATGATATCCAACAATACTATTTGGCGTTTCTTCTGTGATTACTGCCTCAGCTCTCCTTCCAACTCTAAAACCACCCCAAACTTCTGATTGATCTACTTTAGCAAATCTAACTGTATTGTGACTAGACGTACTTCTTTCTCTTTGTCTGCGAAACCCCACATCATAAGTAGAAATCCCTGGGTCAACTAAGATTGGGTAACCGTTTTTATTTAAAAGGAAATTAAATGTGTCAGAATGAGCGTGGCCTGGAATATAGCTCGGCCCTACTTCCCCATAATCAACAAATAATTCTATATCACTCTCTTTGAACATCCTATAGCCAGAATCCGACAGTTCTTCCTTTTCCCAATTTATTCCTAATCGTTTTGCGTATTCAAAAAGCTCTTTCGATTCAGGAGTTATTCCCTCTGTTGAATCATTTACTCTTGGAGTACTTCCGTTTAAAAAAGTTACCGCCTCTAACCACCCCAACATCTTTTCAGATGTAGATAAAATAAAATCTTCAAATACCTTATCATCATATACATCCTTATTATTAACAATAAGGTTATAAGCGTCTAATAACCTGTGCAATATAATTTTGTGGTACATCGGACTAAGTTCAAAGTGAGCGCCATCTCTCAAAACTTGTTCCCTTAACTCGATAGACATGATTTCTTTACCTTTCTGATAAAGCTCATTTCCTTTAAAATAATATCCCCCAAATAATAATGAAAAACCGTTTTCTAATAAATGGTTTCCGAGTAAATGGTATTCGAGGTTATCTAATAAAATTCTGTACTGACTAAACAGAAAACGATCAATCGATTTTTTTTCAATTTTATTTTCAGATAAAAACTTCACCCAATTAATACCTCTTAACGAAGTTGGATAAGGTTCATTAGCATTATTAAGGTTTCTTAACTGATCTACGAATAAAAATATCAAAGCCAAGCCAACCTCTTTAGTCATGCTTTTTTGGTTTAGAAAATCGAAATAGTTCAGGTTATAAGCCCATAATTTTCCATTCTCCATATAATCCCAATCAATACCATCAGAAAATGCTACTGATTTGTTCAAAAAATTAAAGCTATTAGATTTATAAGTTTCCTTGTTAGGAATAAGTTCTGTAAAATTTAATGGCTTTCCTTTTCGGTATAAATTATACTTGGGTTTAAACCGAACAAATGATCTGTACTTCCTTCTAAAAGCATAATAAAACCTAAAAGCAATTTGCTTCAGCTTTAAAAATCGAATAGTTCTTAGAAGAAGAAATATCTTACCCATTACAGTTTTTGAAGCTCTCCTGTTTTAAGAGACTTTAATATGGCAAAAGTAACTTTTGAAGTAGAGTAAAGCTCATCAAAACTAATTGCTAAATCCCCTGACTCCGTTGCTTGTTTTAGTGCTTTGAACTCTCCTTTGAAGCCTTTGTCCTGGTTGGCATTCTTTGACTTAGTTGATTTACTTCCTTTATAGATTTCTAATTCTCTGAAATTATCCATCTTCATGGCAATATCTGGCGCAAACAACTCAATATACTCTTTAGGTAGTTGACCATTACCAAACGCATAATAATTAATTACCGCTGTAGATCCGTTTTGATACTTAATAGTAATACTCACGTTATCTTCATCAGGAATACTTTGATCCGGCTTGGTAACACAACTTGCAAAAACACTTTCAGGTAAAGAGCCCGTTAAATAAGTACAAGTATCAATAAAATGACAAGCCTCACCTAGTATTCTACCCCCCCCAACTTCTGGGTCTTGAATCCAAACATCTCTTGGTATAACTCCTGCATTAACCCTATAGTTAATACTCATAGGGAGATCACCAACGGCTTTTTTCATTTCCTCAACCAAAGGTGCGAACCTTCTGTTGTAACCAACTTGTAAAACAGGTTTTTTTTCTGTGTTTAAATAGAATTCTTTAATATCCTCAAGCTCATTTTCGTAAATAGCAAGCGGTTTTTCAACAAAAACGTTTTTCCCTGCTTTCAGTGAATTTAAAACCTTTTCACCATGGTCATTATGCCTAGTAGTAATGAAAACAGTGTTTATTTCATCACTTTTTAAAAGCTCCTCGTAACTAGTGGTAATATATTTAAACTCATGTTTGTTTCCTGTTGAGTGAGCACTTACTCCTGTAGCCGTACAAAGTCCAACAAAATTGGCATTACCTACCTTTTTTAGGTTTGGAATAATTACAGATTTAGTGAAATTTCCCGCACCAATTAAACCTACGTTTAATGCGTCTGATTTAACAGCTGTGTCTGAAATTTTTACCAATTCCGACTTAAGTTCTACGCCTTCCTTGTAATTAAGAAGAATCCCTAAATAATCTTCTTGTATTTTCCCTTCTAACAAATCATAAGCGGTTAACGCGCTTTCAAATTCGTATTCGTGGGTAACCATTTCCGAAGGAGTTATTCTTCCTTCATCTACTAAATCAAGAAACGCCTCAAAATTTCTTTGCTCAGTCCATCTAACATGAGCAAAAGGATAGTCAATTCCTTGCTCTTCGTATTTGGGATCATACCTACCAGGCCCGTAGGCCATAGAGAGCTTTAATTCTAATTCTTTTTTGTAATATTCATTCCTAGGAATATCCATCCCAACTAAACCAACCACAACAACTCTTGCCTTCATTCTAGCAATTTCTCCGGCATCCATAATTGGTTGATTGCTGGATGTGCTGGCAGCAATTACTACCGCGTCTGCCCCATTTCCATTAGTAAATAGTTTAGCTTTTTCGATAACCTCATTTGGTGCACAAACTTCATCCGCACCTAACTTCTTGGCTAACTCTAATTTTTTTGGATCAAAATCAGTCCCTAAAACTTTACACCCGTTTGCCTTTAATAATTGAACCGTAATTTGTCCCAATAAACCAAGGCCCATTACAACTATTCTTTCTCCTAATGTTGGTGCTGTTTGTCTGATACCCTGTAAAGCTATCGACCCTACAGTAACAAATGAAGCATCAGCATCAGATACATTCTTTGGAACCTTAACAAAAAGGTTTTTAGGAACATAATTTATCTCGCTATGATTAGCATAGCCTGCACCTCCACATGCAACTCTGTCACCTACCGAAACACCAGTTACTTTTGACCCAACTTGAACTACTTCACCAACACATGAATAACCTAAAGGTATTGGCGTATCAAGTTTAGTAAAAACTTTCTCAAGAGTGTTCATTACTCCCTCCTGTTTCATCTTATTAACTACTTGTTTAACTAAATCAGGGCGTGCTTTAGCTTTACCCACAAGTGATTTCTTAGCCAAATCAACTATCATTTTCTCTGTTCCTGCTGAAACCAAGGAGGTTTTCGTTTTAACTAAAACACCGTTTTCTCCACAGATAGGCGCGGGAACTTCATATACACCAAGCTCTCCCGTTTTATATGACTGAATAAGTTGCTTCATAGCTTTTCGTTAGATAAAAGCAAATATAATAACTCAAAGTATAGTGAACTGTAGGATATCCTCTTTTATTTTCACAGAGGAATTTGAATAAAAAAACCAATCACAAAAGGATTGGTTGGGTAAGTGTAAAGAACGAAAATATTTAAATGATTTTTGTCGGTAGAAAAGAATGGGCGGGGCCTAATCCGCCCATATAAACCTATAATTATGAGATGGAACTCCACCCTTAACTGCTTCAAAGGTAACCCATGTATGTTTAGAAAGCAATAAAATAGTCTTAAAGAAACATAAATTTGTATGACTATTCTATTGGACAATGACTGGACAAAGATTCGGACAAGTCAACCGAAAAATACCTAAGAAACTCATTTACAGTCGTTTATTAAAAACTAAGTGGTAAGTTATTGGAATAACATTCTTTCTCGTAGTTTCGTGGTTTCCTTTAAAACCTTAATTTAATAAGACACTCCTTGAACTATGAAATACCACCTTTTAATCGCTTTTTTGATTGCAACTAGCCTATTAAGGTTAAATGCTGGGGTTCCTGACATCATTAATTTCACCACAAAAGACTACAATGGACACTCGATAAATTACGATATTGCTCAGGACACCAACGGGGTGATTTTTGTTGGAAATGCATATGGCGTTTTAGAATATGATGGTAGTTCTTTTAGAAAAGTTGCACTTAGTGACGGAAAAAGTGCAATTAGCTTAGGCCAAGATGCAAATGGTAATGTATTTGTAGGGTCTTCCTCTGAACTTGGTTATTTATCTAAAGATTCTTTGCTTAAAACTACATACAAGTCTCTTAAACATCTAATTCCTGGAAACCCTGAGATTAATGAAGTTTTCAAAACTTTATGGTATGAGGGGGCTATATACTTTGCTTCTCCAAAAGCAGTTTTCAGGTACAAAAACGAAAAAATTGAAGTTGTAGAAGGGTTTAACAACGAAACATTAATTGACGAAGTCCAAATTGTAAAAGGAGAGCTTCTTTATTGGCAGGCCGACAAAGGTTTGGGGAAAATAAAAGGTACCAAAGCCAAAATTTTTATTGAAAACCGGGACCTTGCAGGAGTTAATGGAATTGAGTTTTTAAACAAAGAATATTTTATTCTGGGCGAGTTTGGAATTAGTCCCTTAAGAAATGAGCATCCTTCGTTTCAAAAAACAAATAACATTTTAAAAAATGCCATTGTTACATGTGTAATTAATTTAAACACGGAAGAATTTTTAGTGGGTACCCAAAAAGATGGAATTTATTTAATGAGCTCTAATGGGGACTTAACTCGCAACTTTAACACACAACACGGGCTGCAAGACAATTACATTAGAAATCTGTTTCAAGATAAATCAGGAAACATTTGGATAGCATACAACAACGGAATCGGAATTATTAAATGGGGATCACCGTTAGAATATCTTACCAATAACCAAGGCTTCGAAGGGATGGGTTACTCAGGAATTACCTATAATAACAAGCTTTATATTGGAACCTCCACGGGACTATACTACCTTGATAAATATAGAAATGGTCTTGAAAAAATATCAAAATTTAAAAAAGTAGAGGGACTTCCAGCTGGAACGATAAACTACTTATCTATCGAAAACGGTAGGTTTATAATTTGTCAGGCTGCAGAAACATACACACTAGAAGATGGTGAAGTAAAAAGAATATCCGACGGTAAATGGTATGGATCATGGATTTGGAAAACAGCCAACAGATTCAATAAAAATGAAGGTTTTGTTGGTACCTATGAGGGAGTAGAAAGATATATTTTCGAAGACAATCAATGGATTCACAGAGGGCATGTAAAGGGATTTTCCGAAAGCTCAAGAGTAATGGAAATTGACGACAGAGGTATAATTTGGACAATCCAAGGAAACAAAGGGCTATATCGAGTAGAATTAAATGAAGCAAGAGATTCTGCTAGAAGTGTAATTAACTACTTATCAAAAGGAAATTTTAAAGCTGATGATTTTAACGATATTTTCAGATTTAACAACAAAATCTATATCACCACATTTAAGGGGGTATATTTCTTAGATAAAGATTCTTTAATTCCAGACCCTAGCTTTAAGGGTATTGCTAAATATGTCCACCGAGCTAGGTTATATGATGAAAATAAAATTTACGGGATCTTTAAAGATCAACCCTACATCCTAACTAAAGAAAACGAAGGTTGGGCAATAAAACCTTCTTCGGTTTCATTCTCAAGGAGTAGCCTTGTAGGGTCGGCAGAATTTTTCCAAAGAATATCCAAAGATGAGTACCTGGTTGGTACACAAGACGGGTTTACAATTTATCGACCCTCAAAAGAAACTAAGCCAAACAATATTAAATGCTTAATTCGAAATGTTGAAATAATAGGCGAAGAACGCGATTCAATGTTGTTTTATAACAAGCCTGAAAAAAGCATTCTATTTGATTACAAAAACAACAACATAAGATTTTCATTTTCTTTCCCTGAATTCGGGGAAATGAACCAAATCATTTATCAAACACAGCTCTTAAGAAATAACAAACCCCAAAGTTCATGGCAAAATGTAAAAGGGTATAATTACAAGGAATTTACCAACCTTAAAGAAGGTGACTATACTTTTGTAGTAAGGGCTAAAAAAGGAAATTCTACTCTAGGCAAAGAACAATATTCATTTTCTATTTCAGCTCCTTGGTATAAATCTACCTCTGCTTATTTTCTTTATGCGATTGGCTTATTAATACTTACTTTCATTATCCGTTCTCGATTTATTAAACAAGCTCAAAAGCTAAAAGAGGAAAAAGAGCGTGAGCTTGAAATTAAGGAAAAACTACACCGTGCTGAAAAGCTAGAAATCGAACTAAAAAACAAAGAAAACGAACTAGCCTACATGGCCCTTTCTTATACACAAAAGAAAGAAATGCTTGCGTCTTTGGAAACTAAGTTAGATTCTCTTTCAAAGGAGCTGGAACATACCGAAAGATCAAAAGTAAACTCACTCAAAAGAACTATTACCTCAAGTATTGACGATGAAAGTAATTGGGAAAATTTCCAAGTCCACTTCGATCAAAAAAACAATAACTTCTTCCAAAAATTAAAAGAGGTAGATCCAAAACTTAACGAATCATATTTACTTTTCTGCTCTTATGTTAAAATGGGTAAGTCCAACAAAGAGATCGCAGATTTATTAAACATCTCAGTTGCTGCTGTGGAAAAAAGAAAATATCGTTTGAAGAAAAAATGGGGGTTAGAAAACGACACAAGCTTCACGGAATACCTCAGGGGGCTATAATATTTTCTGAGTCCAAAGGAATAATTCCTCATTGTTTTCGTTATAAATAATTGTGGTTGGAAATTAATCGTAAATTTATCTACTAGGACTTGAAACTATGAAGCGAATTATTTTATCATTTGTTGTTGCCTTTTACTTGGCTCTTAATGTTAGCAGCCAGTCAACATCAATTGGAAATTTCTACGGTCATTTACCTTACAATGCAGGAACTTCAATTTGTTTAGCAAATAACAAAATATACGCAGGTACAGGACCTACCTTATTTACGCTTGATTTGGAAGACAACTCAGTTGAAACTTTTAGCAAAGTAAATAAGCTATCGGATTTAGGGATAAACGCTCTTGCTTATTCTGAAAAATACAACACTGTTATTATTGGTTACTCTACTGGAAACATTGATTTAATTGTAAATAACCAAATCATAAACATTCCAGATATTGAACGAACGTCAGTAATTGGATTTAAATCAATTAACGAAATTTACATTGAAGACGAATTTGCCTACTTAAGTACTGGTTTTGGTATTGTTAAACTTGATATTCAAAGACAAGAAATAAAGGAAACTTTCCTAATTGGTGATGATGCCACAAACGTTTTTGTTAATGATCTTACCTTTTTCAACGACACCATTTATGCCGCAACTGAAAACGGAATTTATTTCGCTCCAGCCTCTAGCCCGAACTTAGCTAACTTTTTAAACTGGAATAAACATGATTATTATTTCGACAGACCAATAAATCAAATTCATGCTAACGAATCCGAGATGGTTTTTAACCTATCTGTCGAGGGTTATAATCAAGACACGCTTGTAGTTTATGATGGTAGCGACTGGAACAACCTTAGTATACCAAGGTACTTCAATGAAGACATTCAGGACATAGGATTCGAAAACAATTCTTGGGTTTTTAGCTTCACTTTTATTGCTTTAATCGCCGATAAAGAACTTACCTCTACGGAATCCATTTACACGTATTTTACTGGAAAATCAGGAATGAGGCCTAAGCAAATAATTGCAGGTAAAAGCGACGACTTTTGGATTATTGATGGGCTTTATGGTTTAATACATAGAAAAGGAGGTGCAAGCTTTACGGAGTATGCTCCAACTGGACCGGCAAACTACCAGGCTTGGGAAATGAAATTTCACGATAACAAACTATGGGTTGCCTCAGGCTCTTTGGATGCGTCTTACGCAAACAACCGAACCAAAAATGGTGTTTACAAATACGAAAACAACACCTGGACTTCATACAATGATAGTATCATGAAAAGTATTCAGGACATTGTTACCGTTGCTATCCACCCGGATAACTCCAACCATGTTTTCTTTGGTGTACACGGTAAAGGACTGATAGAAACTATGAATGGTGAATCCCTAATTAGATATGATAACCTAAATTCGGGTGTTTCCAACTGGGCTGTAGACTGGGATGATATCAATGTAATTTCAGGAACCAATTTTGACGATAATGGTGTGCTTTGGGTGGTTTGCTCGGGTGCTTCAGGGGTTAACGTGGAACACCCTCTTGTTGCTTTTGATGGTGCTGATTGGTATCAATTTAACCTTGATAATAAACTTATTAGCACACCAAGAACAGGTGATGTAATGATAGATAATAAAGGGTATAAATGGGTTTCATCCAGAGACAATGGAATATTCGTTTTTGATGACAATGGAACCTTGAGCGATGAAGATGACGATAGATTGGTGCTGCTCAAAACAGGAGAAAGTAACGGTAACCTTCCAACTAAACTAGTTAATGCTGTTGAAGAAGATAATGATGGAGCAATTTGGATTGGTACAGATGAAGGATTAACTGTTATTAATAACACATCAGAGCTTTTTGAAGACGGTGTTAAAGCAGACAGAATTATTATTGAGCAAGAAGGAGCTTTTCAATACTTACTAGAAACCGATATTATTAAATGTATTGAAGTGGATGCAGGAAATAGAAAATGGATTGGTACCGCCAGCAGTGGGGTTTACTTGGTTAGTGAAGATGGTCAGGAAACTATTCATCACTTTACTACAGAGAACTCTCCTATGATTTCTAACAATATTTTTGATATCGAAATTTTTGAATCTACTGGTGAAGTATTCTTTGCAACCGACGAAGGGATTATTTCCTACGTAGGTGATGCAACGGATGGTGATGCTTATAATGGACCTACTTATGCTTATCCAAACCCTGTTAGGCCTGATTATGAAGGTTTAATAGGCATCAAAGGTTTAGTCCCAAATTCAGAAGTTAAAATTACCGACATAACAGGTAATGTTATTTATGAAACTATGAGCGAGGGAACAACCGCAACTTGGGACGGTAATTCACTTAACGGAAGACGCGCCCAAACAGGTGTTTATGTAGTATTCTCCGTTTCCGATGATGGTTCTCAAAAGGAGGTTACTAAAATCTTGTTTATTAACTAATGGGAAGACTCGAGGGAGTTAAGGTTTTATAGTTTTTCTTTACAATTTTTAAAAGTGGTTAACAACACACTAGTAATTTCAACCTCTTAAAAGGCACTTAGACTAAACACACCTCGGATTATTTCATATTAACGATTGAAACTTTTCAATAAACTCCTTCTGAATAGATTCCGTTTTATCGTTATTGTACCACTTCTGAACCTCCTGAACAAAATCATAATAAGAAGGCCTTTCTGTTTCAGGGGTGTTTTTATAACCTATTACCATTTTTTGAGCTTCAACTGGCCTCGGTCCCCAATGACCTAGTTCTTCACCAGTTTCTTTATCGATTATGATAGAAATTGGAATAGATTTACCTCCATTGGTTAAATACCTATTCATCAACTCCTCGTTTTCATCCCTTAAAACTACTTCCGCCTCAACATTGTCCGAATAATTTGCCATTGCTGCAACAGCTGGTACAACTTGTGCAGCATCACCGCACCAAGGCTCTGTAATTATTCTGATTTTATATTGCTTATTTAAACTTTTAAGGAAGTCTTGGGTGGCGGCTAGTGGCTTAAAAGTTTTATCATTCCTTTTAGCCCTGCTCCAATTTAACTTGGTGTATTTTACAAGCGCTTCACTAGGATTTTCTCCCGTTGAAGTGTTGTTATTTACTAAGTCTTGAAATAATTCCTGGTATTCTGGATATGTATATATATTCATAACGATCTATATTTTTTTCAAAACTATAGATCGTTAATATTTGTTGCAACACATTTTGTCGATATACCATCATGTTTGCCTATGGAAAGACTAACCTTTTTGAGCAACGATTTTAGATGGATTTTCCTTTAATCTTTTAAGCGTTTCAGATTTACCAATTATTTCTGCAATATCAAAAAGCGAAGGTCCTCCCCCAACACCAGTAATAGCTAACCTTAAAGCAATCATTGCAATCCCAAACCCTAGTTCCTTTTCCTCTAAATACTTTTTAAAGGCTTCCTCTAAAGTGGCAGCATTAAAATCATCTAAATTTTCAAAAAGGTTAACAAGGTCATCAACAATTGAAGCGGACTGGTCTTTCCATTTCTTCTTCACTGTTTTAGCGTCAAATTCGGTTGGAGATTCAAAGAAATACTTTGCTGATGGATAAATGTCCTTTACAAATGTTACTCTCTCTTTCATTTGAGCAGCAACAGCAGATAAATCTACCGAAGTGGCAATGTTTTCCTTAGCCAATTCAGCACCTAAATCACTTGCAATATCCTCATCGCTTTTGGCCATTAAGTATTGCTGGTTAAACCATTTTGCTTTATCTGGATCAAACTTAGCTCCGGATTTTCCAACCTTAGCAATATCAAAAGCTTGTACCAATTCATCTAAACTGAAAATCTCTTGTTCTGTACCAGGATTCCAACCTAAAAACGCCATAATATTTAAAAACGCTCCAGGGTCATAACCTTCCTCACGATATCCTATAGAAATATCACCAGACTTAGGGTCTTTCCATTCTAATGGGAAAACAGGAAAACCTCCTGCATCACCATCTCTCTTACTTAATTTTCCTTTTCCTGTTGGCTTAAGTAATAATGGTAAATGAGCGAATTTTGGGCAATCCCAACCAAAAGCATCATATAATGCAACATGTAAAGGTGCAGATGGTAACCACTCTTCTCCCCTAATTACATGGGAAATTTCCATCAAATGATCATCTACAATGTTTGCAAGGTGATAAGTAGGCATTCCATCACTCTTGAAAATAATTTTATCATCAAGCTCAGAAGAGTTAAACGTAACATTTCCTCTCACCAAATCATCAACAATTATATTTTGCTCTGGCTCCATTTTAAAACGAACAGTATATGGAGCTCCTTCATCCAATAATTTTTGCGTTTCTTCCGATGATAAAACCAACGAATTCCTCATTGAATTCCTTGTATAATAGTCATATTTAAAAGTCTGTTTATTGGATTCTTCTTCTGATCTTTTTGCATTTAACTCATCAGGTGTATCAAAAGCATAGTAAGCCTTTCCTTCGGCAATTAACTGATCAGAATATTTAAGATAAATATGTTTCCTTTCAGATTGTTTATAAGGTCCGTAATCTCCACCTTTATGAACACCCTCATCAAAATCAAAACCACACCATTTTACACTTTCAACAATGTAATCTTCTGCTCCTTCAACAAATCGAGTTTGATCAGTATCTTCTATTCTTAAAATAACATCCCCTCCTAATTTTTTAGCAAAAAGGTAATTGTAAAGTGCAGTTCTTATTCCTCCAACATGTTGTGGTCCTGTTGGACTCGGCGCATATCTTACTCTAACTTTTGTCATTTTTTCGAATTTATGGTGCAAATATAAACCTTAAGCCAATTCTTATAAAACCTATTGAGAAGGATTAATTAAATTTGAGTTGATTAAGACAACAATAACTAAATAAATACGTCGTTTTTATTAGTTAATACATGATATTATGAAGCACATCATCGCCTTACATTTATTTTTACTCAGTTTTATTGGCTATTCACAAAATGGAGACGCCTTTGATATAAGCAGTAACATTGGGTGGAATGTTGAAATGATGGGAACAATGTCCATTAATCATCAACCAGGAAATGATTTAACCATTCCGTTTTTTGGTGTTGGGGCATATCCTCGATATAATTTGTACGCTCCTTTCGATTACTTAAGTATAAGTGCGGGGGTTCCTGCAAACTTCGGATTAGAAATAGTTGGTTCTTCTTTTGGTAGTTATTGGCAATACTTTTTTGACACACCTTTAGAGTTTGCTTTAAACTTTGGGGAAAGAGCAAACGTTGCTAGTGATTACTTATTTGGTGGGTACATTGGAGCTGGATTTGGATATAACTACGCTGTTTATAATGATGATTTTGAAAACAAGTTTGCCTCAAGTGCGCTAGGTCCTGTTTTTAGTTTTGGTTTAAGATATGACTACCTAGGTTCTCCGGTTGGAATAAGAGTAGCATACATGCCTGGATTAATAAATAACTTTAAGGAAGATCCTTGTAATTGTATTGTTTACGAAGGGGGAACAACTCCTCAGGTTTTCACCTTCAGTTTCTTATACCATGTCCGATAAAGGCGATTTCAAATATAACTCCGTTATAAATGAAAAGTTAAACCTTTTTAGGAAACGCCTATACCTAAGAAACATACTTCAAGGCTCAATAATCACCCTTGGACTTTTTCTTTCCTTAACCTTAATTTTCTCCATTTCAGAGTATTTTGGAAAATTTGGTTCTGGTTCACGCTTATTTCTCCTACTTTCTTTTGGAGCAATTTTGTCCTATGCTTTTATTAAAACTATACTTCTGAACACCCTCAAATATTTAGGATTGTCTAAGGTGATCACTAACGAAGAAGCCTCCAAAATAATAGGTGATCATTTCTCCGAAATAAGTGATCAATTAACCAATATTATTCAATTAGAAAAGGAAGAAAAGAACGAACTTTTAATTGCAAGTATTAATCAGAAAGCACTAAAAGTTTCTCCATTTGAATTCCGTGATGCAATTTCATTTAATGAAGTTTTTAAATTTTTAAAATGGTCATCTATTCCGCTAATTATAGTTGCCTTGATATCTGTTTGGGATAGTAACATTATATCAAAAGGCGCTAGCCGAATAGTAAACTTCAATAAAGAATTTAAAGAGGAAAACCCTTATCAATTTGAAATACTCAATGATAATTTAACAGTGGTAAGGAATGACAATTTCGACCTTGAGATTGCTTTTAATAGTGAAAGCGTTCCAAACGATGTGCATTTAATTCAAGGAAACAAGGAATACCGTTTTGCTAAAACAGCCATCAACAAATACTCCTTTCAGTTTAGAAATATACAATCGGATATTGACTTTGAAATAAAAACCGCCGGTTTTTCCAGCAACACTTATAAGCTTAAAATGCTAGAAAAACCAACCATTTCGAAATTCGAAATTTCGCTTAACTACCCAAATTACATTAACAAGGAGGACGACTTAATTCAGAATAATGGGGATTTAGTATTACCTGAAGGTACTGAGGTTACCTGGAATGTATTTTCAAACCACTCCGAAAACCTAATTTTCCAAACCCCTGACACAACACTTCACATCCCAACAAATGGAAACCAATCCATAATTTCCCAAAAGGTTTTTAATTCCTTTAGCTACAGTATTCTGCCACATTCTTTGAATAATGTTAGAGGGGACAAAATGAATTTCCAAATCAAAACCATCAAAGACGAATATCCAGTTATCAAAGTAAAAAACCACATAGACTCTATTAACCCTTTGATGATTTTTCATTCCGGAATTATTTCAGACGATTACGGGTTTAAAAAACTGCTCTTTAAATATTCTAATAAGGATACTGCAGGAAGTGTATCTATTCCAATCCCTACAAAAGAAACGTTTCAACACAGATTTAACCATGGAATTAGTGTCCAGGAACTTGGTTTCGAAAAAGGAGACGAATTCACTTACTTTTTCGAAGTTTTTGATAATGACGGAATCAATGGATCAAAGTCGGCAAGAAGTTTACCAGTAAGCTATAGAATTCCTTCAAAAGAAGAAGTAAATGAATTATTAGCACAAAACAACGAATCAATAAAGGATCAGTTAAACAAAAACCTGGAGGAAGCTCAAAATCTTCAAAAAGAGTTCCAAAACATTCAAAAAATGCTTCTTCAAAAGAAAAACATGGACTGGCAGGATAAATCCAGATTAGAGCAATTTTTAGAACAACAAAGACAGTTTGAAAATAAATTAGAAAAACTCAAATTCGACCAACAAAAAAACGAATTTCAAAAAGACCAGCTTTCACCACAGGAAGAAAATATCCTTAGAAAACAGGAACAAATCAACGACCTTTTTGACCAGTTAATGGATGAAGAAACCAAGAAGCTATATGAAGAACTTGAAAAACTTTTGGAGGAATTTGATGAAGAAAAAACAAAAGAAGCGCTGGAAGAAATAAACTTAAGTAATGAAGAACTTGAAAAAGAGCTGGATAGAACTTTAGAGATGTTCAAGCAAATAGAATTTGATGAGCAATTAGAGGACGTAATTAATCAATTGGATGAATTAAGTAAGGAACAAGAAAAGCTTGCAGAAGAAACCAAAGAAAACAAGGAAGCTTCAGAAGAAGAACTGCAAAATAAACAAGAAGAAATCAACGAGAAGTTTAAAGACATTCAAAAAGATTTGAAGGAACTTGAGCAAAAAAATGAGGAATTAGAAAACAAAAGAGACTTAGAAAACACCGAAGACAAACAACAGGAGATTAAAGAAGAACAAGAAAAAAGTTCTGATGAGCTTCAAAAAGGCAACAAAAAGAAGGCTGGAAATAATCAAAAGAAAGCAGCTCAAAAGATGCAAGAACTCTCCAAACAAATGGCCCAAATGCAACAAGAAATGCAACAGCAAGGTCAAATGGAGGATATGAATAGCTTAAGACAGATTCTAGAAAATTTAATTTCACTTTCTGTTGAACAAGAAGAATTGATGCAAAACATTAAATCAGTAAATCGTTTTGATCCGCAATTCCCAAACTTAGCAACAAAACAAGGTGATTTAAAAGAGAGTGCGAAAATAATTGAAGACTCGCTCCTAGCACTTTCCAAGCGTCAAATCGCCTTGGAAAATATAATCAACAAAGAAATCATTGATATTAAATACAACATGGATAAATCCATCGATTTGTTAAGAGAGCGCAAAAACTACAACGCAGCCGTTAAACAACAATACGTAATGACTTCTGCAAACAACCTAGCGTTATTGTTAGATGAATCTCTTGAGCAAATGCAAAACCAAATGAAAAGCCAAATGCAAGGCTCTGGTTCCTGCTCAAAACCCGGAGGTTCAAACCCTAAAGGAGGAATATCCGACATTAAAAAGATGCAAAAGGAACTCTCTGAACAGATGAAAAAAATGATGGAGGAGATGAAAAAGGGCAATCAACCGGGTAAAAAAGGTAAACAAGGTAAAAATGGATTAGCTAAATCCTTAGCTCAAATGTCAGCACAACAAAATGCTATTAAAGAGCAACTAAAAAAACTTGGCGAACAACAAAAGAGGCCCGGCAAAAACGTTTTTGTTGAATTGTATAATTTGTTGAAGGATTTGGAAAAAAATGAAAACGACATTTTAAATAAAAACATAACTCGTGAGACAATAATGCGTCAGGAGAAAATAATGAGCAAATTATTAAAAGCCGAAAACGCTATGAGAGAGAGAGAGTTAGAAGAGAAAAGAAAATCAAACAAAGGAAAAAATGACTTTTCTCGTAACCCTAAAGACTTTTCTCCGTACAAAAGTTTCGAATTGAAAGAAATGGATGGAATTAAAACTATTCCGTCATCTTTTAATTTGTTTTATAAGCGAAAAATAAGCGAATATTTTAATACATTTGAAGAATAACCAGATTTAAAATGGGGCAACAATTAACTTTTCCATCAAAAGCAGAAAACTTAAATCAAGTAGAAGTACTTATTAATAGTGTATGCAAAGATTTTGAAGTCAACGAAGATTATTACGGAAATATCCTTATTGCGCTTACAGAGGCTGTTAATAATGCTATTCACCACGGAAATAAATCCAATCCAAATAAAGAAGTTAGAATTAACTTTCACGCTGATGGTTCAGTTCTAAAATTCACCGTTGAAGATGACGGGCCAGGTTTTGATTTTGATAATCTACCTGATCCAACAGATCCTCAAAACATTGAAAAGCCTCACGGAAGAGGGGTTTTCTTAATGAGGAACTTAGCGGACGAGATTGAATTTGACAAAGATGGAGCTGTTGTTATCATGAGTTTTAATTTGGAAGATGAGTTATTACAACAAGTTCAAAAAGAAAAAGAAGAAGAAGCTTAATGGAAATACCAAGTGAAAACATTTTTGAGTTTCACAGCGAAGACATTTCATTTGAATTAGATAAAAAGCCGGCTATTATTAGCTGGCTTTCTTATTCTATTACAAACGAACAAAAAGAGCCTGGTGAAATTTCTTACATATTTTGTTCGGATGAATTTCTACATAAAATGAATGTTGAGCACCTCAATCACGACACTCTAACTGATATCATTACGTTTGACTACTGTGAAGAAAACATCATAAATGGCGAAATGTTCATTAGTATTGACCGAATTAAAGACAATGCGAAAGATTTTGGCGTTAGCTTCGAAGATGAATTACATAGGGTTATGGTTCACGGTGTAATGCACCTATGTGGTTATAAAGACAAAACATCTGAGGACCAAAAAGTTATGAGCGAAAAAGAGGATTTTTACTTAAATTTGCGCGACTTTTAAATTTCAAATATCAGTAAAATGGGATTTTTTAAAGAATACGAAGTAATTGTTGTTGGAGGAGGACATGCTGGTTGTGAAGCTGCTTATGCGGCTGCCAAGATGGGAAGTAAAACATTACTCATTACTTTAAACATGAATAACATAGCTCAAATGAGCTGTAATCCCGCCGTTGGAGGTATTGCTAAAGGACAGATAGTTAGAGAAATAGATGCACTCGGAGGAATGATGGGAATCGTAACAGATGAAACCATGATTCAATCCAAAATGCTTAACAGAAGTAAAGGCCCAGCAATGTGGAGTCCAAGAGCTCAATCGGATAGAATGATGTTTGCTGAATCTTGGCGTTTGAAATTAGAACAAAATCCTAATGTAGACTTCTGGCAAGACATGGTAACAGATGTTATTGTAAAGGAAGATCAAATAAAAGGCGTTAAAACGCAATTAGGGCTCGAATTTGGAGCGAACGCAGTTATTTTGACTAATGGTACCTTTTTAAACGGGTTAATCCATATAGGCGAAAAAAACTTTGGTGGTGGTAGAGCTGCCGAAAGAGCTTCAGTTGGATTAACAGGTTCTTTAGAAGAATTAGGTTTTGAAAGCGGAAGGATGAAAACAGGAACTCCACCTCGAGTAGATGCAAGATCACTTGATTTCTCAAAAATGGAGGAACAGCCTGGTGATGAAGATGCACCTACCTTTTCATACACCGACACTAAAAGATTAACTAAACAAAGAAGTTGTTGGCTCACTTATACCAATTCGGAAGTTCACGATATATTAAAAACTGGTTTTGATAAATCTCCTATGTTTTCTGGAAGAATTCAAGGTTTAGGACCTAGATACTGCCCTTCTATTGAAGATAAAATTGACAGATTCTCACAAAGGGATCGTCATCAAATATTTGTAGAACCTGAGGGATGGAACACGGTTGAAGTTTATGTAAACGGTTTTTCTACTTCATTACCAGAAGATGTGCAATACAAAGCAATGCAAAAGATTGCAGGATTTGAAAACGCGAAAATGTTTCGCCCTGGATATGCCATAGAATACGACTTCTTCCCTCCTACTCAGTTAAAACATACTTTGGAAACTAAATTGGTTGACGGATTGTATTTCGCTGGTCAAATAAACGGAACAACAGGATATGAAGAAGCTGGTTCTCAAGGTATTATAGCAGGAATAAACGCTCACAGAAAGATACATGAATCTGGAAAAGAATTCATTTTAGGAAGAGATCAAGCATACATTGGTGTACTTATCGACGACCTTATTACTAAAGGTACTGAGGAGCCATATAGAATGTTTACATCTAGAGCTGAATACAGAATACTTTTAAGGCAAGATAATGCTGATGACAGATTAACCCCTCTAGGTTATGAAATTGGCTTAGCAGATAAAGCCAGATTAGATAAAGTAAAAGAAAAGCAAAAGCAGGTTAAGGAAATAATCACAAAGTTTAAAGAAACAAGTGTACAACCTGAGTTAATAAATCCTTTACTAGAAGAGAAAAACAGCTCACTTATTAAACAAAAAATGAAGGCTTATGGTATTGCATTAAGACCTCAACTTAAAATAAACGACCTTAGAATTGACCCGTTCATTAATAATATTCTTAATGGTCAATCAGAAGAAGTAATTGAGCAAGCAGAAATATTAATGAAGTACGATGGCTACATTAATAAAGAACAGGAAATGGCCAATAAACTTAAAAAGATTGATACCATTAAAATTAAGCCTGACTTTAATTACAAAGCCATTAAAACTTTGTCTGCTGAAGCGATTCAAAAACTATCATCAGTTCAACCTACAAATCTTGGACAAGCAAGTAGAATATCAGGTGTTAGTCCATCAGATATTTCTAACTTAATGATTTATTTAGAAAAGAATTAATGTTCCACGTGGAACAAAAAACAAAAAGTTCCACGTGGAACATTCTACGAAATGGCGAATTATTTAGATATTCAAACTCAATTATTAGAGGAAATAAAGGTTAAATCCCATGGAAAACTAGTTGATGTTTTAGTGGAAACTTTATCAATAAGTTCGGATAGTGCATATAGAAGAATAAGACTTGATAAAATATTTACTCTTGACGAGATAATTAAAATCAGTAATACTTTTAATATTTCAATAGATCAATTAATAACAAACAAGTCATCAGAATCAGTTTTATTTTCATTCCCATTTAAATCTTCCCAATTTGATGTAGAAGAATACTTCACAAAGATTTTGGAACATTTAATAAAGATAAAAGAGGGTAAAGGATTAATGTATTATTCTGCCAAAGACATTCCTATATTCCACTTCTTTCAAGACAGGGACGTACTAGCATTTAAGATGCATTACTGGTTACACACAATGAATAATCAGTCGGAAATACAGAAAAACAGTTTTTCATTCGATTTCATACCAGCCAGTTTAGCCCAACTAACAAAGAAAATATATACTATTTATTGTCAAATTTACACTCACGAAATTTGGAATTTTGAAACCCTAACAAGGACTGCAAGTCAAGTAACTTATTATTATGAACTTGGAATAATAACAGAAGATCAAGCTAAACATTTACAACAAAAATTATTACTGCTTTGCGAACATTTTGAAAAAGAATGTGAATTAGCCCGGAAGTTTTTTATAAACAAAGAACCATTAAGTTCTGAAGAAAACTACCAATTTTACTTCAACGAGATATTAGCCGCTGACAATTCTATTTACGCGGAATACGGGGACACTAAAGAGTCTTTCCTACCACATATAGTATTGAATTACATGACAACGGATAACGAGCAATATTCAAACTTCAACAAAACCGTCTTTGATAACGTAATCAATAAATCAACATTAATTTCAAAAGTTAATGAACGAGACAGAAAGAAATTCTTTAATCACAACAAGAAATTCATCAACAGAGAAATAAATAAGTTAGATCTTATTTAGAGAAAAAGTTAGTTAAAATAATTGCTTTGCTACGTCCAATATCTAAAGCTAACTCCTCAACTGTAAGCTGTTTAATCCTATTGACAGTTTTATACTTTTTAAGTAATAGCTGAACTGATTTAGGACCTATTCCCTTTACTTCATCCAACTCAGTTTTTAACATAGATTTACTCCTACGATTCCTATGATGGGTAATCCCAAACCTATGGGCTTCATTTCTAAGATGCTGTATTAACTTAAGCGACTCACTCTTCTTATCAATGTAAATAGGAAATTGATCACCAGGAAAGAATATTTCCTCTAACCTTTTAGCAATACCGATAATAGGAATAACTCCTCTAAGTTTAACCTTTTCTAAAGCTTTAACTGAAGCACTTAATTGACCTTTACCTCCATCAATAATAATCAAGTCGGGTAAAACACTTCCTTCCTTTAAGAGTCGTGAATATCTTCTTTCTAAGACCTCTTCCATGGAAGCAAAGTCATTTGGTCCTTCTACTGTTTTTATATTAAAATGTCTATAGTCTTTCTTTGATGGCTTTCCATCCTTAAAAACAACACAAGCACTAACAGGGTTTGTTCCCTGAATATTACTATTATCAAAACATTCAATGTGTCTTGGTAATTTATCTAAATGCAGTCTCTTTTGAAGATCAGATAAAATTCTTTCATTAGGAATTTGCGGCGTTGTATCTAACTTCTTTTTTTCAAGTCCAAAGAATTTAGCATTCCTAACCGACAAATCAACTAATTTACGTTTATCACCTATTTTGGGCTGGCTAAAAACAACTCCATCAATCCCAAAAAAACCTACTTTTTCAATGTGTGCAACA
>JAYPYW010000029.1:0-8553 GCA_038154685.1 Flavobacteriales bacterium | reverse complement strand
TCAATCTGATAATCAAACAAATAAGGAGACAACACCTCTTTAGAGTTTGATTTAAACTCTTCTCTTAAATGAAGGATATAGTGCAATAATACATCTTCAATTTCTTCATTAGTCTTTACCTTTGCCTCTGCCGTATGACTCTGAATAATAGCACCATCAATAACCTTGAAATAATTAACAAAAAACCTTTCCTGATCTTCGTAGATTCCAAAAACATCAACATTGGAAATATTAGATGAAACCACCGAGGATTTACTTTGATACTCTTCCAAACTTAAAAGAGAATCTTTCATAGCTTGCGCATTTTCAAAATCAAGATTAGCGGAAAACTCAGCCATCTTACCTTTTAGGAAATCTTTTACTTGCGAAATATTACCTTGCAGAATCTTTTTTATCTGAATAATCTTTTCGTCATAAACAGTATTAGTTTCCTCACCAATGCAAGGTCCTTTACAATTACCAATATGATACTCTAAACAAACTTTGAATTTCCCAGTAGAAATATTCTTTTCGGTTAGACTTAAATTGCAATTACGTAACTGAAACAACTTCTCAATTAAATCCAAGAGCGTATTAACCATTCTAGCACTCGTATACGGTCCAAAATAAACACTACCATCCTTTACCACTTTACGTGTACTAAAAACGCGAGGAAAAGGCTCCTTTTTAATGCAAATCCAAGGATAAGTTTTATCATCCTTAAGTAAGATATTATAAGGTGGCCGATGTTGCTTTATCAAATTATTCTCTAAAAGAAGAGCATCGGTTTCAGTTGGGACAACAATTAGTTTAATGTCTGCAATCTTTTTAACCAATACACGTGTCTTCCCTATTTGCTCACCTGTAAAGTAACTTTTAACACGATTCTTAAGATTCTTAGCCTTTCCAACATACAGAATATCACCATCAGCATCAAAATATTGATAAACTCCAGGGTCACTTGGAAGGGATTTAAGTATTGATGAGACCTTTTCGTTATAGACTTTCATAATCTTATTGATTTTTAAATTACAACTTTAATCCTTAACTTATCCTGTTACATTTATCAAACCTTACTATATGAGAAAATTATTACTATCATTAGGTATTGCCTTACTAGCAATATCTAATAATGCAAAAGCCCAACTACCTGGCAAAGTTTGCGTGGGTTATTGGGAGAATTGGGGTAACATTCAGATTAAAGATATCCCTGACGTTTACAATGTTGTTTGTTTAGCCTTTTGGGAAGCAGATAAAGATTTGGTTGCAACTAACAATAATGTTAATGATTTAGAATTTACGCCAGTTGTAGCAACAGGTGGTGCATTTGCAATTAGAAGTCAAATTGAAGACGGACAAGAAGAAGGAAAAGTTTACCTGATGAGTATAGGAGGAGCTAATGGTTCTTTCATTTTAAATTCAGTTTCAGACAAAAATACTTTCGTAGAAAAAACTAAAACGATTATCACTCAATATAGGGTTGATGGAATTGATTTAGATTTAGAGCAAAGTCTTTATGTATGTAATACTGGATGGCATTCTATGAGTAGTCCAGCAACTCATCTTCAATACATGATTGATGGGGTAAAAGAATTAATGACTTGGTACCAAAGTACTTATGATAAAAAGATGATTCTTACGATGGCTCCTGAGATAAAATACACATTAGGAGCATTATCACCTTGGGGTGATGCTTGTAGTGGAGCTTGGTTACCTGTAATTGAGCAATTAAGGGATGATATCGACTTATTAATGGTTCAATTATATAACTCAGGAAGTATTTATGGTCTTCCTCCAGGTCCAACAGTAACTGGTTCAACCTACGCTGCAGGAACTGAAGGGTTCATCGTTGCAGGAACCGAAGCTTTAATCGAAGGGTTTTCTTCAAAAAATGGTAGTTTAAGTGGCTCATATTCTGGATTACCTGCATCAAAAATTGCAGTAGCTGTTCCGTCATGTTCAGCTGCAGCTTGGAGTGGAGCTTACACATCGGCTGAAATTGAAGGCGCTATAAAGTACTTAACAGGAAAAGGCCCTAAAGTTGGAACAAGAACATTATCTAAATCATACCCTGATTTAAAAGGAATTATGACTTGGAGTATTAACAAAGATGTCCAGTCTTGTGGTAATTTAATTGGAAATGTAGCTCCAAAATTATTTGATTTTGAATCCACTGATGGAGGTGGAGGAAGTGGTGAATCAGTTAATGAACTGAATTACCAAAAATTAAATTTCTTCCCAAATCCAACTACTGGTACAATCACAATCGAATCAAATGACTTAATTGGAAAGAATATTTTTATTACAAACATCGAAGGTAGAGTGGTTAAAACTGCTACTTTAACTAGTGATAATCAGGTGATTGATTTATCAGATGTTGCAAAAGGAGTTTACTATTTAAGAGCTGATAACTATGCTGGAACGGTTATAGTTAAGTAATAAATAAACTTATTGATTTTTTCTAAAGGACTAGCGCTTGCTGGTCCTTTTTATTTCCCATAACCGGTAGATTCGTATTCGATATAATCATCAGGATCATGTACTGGCTCAATAGTATAACCATTTATAGATTTTACCAAGCCGTCAGCATAATCAGTTATCATTATTATTTTTCCACCTTCACTATATTGAGTCCATCTGCCATATCTTCGACCCGTTTTATAAACGCCAAAGGATCTTAAACCTCCGCTTGGATACCAAAATAAATGCTCTCCCACGGGTAATCCATTTGCATAAGAACCTTTAAAAACGATTTGCTTCTTATTCTTCTTCTCTTTTAAATAATAGCTTCTCCATTCTCCAGTTTTTAATCCTTCCTTATAACTACCAAATTCATAATGATCACCAATAATATAAACCCAAGTACTGTCTTCGAAATCTTCTTTGTACTTACCTTGAATAATAACCTCTCCTGAATCATTATAAGCTTTGAATTCCCCATCATAAACACCTTCGTAATAGTTTATTTCTTCCCTTAAATTCCCTGATTCAAAATACTCTTTCCACAAACCATCTTGTTTACCATTTGAAGAATATTCTCCCTCGGTTTCCAGGGAACCATTATCATGGTAAAATTTCCAATTTCCTACCTTCTTTCCATTTACAAATTTTCCTTCTGCTAACTTATTTCCATTCTTATAAAAAAGTACCCAAGGACCATTCTTATTACCGTTCTTTTTTACAATTCCCTCTCCTGTTAATACACCGTTCTTATAAATTTTTGAGGACTTAACTTCTCCTTTTTCATCATATTCCCTATGTACACCATGCGGTTTCCCTTCTTTGTTATAACCACCAGATTTAGCGATTAAACCATTTGATCCTAACTCTCTTTCAACAGTAACTTTTTGCAACTCCTGAACATCCTTCAATAATTTTCCGTTGCTATATTTTAAGATTTCTTTTAGATCACCTTTTAAGTCAAAAATGCGTTCAACACCATTTTTTAAACCTCTTGTATAATGTGTTTCTAAAACCAAGGTTTCATGCTCAAACTTCATCCATTTCCCGGTTTTTCTTGCCGTTGCATCAAACCGGTTAATTTTAAAAGTCTGTGTTTTCTCAATACCATACTTCCAAAATGTTTTTTCTAAACCAGTTGTATCATACTCAAAAGCATTACCAAACTTCTCTCCATCAACAAATTGAATTTTAAGTTTTAATCTTCCATTGGTATGAAATTTCTTTAGTAATTGAAGGGTATCATTTTTGAATAATTCCTCAATGACGAGAGCAGAATCCTTATTGTAGGTTTTTCTCCAACCTTCTTTCTTTCCTTTTTTATAATTAATAGAAACACTTAGTAAACCATCTTCATCATAAAAATTCCAAACTGAATCTAATTGATGATTCAAACGATTTCCCTCTGATTTTAGATTACCGTTTTCATAGTAGGTTTTCCAAAAACCCTCAGGTTTACCATTAACCATGTAACCTTCGCTAGACTTATTTCCACTTGGATATTTAAACTCATTATAACCATCTGGAACTTGAGCAAATAAAGAATTACTAAGGAGCAAAGACACAAAGGCCGCTAAAAAACGGCCACTAGAGAAAAAAAATATATTTAACTTATTATTATTCAATATATTACAACCCTAATTTTTCACTAATTTCCAACATCTTAATAATTGGCTTTTTAGCATCTTCAATCAAACTTTCGTCCAAATTCATTTCTGGTGCCTCGAACTTCAAACAATTATATAGCTTCTCAAGCGTATTTAAGCGCATATGAGGACAATCATTACATGCGCAAGTGTTGTTAGGTGGAGCAGGGATAAAAGTCTTCTCAGGTGCGTCCTTTTGCATTTGGTGAAGTATTCCACTTTCAGTAGCAACAATAAATGTATCGCAATCACTTTGTTTCGAATACCTCAATAATGCTGCAGTAGACCCAATAAAAGAGGCATGTTCTAATAAATCTGCCTCACATTCTGGATGTGCAATAATCTCAGCACCAGGGTTTTCAGCTTTTAAAGCGATTATTTTTTCTAACGAGAAAATTTCATGAACCATACAGCTTCCATCCCAGATAGCCATTTTTCTACCCGTTTTCTTTTCTAAGTAAGCTCCTAAGTTTCTATCTGGTCCAAAAATTATTTTTTGATCTTCAGGCAAGCTTTCAACAATTTGTACGGCATTCGTTGAAGTACAAACAATGTCAGTTAAAGCTTTTACATCCGCTGAACAGTTAACATAGCTAATTACAATATGATCAGGTCTATCTGCTTTAAACTTTGCAAAAGCATCTGCCGGACAACTTTCCGCTAAGGAACAACCAGCTTTCAAATCGGGTAATAAAACCTTTTTCTGCGGACTTAAAACCTTCGCGGTTTCAGCCATAAATTCAACCCCTGCGAAAACAATAATGTCAGCGTCAGTTTTAGCGGCCTTTTGAGCAAGTGCTAAGCTATCTCCTACAAAATCTGCAATATCTTGAATATCACCTTCCTGATAATAATGAGCAAGAATAACAGCGTTCTTTTCCTTCTTCAGTTTATCAATCTCTTCAAACAAATCTAAAGTTGGATCAACAGTTCTTTCTAAAAATCCTTTTTCCTCTAATTCCTTGAAATTATCCTGACTAATCATATAATATATATTCTTTTTTTTAAAATAAATATGTTGTTATTAATATTCGGTTGATAAGTCGGAATTCTTTTTTGGGTTTTCCTTGTATCAACGGTCATATCAATTTTAATAACTGGTTTTAAACATTTTTTAAATTATTAATCATTTTAAAATCAATAATTTATATTGTTTTTCACAAAATGTAAACTTAAAGCAATTGTTAATTGAATTTCGGATTTAAACAATGTTAATTCCGTTAATTCATTGTTAATAGCTTTTTGTAATTAACTACAAATTTAGCTTGCAAAATTTAAAAACTCGTTGATATGCATCATAACGATGTTAATTACAAGGAAAACTTATGAAATCGATTAACTTTTTCAACTACGTTGTTAACAATTTTTATGTTAAAAACTAGGTTTACAAACTATCTGATTTCTAAGAAATTGTGATTTAATTAACATTTTGGTTTAAACACTGTTAATATCGTGCATTTTTTAAGAATATTCAGCATATCAATGGTACTTCTTTTTAGTTGTACTTCTTCTGAAAAAATTAAAGATAATAATGAGTTTTCCGTTCTTTATCAACCTTTTATTCAGCAACTTAAACAAAGCAATTTAAAGTTGATTAAATACGTGAAAAAAGGAGAAGTTATGGATACAATCATAATTTCTAAAGATTCTGTTGATTGGTATCAAGAATTAAAATTATTCGTTGAAACCAAAATTCCAAAGAGCGCTTACAGTGATTATGAAATTAAATCGTTTGATAATAATTGCAAAAAACAATTTCAAACATCAAGTGATAAACATTCGGTTAAAAAATATCAAATAGACAGTTGTAATGGGGGATTAATTGTGAATATAGATGTTGTTAAATCTAGTCCGCTTTATGAATTTGATTATCATTTGGAATTGAATGAAGAAGGCTATTTGATTGAAGCTAAGTCAGACGTAGAATTTGCCTACAATTCCGCATTTAGGATTGAAGGAAAGTTTACTAAGGAAAATTAAGGGATGGAAGAATTGAATTCGGAGAATAAGGAACAACATAATAACGAAGAGTTAAACAACCAAGAAATGGCGGCGCCAGAAAATAGTGAGGCTAACCCGTCATCTTCATCAGGTTTAGGAAACAGTTTTAAGGATTTTATTACCAAGCTTTGGAGTTTCCTTCAAGATACATTGAGCTTTGCCGATGAGGTGGATAAGCAGGCTACCGTTAAGATGATTAAGAATGAAATCCAGTTTAAAGGTTTTAATATCTGGATTCTAATTTTTTCGATCATTATTGCAAGTATTGGTTTAAATACAAACTCAACTGCAGTAATTATTGGAGCCATGTTAATATCTCCTTTAATGGGACCAATTATGGGAGTTGGATTATCTATGGGAACCAACGATTGGGGTACATTAGTTCAATCTTTTCGTTCACTATTAATTACTGTAGGAGTTAGTTTAGCAACAAGTACTCTTTACTTTTTAATCACTCCATTTGGTGAAGCAGGGGATGAATTGCTAGGTAGAACTCATCCTGAATTAAGAGATGTTTTTATTGCCATTTTTGGTGGTTTGGCTGGTATAATGGCCAACACGCGAAATAAGGTAACTAACGTTATTCCAGGAGTAGCAATTGCTACAGCTTTAATGCCTCCTTTATGTACTGCTGGATATGGAATTGCAACAGGGAGTTGGCGATTTTTTTCTGGAGCATTTTACTTGTTTTTGATAAACAGTGTATATATCGCCTTAACTACATTTATTGTAATTAGATACCTCAAATTTCCGCTTGTACACTTACTGGATGAAATAAAGGAAAGAAAATTCAAACGTTATATCTACGTATTTTCAATCCTTTTAATTGTTCCATCAATATGGACTTTATACAAATCGTATTTGAAAAATAACTTTGAAACGAATGCTAAAGAATTTGTTGAGGAAAACTTCGAAGGGAGAGAAATGCACAAGTATACAATCGATTATAATGATGGAAATCCTGTTATTGATATTGTTCTGCTTGGAAAAGCGAAATATGACCTTACAGAATACACAAAATGGTTAGAGAATTTCGATTTATCTCCGCAAGAAATTAAACTTGAAATATCCGAGGACACAAGGATAGATGACATCCTCAATGAAATGGAAAGTGAGAAATATAAAGGCTCTAAGTTTTTTGAGGACAACTACAAAGTAAGCTTACAGCAAATTAAGATTTTACAAAGTCAAAACGATTCTTTATCTAACAATTTAGAAGGCATAGTTTCGGATACGATTCCTTTTACGCAGTTATCCTCAGAACTCAAAACACTATTTCCAACAGTACTGGGATTCGAGTATGGAGTGTACAAATCCACAGATTTTAGTAAAATACAAGAGTCACCTACGTTCCATTTAAAATGGAGAAAAAGAAACAATGCCACACGCGCCAAGGAGAAGAAAGTAAGAGCATGGTTAAAGGAGCGTCTTCAATTGGAAGAGGTTAGACTAATTAGCTATTAAATTCCCCCTGTAGGGGGCGTTCAATAGTGGTGATATAACATAGTTTTGACTACAAATATTAACACTATGAAAAGAATTATTTTAGCAACAATTATTGGTTTTTTAGCTTCTTCTGAAACAGAAGGGATACTCGAAATTTATGATCATGAACCGGCATTCACTTCAACTGTACCACCTTCAGGTTCGCAATTTCAATCTAAGTATCATTTATACTGAGAATAAAGTGTAGTTATAGTTTGGATTGAAGAAAGGGGGCGGAAGCTCCCTTTTTCTTTTTAGGTGTATTAAACATTATTCATATTTTTGCGATTCCTTGACACCTATAAACATGAAAGCATTTAAAACTCTTATTTTATCTTTTGTTGTTTCGTTAAACTTAAACGCTCAAAGCAACGCAGATTCTCAATCATTAATTAAAGAAATTAAAGTTTCTACGAATAGTGGCCATTACTCTCGTGCTCAGCGCTATGTTGGCCATTTAAGGTGGGCTTTAAAGGTGAAAATATTAGCAGATGCGGAGAGTTATAAACTAGCTTATAAATTTTACGATTCTGTAAGGGTTTACAAACAAAATGTAATTTCTTTAGATGATTCTAGAGCTGCAATTACTTCAAGTGATGAAAAAGTTGATGCATTAATCGAAAAGCTTTCAAAGGTTGTGGATGCCTCTTATTATGAGCAAGCAGATGCTATTTTGGGCGAATTAAAACTAAGATTAGCCATAAAAAAAGCTAAGGAAAACATGCAAGAAGAAACGGCTATCACTAAAAAAGCGGTTCTTAAAGTTTACCAAGAGGAAACGGTTTCAAAATATAAATCTACAAGGACTAGTAGTTCTAAAAATGAAGCAAGAATTAAGGAATTAAACGAGGCATTATTAAAGCCCGAAAATGCAGCTGATGATTCGGTTTTCAGCATTTTACAGCAGGAATTAGATTTTAGAAATAAATTAAAAGTTTATGTTGACGATGATCAATATTTATCTGCTAGCATGGAATACAGG
>JAYPYW010000028.1:26555-36887 GCA_038154685.1 Flavobacteriales bacterium | reverse complement strand
GGATTTTGCTCTTATTGGTGGTGGATCTAACCCTCAGCCTGGAGAGGTTTCTCTTGCACACAATGGAGTTCTTTTCTTGGACGAGTTACCAGAGTTTAAAAGAACGGTTTTAGAAGTTTTAAGACAGCCACTTGAAGATCGATGGGTTTCCATCTCAAGAGCAAAATCTTCGGTTAACTATCCGGCTAGTTTAATGTTGGTAGCTAGTATGAACCCCTGCCCATGCGGCTATTATAATCATCCGGAAAAAGATTGCATTTGTCCTGGTGGGGCGGTCCAAAAGTACCTTAATAAAATATCAGGGCCCTTATTAGACCGAATTGATTTGCATGTTGAAGTTACTCCCGTTTCATTTGAAGAGTTATCGAGTCAGAAACCTGCAGAAAAAAGTAAATCTATAAGAACAAGGGTTATAGAAGCCAGAACAATCCAAACTAATCGATACAAGGACCATCCTAAAGTACACTCTAATGCCCAAATGACAACAAGTCAATTAAAGTTAGCTTGCGCACTTGATGAGGAATGCAGTAAACTACTAAAGGACGCTATGAACAAACTAGATTTGTCTGCACGTGCATATAATCGTATCCTAAAGGTAGCCAGAACGATCGCCGACCTTGATAAATCCGACAACATCAAAATGAATCATATTGCTGAAGCTATCCAATTTAGAAGCTTAGACCGAGATAATTGGGCAGGGTAAAAATGAAATATCATATCTTTGCCCGCTGAAAATCTAGAGATATGTTATTAAGGTGGTTGATTTCAAACGGGAATATTAAAGATGATTCATTATCGGGAATCACAGTTGCATTGGCGCTTGTTCCTGAAGCGGTTGCATTTGCATTTATCGCAGGAATCCCTCCAATCATTGGTCTTTACGGAGCCTTTATGGTTGGTTTAATTACAGCTATTTTCGGAGGTAGACCAGGTATGATATCGGGAGCTACAGGAGCACTTGCCGTAGTTATGGTTGATCTTATTAAAGAAGCCGAAGAAATTGCTCCTGTTGGCATGGAGGATGCTGGTTTACAATACCTATTTATCACCCTTATTTTCATGGGAGTTATGCAAATGCTCTTTGGATTTTTTAAGCTCGGGAAATTAGTACGTCTTATTCCTCATCCAGTTATGATTGGTTTCGTTAATGGATTAGCCATTGTAATCGGAAAGGCTCAATTTGGAATGTTTAAAGATGAAAATGAAAGCTGGTTAGAAGGAAGTGCTTTATACACAATGCTTGGATTTGTTGCTCTTACAATGGCAATAATGTGGTTATTACCTAAAGTAACAAAGAAGGTTCCTGCAGGATTGGTTGCAATAGTTGTAGTTACTTCCATTGTGTATTTCGCTGGGATTGAAACTGATACAGTTTTATCTTTTTTACAATCTAAAGGGGATGAAAATGCTACGCTAGCCGCTGGACTTCCTCAATTTAATATTCCATTTTTAGGATATTTCGATCACCTTTTCACATCAGTAAACTTAATTTTCGTCCTGAAATACGCGGCAATTCTAGCTGCAATTGGTCTTATAGAATCATTAATGACGCTACAATTGGTAGATGAAATAACAGAAACAAAAGGTTCTGGAAACAAGGAAAGTTTTGGACAAGGTTTAGCAAACATTGTAAATGGATTCTTTGGAGGAATGGGAGGTTGTGCAATGATTGGACAAGCTATGATTAATGTTTCTTCTGGAGGTAGAGGAAGATTATCAGGAATAGTAGCATCATTAGGGCTATTATCTTTTATTCTTTGGCTTTCCGATCTTATCGAAGTGATTCCAATTGCTGCTTTAGTTGGGGTAATGTTTATGGTTGTAATTGGGACTTTTGCATGGAACAGTTTTAAAACCATTTTGGTTGTCCCAAGAACAGATGCATTTGTAATTATTTTAGTAACCAGTATTACCGTTATAAAAGATTTAGCTTTTGCTGTAATTGCTGGAATTATAGTTTCAGCTTTAATGTTTGCATGGGAGAATGCTAAAAAAATTAGAGCCAGAAAAACCATAAAAGATGATGGGACTAAAGTTTATCAAATTTGGGGACCATTGTTCTTTGGTTCGATAACTGCTTTCAACGAAAAATTCAAAATCAATGAAGACCCTGAAAAGATTGAAATAGATTTTATTGAATCTAGAGTATCCGATCACTCAGGTATTGAAGCCATTGAAAACCTTGTTTCTAAATATCAAAAAGCTGGAAAAACAATTAAATTAACTCACCTAAGTCAGGATTGTAAAGACATTTTATTAAAAGCAAACCCATCTCTTGAATCGGTTATTGAAACAAATGTTGATGACCCTAGATACTTTGTATTGTCTGAAGTAAATTCAGAAGCTTAAGCAAGCAATCTGAAGGAAATTTCTACTGCTAGAAAACAATAAAAAATAAGTTCCTTTTTCCAAGAAAAGCCTCCCCTTTTCTCAGGCTTAAAGTATTCTATTGCAAAAACTGCACATGGTAATCCTAGTAATTGGATGAGTAGAATTTTACTGAATTGATCCTGGAAAAATAAGAGAGATAAAAACAAGAATACAGCCGTCCAAATCCATATCCAATAATAAACCCTTTCTTTAATTCCACGTTTTTCTATTACACCAAAAAGGGTTACTAAAACTAAAAATTCGAACAAAGAAACAAGCGTAATAAGCACTTGAGACAAATCAAATTTGGCGTTAAACTTTGGATAAGAAAAATTCAATGAATTAAAGTCCCAGTTATTAATCCAAAATAGATATCCTAAGTAAACTAATAGCACCCAAGCTACTCCAAGTAGAGGAATTAATACATCCCTCCAAGTTAAAGGCACAACAAGTGTTACTCCAATCAAAAGCATTGGCAACAACAAAATAAAACTAGGAGAAATAAGGATAGCTAAAGCCATCAATATCCCCAACTCAAATTCCTTAAGCAGGTTTTTAGATTTATTATGAAGTGCGATTAATCTTGTATTAGCAATTGTTAAAATAAACAGGGAAAGAATTTCCTTGTAATACTCGGACACTTCATTCAACCCAATTATGAAAGTTAAAAAAACAGCTCCAACTAATCCGTCCCCAACCCCCACAAACTTATAAGTTAAGGAGGTTATATTCAAAGTGATCGCAATCCCTAACATACTAAACATTGCAACAAACACTTTGTAAAGATTAGTATAAAAATCAGGACCGTAGAGTATAAAAGATTCTTGAACTGTAAGACCAAAATTCAAAACCCAGAGGATGAAAGTCACGAAGACGGTTGCAATAACATTTGTACTCCTAAGGGAAGAAATTAACATACCTCAAAATTAAAATTTTATCAGAGATATTAAATATCAGTTTGAAATTCGTTTTATTATAATATTCCTTTTATATTTGTGTGCAAATTGTATTGTTATGAATATTAACGGAATTGTAGAGTTTTTACACGAGTTTTTTTACAAAACATTTGAAGTATTGCCAATGTTAGGATGGGCAGCAAACTACTTCTTCTTATTAATAATGGGTGCTTTATTCTTATACTGGTTATCAGTATTAGCTAAGACTCCTAAGACAGAGAGATAGAAAAAAACATTATATAAAAAAAAGGCGGACCTATGGTTCGCCTTTTTTTTATATAATGTTTTCGAATACAGAATACAGAATACAGAATACAGAATACAGAATTTAAGTAAAATTATCCTTTTGTATTTCGTCTTTTACATTCTGACTTTCAAAAAATAAGCTCAATAAAAAAGCCCCGCAAAATACGAGGCTTTTTTATTGAGCTTATTTTTTCTTAATTCCCAAAGGTTGGTTTTTCCTGAGAATCTGTAACTGTATTCACATCCATGTTAATAATTTGATCCTCTTTCCAGAATCCATTATACTGTGCGCTGCTTTCCCATTTGAAAACACCAGCACCTTCTCTTTTATCTGCTTTCCATTGACCAGTATAACTACCCTTATTTTTCCAAACGTAAACACCTGAACCATCTCTTTTATTATGATGGTAATCACCATTGTAACGATCACCATTAGCAAATTCATAATTTCCTCTACCATGCATTTTCCCCTCTTTCCACTGTCCTTCATATTTATCACCATTTGTGAACTTATAAGTTCCGCTTCCATTGTGACAATTTCCTTTAACACATTGCGCATTTGAGTTTAACGCAAAACCTCCAATAAATAATAAGGTAACTAATACTATTCTTTCCATCATTCTATTTTTTTAAAGTTTGGTACACTACCCAAAACAAAACGCGTACCAAAAATATATTTTAACTCGTGAAGTATGCTTACTACGCTGCTAATTATTATAAGTTTCAGCTAAATTAAAAATCTTTTAATTTTTTATTCAATTATTTCAAATCTACTCTTTAGGCCCCATTCATTTATTATCTTTGATGAATCGAAGTATATATGAAACCTTCAGTATTCTACATATTATTAATCCTTTTTTCAATAGCTTGTTCCCCTAAAGAAGAAACAAATAATTACGTCATTGAAAAAGAAAAATTAATAAACATTCTATACTACATGCATGTTATTGATGCTTCATCAAAACAAGGCGTTATTGATAACAACAGAAATAATTTAGTTAAACATAGACAATACAAAGGAATCCTGATAAAATACGATGTTGACAGAGCAAGATTTGATTCAACTATGTCCTACTACACTAAAAGACCCGATCAAATGAAGGTTATTTATGAAAAAGTTGAAGCAAAAATAATTCGCAAATTCGATTCTTACGACCCTCCAAAGTCGCGCAAGAATGAAGAAGACGAATGATTTATTGCCTCTTCGATTGGTGTAAATTCAAAACCTAATTTCTCCTTTATCTTCTTATTGGAATAGTTCACAACCGACAAAGCACTTTTTGCCGACTCTTTTGTAACTAAAGGATCTGTGCCAAAGAAAAATGATTTAATTGCCTCAACTCGCCAAATCAAATTCACCATCCATTTTTTTACCTCAACTTTAGGCAAAGGCTTTTTTAGAGATTTAGCAATAGTATCAAATACAGTTTTGAAAGTTAAATTCTCTCCGATAACTAAAAATCGTTCAGAGGTGATATCACTTTTCATTAAATCAACCATGGCTCTCGAAACATCTCTAACATCCACGAAGGCATTAACGCCATTTGAATAAAACTTCAAGCCTTTCCATACTTTCAAAAACAAGTTAGCGCTTGACTGATTCCAATCTCCAGGACCAATAATTACTGAGGGATTAACAATAACAACATCTAAACCTTCTTCACTTCCTCTCCAAACCTCCATTTCGGAAAAATATTTTGAAACAGAATAATTAGAAAACGTCCCATCATTTTGCCAAATGCATTCTTCATCCCTTTCACCATTATTAGGGGCCTTTCCTATTGCAGCAGTTGAACTAACATGACAAAGTTTTTTAACCCCATGCTCTAAACATAAATTCACCACATTAGCGGTTCCTTCAATGTTTACCTTAAGCAAATGCTCTTTGTCTTTTTTATTAAAAGAAACCATCGCTGCGCAGTGATAAACATAATCTACACCTTCAAAAGCCTCTCTTAATACCTCAGGATTTAATAAATCAGATTTAACCCATTGAATTTTTTTAAGTGAAGCCTCCCAACCTAAGTCATATAAAGCGAAAACCCGCTTAACTTTTTCTAGGGATTTATCCGATCGAAAGATGGCACGAATTGGTGTTTCCTCCTTCATTAAATCCATTAACAAATGAGTCCCAACTAAACCTGTTCCACCCGTCACTAAAATCATATAATAAAATTAGGTATAATAAGTGTTTGCCGGGCAGTAATAACCTCAAAATATCTTAAATTTGCTGAAAATTTTATCTATGAGTTTTGTAAGTGAATTACAGTGGAGAGGAATGATTCATGATATCATGCCTGGTACGGAAGAACAATTGGAAAAGGAAATGACTACTGCTTATGTAGGATTCGACCCAACTGCCGACTCGTTACACATTGGGAACTTGGTATCTATTATGATGCTTAAACACTTACAAGCTGCAGGTCACAAACCTTTGGCTTTAGTTGGAGGTGCAACAGGAATGGTTGGTGATCCATCAGGTAAATCGGAAGAAAGAAAATTCTTAACAGAAGAAACTCTACAGCACAACTTAGAAGGTGTAAAAGCTCAGTTAGAGTCATTTTTAGACTTTGATTGCGGTGAAAACTCCGCTGAGATTGTAAACAATTACGATTGGTTTAAAGAGTTTTCATTACTTGGTTTCCTAAGAGATGCTGGAAAGCACCTTACTGTGAACTACATGATGAGTAAGGATTCTGTAAAGAAAAGATTAGAAACTGGTATTTCTTTTACTGAGTTCTCTTACCAATTAATTCAGGGATACGATTTCTACCATTTAAATAAAAAGAAGAACTGTAAACTTCAAATGGGAGGTTCGGATCAATGGGGAAATATTACAACAGGAACTGAATTTATCAGAAGATTAGGTGGTGGTGATGCATTTGCATTAACTTGTCCATTAATTACCAAAGCTGATGGATCGAAGTTTGGAAAGTCTGAAGGAGGAAATATTTGGCTAGACCCAAAGAAAACTTCTCCTTACAAATTCTACCAATTCTGGTTAAACCAATCAGATGAGGACGCTTTAAAATCGATTAAAATCTTCACTATGAAAACGGAAGAAGAGATTAACGATTTAGCCACAAAACATGCTGAAGCTCCTCATACTAGAGTTTTACAAAATGCCCTTGCAGATGACATTACAGTAACTGTTCACTCTCAAGAAGCCCTTGAGAATGCAAAAGCTGCTGCCCAAATTTTATTCGGTAAAACAACTGAAGAAAATGTTAGAGAACTTTCTAAAGATGCTCTTGAATCAATCGGACAAGAAGTTCCAAAACACGAAGTTTCTAAGTCTATCATTTCAGCTGAAGTTGGGATAGTTGATCTGTTATCAGAACATGCGCCAATTTTCGCATCAAAAGGTGAAGCTAGAAGAGCTTTAAAAAACAATGCTGTTGCCGTTAACAAAACAAAGGTTCAGGATTCTAAAACAGTTTCCTCTTCCGATGTTATTCAGGATGATTACATATTAGTTCAAAACGGTAAAAAGAACTATCACTTAATAAACTTAGTTTAATTTATTCTTCGACTCCGCTCAGAATGACGGAAAGCCTATGCAAATAGCAAGAACTTTTTGTCACCCTTAGCGGAGTCGAAGGGCTAATAAAATGGCGTACATCCTCCACATAGATTCAACCACAAAAGTTTGCTCAATTGCTTTGAGTAAAAAAACTGAGTTGATTCAATTAGTAGAACTAGATTCAGATGGTTTGGCGCATAGTGAAAAGCTCCATTTATTCATCGAAGAATGTTTGGAAAAAGCTTCAATAAAACCGTCAGACCTAAGTGCAGTATCAGTCTCTAAAGGACCTGGATCATACACCGGATTGAGAATAGGAGTTTCAGCGGCAAAAGGACTTTGTTATGGATTAAGTATTCCCTTAATTGCGTTAGATACACTAGCTGCAATGGCAAATTCTGTTGTTAAAAATGTAGAATCTAACGCCGTTTTAATCCCTATGATCGATGCTAGAAGAATTGAAGTATTCTGTTCAATTCATCAATCAGGAGAAACCGTAAAAACGGTTCATTCAAGGATATTAGACGAAGAACCCTTCGATGAAATAACAGCTGAAAAAGTGTATTACTTTGGCGATGGCGCTGAAAAAGCTCAAGAGCATCTAAACAAAAACTGGACATACCTTTCAGCTCCTAAAACCTCAGCTCAAAACTTAATTCCTTTAGCTTGGAACAAATTCGAAAAAAAAGACTTCGAAGATGTTGCTTACTTCGAACCGTCTTATCACAAAGACTTTAAGGCTGGTAAGCCTAAGCAAATTTTAAAGTAATCTTACTTCAACAACCCCTGAATAGCGGCGAAAGTTCTTTTAGGATTTTTTCCTTCATATAAACACTGATAAACAGCATCTGCGATTGGCAGTTCTAAATCGAATTTCTTTTGGATCTCATTTACACATTTAGAAGCATAATAACCTTCGGCTACCATTTTCATTTCTAATTGCGCAAACTTAACCGAATAACCTTTACCAATCATGTTACCGAAAGTACGGTTACGAGAATATTGAGAATAAGCAGTTACTAATAAATCACCAAGGTAAGCAGAGGTTTTAACGTCTCTGTGCTTTGGATAAACATGATCAACAAACTGCTCAGTTTCACGAATGGCATTTGAAATTAATACAGCCATAAAGTTATCTCCGTATCCAATACCAAAACATATTCCAGCAGCAATTGCGTAAACGTTTTTCATGATCGCAGAGTACTCAGTCCCTACTAAATCATCGTTCCTATTAACGTTTATATACCTGCATTGTAGTAAATCTCCTATTGCGTATGCTCTTCCTCTTGTAGGTGTAGCAATAGTTAAATAAGATAATCTTTCGTGAGCAACTTCTTCTGCATGACAAGGTCCTGCTACAATTGCCATATTGTTGTATTCAACTCCAAAATGCTCATTTAAATAAGAAGCTGGAATCAATGTATATTCAGGAATAATCCCCTTAATTGCAGAAACAACGATTTTATCTTTTAAATCCTCAGCTGTTATACCTGCATTGGTAAATTCTGTATGCAAGAAAGCAGAAGGAATTACCAAAAAAATAACATCTGAGTCCCGAATAGTTTCTTTCAAATTAGTTGAAACATTCAGCTTAGTTGTATCAAATTCGATCGAAGAAATATAGTTGGGGTTATGACCAAACTGACGAATATGATCAGCAGTTTCTTCTCTTCTAACCCACCAACTTAGCGAATCAACATTATTCAATAATATTTTAGACAAAGCTGTTGCCCAGCTTCCCCCACCTATTACTGCTATTTTCGATTCGTTTAACATTTATATTTCTTCAAGTAACAGTCATTGCGAGGAAGTATGACGTGGCAATCTCTTTTATTTACAAGTATGAGATCGCTTTATACTTCGCGATGACTAATCTTCCTATCCAATAACTTCGATAAAAAGACCATCATCAGTCTTCTCAACTTTCGTTAATCCATGAGCAGCTAACCCTTTAACCGCCTTATCCCATTTCTTGTTAGATAAGTCAACCTGAGCTTTTAAAGCTCCTAAATCCATCTTCCCTTCTCCTTTTAGGATATCGAAAATTAACTTTTCGTTTTCTCCTAATTCCGGACCTTTTTTCTCTGGTTTCATTTGCGGGAAGAACAACACATCTTGGATAGAATTTGAATTTGTCATAATCATCGATAAACGATCAATTCCAATTCCTAAACCAGCTGTTGGAGGCATTCCATATTCGATTGATCTTAAGAAATCTTCATCTAATACCATTGCTTCATCATCCCCTCTCTTTCCAAGCTCTAATTGCTCTTCAAAACGTTTTCTTTGATCAATTGGATCGTTCAACTCTGAGTATGCATTACAGATTTCTTTTCCGTTACAAATACACTCAAAACGCTCAACTAATCCTTCTTTATCTCTATGCTTCTTAGCTAGTGGAGACATTTCAACTGGGTAATCAGTAATGAAAGTAGGTTGGATTAATAACCCTTCACACTTCTCACCAAATATCTCGTCAATTAACTTTCCTTTACCCATTGTTTCATCAATCGGCACTTCAAGTTTTTCAGCCGTAGCTCTTAACTGAACTTCATCCATTTCTGAAATATCAATTCCAGTATATTCTTCAATCGCCTCAAACATTGTGTAACGCTTCCAAGGGCGAGCGAAGTTAATTTCGTTTTCTCCAACAGTTACTTTGGTATCTCCGTGAAGAGCCATGGCTATTTTCTCAACCATTTCTTCAACCATATCCATCATCCAATTGTAATCCTTATAGGCAACATAAAGTTCCATTTGAGTAAACTCTGGATTATGGAAACGGCTCATTCCCTCGTTACGGAAATCCTTAGCAAATTCGAAAACTCCATCAAATCCACCAACGATTAACTTCTTTAAGTATAACTCATTTGCAATACGCAAGTAAAGAGTCATATCTAAAGTATTGTGGTGTGTTTTAAATGGTCGAGCAGCAGCTCCTCCATATATTGGCTGAAGTATTGGTGTTTCAACTTCTAAGTACCCTTTGTCTGATAAGAAGTTTCTCATGGTATTCACCAATTGAGTTCTTTGAACAAAAGTTTCTCTTACATGCGGGTTTACCGTTAAATCAACATAACGCTGACGGTATCTTTGCTCAGGATCAGTAAATGCATCAAATTCTTTTCCATCGGCATCAACTTTTGGCTGAGGAAGAGGTTTCACAGATTTAGTTAAAAGTGTAAACTCATTTACATGGATGGTAATTTCTCCAACCTGAGTTGTGAATACATAACC
>JAYPYW010000028.1:0-26545 GCA_038154685.1 Flavobacteriales bacterium | reverse complement strand
CATAACCTTTAACTCCAATAATATCTCCAGTATCAACTAGTTTTTTGAAAACCTCATTGTACATAGTTTTATCTTCTCCCGGACAAATTTCATCACGATTGAAGTAAACCTGGATTCTAGCAGTTTCATCCTGCATTTCAACAAACGCAGCCTTCCCTTGCATTCTTCTACGCATGATTCTACCAGCAAAACTTACAGTTTTATAAAGCGTTTTATTGCTTTCGTAATTCTCAAGAATATCCTCCGCTGAACAATCAACCTTAAACTCGGCTGCAGGGTAAGGATCTACACCCAATTCTCTAAGTCTGTCTAACTTTTCTCTTCTCTGAATCTCCTGTTCGCTTAAATTCTGTGCCATGCGTAAAATTTATGAAGCGCGAAGATACGAAATGAGAGCCGAAACTTAAATGTATTTAGCCACTAGATTTTTAATCTGATTTACATCTAATTGCCGAATGCAATTAAGGTGTTTTTTAGGACAAGCTGGATGGCCAATTTTACTACAAGGACGACACTTCAAATCCTTCACTTCAACAATATGAACCAACCCTTTATTTTGAGGGATATATGGATACATTCCAAACTCTGGAACTGTGTTACCCCAAACACTAATAACTGGTTTCTCTAGGGCAGATGCAATATGCATCATTCCGGTATCTGGTGTAATTACGCAATTAGATTGTTTTAATAATGAGGCAGACTGCTCGATATTAAAACTACCACAAGCGTTAAAAAGGTTTGAGTTTTTACTTTTCTGGATAACTTCCTTAGCTTTTCCCTTTTCCCTAGGTCCCCCAACCAAAACAAAGTTGGCATTAATCGCATCAACCAGTTCAACCATCTTTTCAACGGTCAAAGCTTTAGTAGCATGGGCAGCCCCTATTACTAATGCAACGTAATTTTCAAACGGAGGATTAGTTACCTCATTCTTTGCATCGATATAGAAATCCAGTCCTAAACCATCATTATTTACGCTCAATCCCTTAACAGTCTCTAGGTACCTATCAACTATATGCAAATCAGGCATTTTATTAATCTTAAAACTGGTTAACAGCCACTTCTCCCAATTGTATTTATTAAAACTCTCCGAATTGGTTTTAACAATCGATTTAACCTGACGAGACCTGATATTTTTATGAAGATCAACTACAAAGTCGTATTCTTCTCTTTTTAATTGATCACCAACTTCAGCAACTTCTTTATCTATAGAGATAACCTTAGAAACATTTGGATTCGAAGATATTACAGACGCAAATGAGCTTTTTGTCAGAAAATGAATTTCTGCATCGGGATATTTGTTTTTTATACATCTTATAACAGGTGTAGTTAAAACTATATCACCAATAGAACTGAATCTTATGACTAAAATCTTCTTCAAGAGATTCAAAGATAATAAGTGGAAATGAATTGGGTGGAAAAAAATGTGAGTGGGAGCCTATCCCCACTCACCCCTTAACTAGATTGAATTTTCAATCTTTACCCTAAAAATTTATTTGAGGTCCTTTCGGACTTAACAAGCGAAAAAAATGTGAGTGGGAGCCTATCCCCACTCACCCCTTAACTAGATTGAAATTTGTCAATCTTTACCCTAAAATTTTTGTTCTTTAGTTTATTTCAAAATCACCTCTTGGTGAAGAACTTCTTGTTTGTTTGCCAATTTTCTCTCTGCGTCTATATCCATCCGATTGGCTACAAAACAAATATGACCACTTTAAGAGCTCATTTCAACCACAGAACACACTTTTTCATCTATCCAGAAGCAAAACAAAAACAACAACAAATCTGATTATCAATTGATTAACTATTAATAAATCATACTTTCTTCAACGGAAATACCTGATCAAAAAAAACATTTCAAAGACTTGACAAGCCTAAAAAACTACAGAATAACTAATTTTACGGAATGGAATTTAGCTTACAAGGAAGGGAGTATATCGAATTAAATAAACTGCTCAAGTTTTTAAATATCGCTGAGTCTGGTGGATTTGCGAATCAAATGATTTTAGACGAGGTTGTTTTACTTAATGATGAAGTTGAAACGCGAAAGAGATGCAAATTAAGAGTTGGAGATGTTATTTCAATTGATGGCGAAGATATCTCTGTTTTAATAACTGAGTAATTAGAGATCCCAAAAGTCATCTAAGTCTCTTCTATTCTTTTTAGTTGGTCTTCCCAACATACCTTTTAATCGGTTCTCTTTATTTTGTCTTTGAACTTCTGCTAATACCGCTAAATCTTCTTCCGAAGTAATTTCTCTTATTAAATCTGCCACTAAAGGAGCTCCTACTCTAGACTTTGGAATATCCAAAACCTTCCAAGTTCTCCAAATAGGTTGGACTCTAATCGAAAATGTTTGATCAACGCGAATATCACGACTTGCTTTTTTGGTTTCCTCACCATTAATCATAACATTTCCGGCTTCGATAAACTTGGTTGCCTTCGACCTAGTTTTCTGCAACCTAACGCACCATAAATATTTGTCTATTCTCATTCGATCCAAAATATTAAAAAATCGCACACAGATTAATGTGATCAATACGATTTGAAATTCAAAAAATCACGTTAATCAGATTAATCTGTGTGAGAATTAAAAAAACTACTCGTAAAGTGGAACACCGTTTTCGTCTGTAGTTAAAATGTAGCTCATTAAATCAAAAAACGGACGCATGGCTTTAAAAGTTTTATCCGCTTCTTTTAAGAAATTTGGGGATAATACTTCTGCATCCGAAAATTCTTTCATTAATAAATATTGCTTAAATCTTAATAAATCTACAGCCGATGATTCTTTATCAAATCCTTTGGGACAAGTTTTCAATTGATCTCCTTTTAATTCACCAAAAACAGACTTGAATTCTTTACTCCCTAAAATCGCTCTAAATTCAGCTTCGTCGGTTTCAATGCCTTTTCTGATTTTTAATAAATCGTCTTTGTTTGGTCCCCAAAAACCTCCACCAACAAATGAATTTCCAGGTTCGATATTGATGTAATATCCTCCTCTTAATAATTGAGTGGCTCTTCTGAACCCAAAACCTGTGTAAGTTTTATAAGGTGATTTATCTTTCGAAAATCTAACATCCCTATAAACACGCATAACTGATTTTTTACCTGATGGTGTATCGATGTTATCGTGTTTATTCAAGTTAGCTAATAACTCATCAGCTACCTCCACTAAGTTGGCTTGATGTTTTTCGTAATCGGCTTTATTTTCCGCAAACCAATCGCGATCGTTATTTGCTTTTAAATCCTTTAGGAATTTGATGTTGTATTTTTCGATCTTCGCCATAGATCTAAAATAATTAATCGCCCGCGGATCCTACTGATCTCGCGGATCTTTTTTTCAGAATGACTTATATATAGCACTATACCACCTCCAAATCGGCCACTTTAATTCTTACATTGAAGTTTCCAACTAATACTTCGGCTTGTTTTCCCTTTAGGGTTTGGACTACCCCTGTTTTTATGTGTCCCAGAATACGAACACGGGACCCAACTTCAACTGGTTTATTCGATTTCGGCTTTTCGGGTTCTTGGATTGGTTCGGGCTTTTTCTTTCTAGGCTTTTCAATCTTTGGGGCTTTTAGCTTCTTATCAAGAACAGGTGCTTTTTTAACTTCCAAAGCACGCTTCTTTTCTATGGCCACAAACTTCTTAACTGCCTCGTTTAATTCTTTATTGGTTTCATCACCTCTATGCTTACCAATTAAATCGAATATTTTTTTACCAACTTTTAAAAACTTCCCTTGCTGCTCGTAAAACTTATGTTGCTGATTTGACTTTTCATACAAGTCTCTCAACTTATCATCATATTGTTTAATGAGCTCACGGGATTGTTGAGTTGTTTTGTTTTGAAGTTTGTTCGCTTTATTAAATTTAGACTTCTCTTTTTGCAAGTCTAAAGCTAAATTATCTAAGTTGATTTTTAAGTCAGAAACCTTTGCTTGAGCTCTTTCAATCAAATCGGATCCAATACCATTCAGCTTAGCAACTTCAAAAGTAAAAGATGAACCTGGCTGACCAACTGAAAGTTTATACAACGGCTTTAACTCCCTAGTATCAAACAACATAAAAGCATTAACCGCCTCCCCCTTTTTAGATGTTAATATTTTTATATTAGTATAATGTGTGTTGATTACAGCAAAGCAATTTCGGTCATACAATTCTTCATAGAAAACCTCAGCCAAAGCTCCTCCTAACTCTGGATCGGAACCACTTCCAAACTCATCTAATAACACTAATGAGCTTCCATTAATCTTATCCAAGAATAACTTCATTCTGGATAATCGGTAGCTGTATGTACTTAATTGGTTTTCTATAGATTGATTATCTCCTATGTCCGATAAAATAGTATCAAACCAGCAAAACTCACTTACATCCTTTACAGGGATAAACAATCCACTTTGAAACATTAACTGGAGTAATCCAACTGTTTTAAGGGTGATAGACTTCCCTCCTGCGTTTGGACCAGAAATCACTAAGAATCTTTGCTCCTTTTTTAAATCGAAGTTCTGAGCAATTGTTTCGGTACCTAACTCTTTGTTTTTTAAAAGTAGTATTGGATGAAAAGCTTCCTCCCAATACATTTTAGGCTCCTTATTTATTTTAGGAATTATACCTCTGTAACTTGCAGCGAAGCGCACTTTTGCGTTATATAAATCGAAACGAATAAGTAAACGCTCAAAGGCCTGCAGATTCTTTTTCTCTGCTCTTAATAAAAAGGTAATTTCTTGGAGAATCTTAAAAATTTCGTTCGATTCGTCGATTATCAACTTATCTAACTTTTTATTTAAGTTGATGTTTACTCCTGGCTCAATGTAACTTAAGTTTCCTTTTCCACTAACGCCATGGATTTTACCTTTCACCTTTCTTTTATGGGCAGACACTACAACCAATAATCTTCTATTATCTAAGAAAGTTTCTTCGGTGGAATCCAGAATATCATCTTGTTTATACTGCCGAAGGGCTCGATTAAAGTTTTTATCAATCTCTATTTTATAGGATTTGATTTGCTTCCTGATATCGTACAATTCTTTAGATGCCTTATCGTCGATTTCCATGTGTTTGTTCAACACCGATTTAATCAACTTTATAACACCCTGAACCCTATTAATATGCTCACAAGCTTCCCATACTTTTGGGTAACTATCCATGTGCTTTTTTGCGAAGCGAACCAAGTTATCAGTCCCTAAACAAAGCTGAAAAACACGCACTAATTCTTCAACCGTAAGTACTCCATTTTCAACTCTAAGTACTTTTAAGGCATGGTCGATATCTTCCGATGATGAATGCGGAAAACTGATTTCGTCGCTTTCATAAACCGACTGGATTTCACGCAGAATTGCAAACTCCCCTCTTACCTCTTCCAAAGAAGCAAAAGGTTTTATTCGACCCGCATTAATTTTAGCCTTCTCCGATTTACATTGGTCGGCTAAAAAACCTCTTACGATATCGAATTCTAAATCTTGTATGGTTTGCTCATCGATAAGCATAGTGCAAAGATACTTGAATTTTCGCCCGCGGATCCCGCTAATCTCGCAGATATTTTTGATGACTTGATAAATTGCCCACAGACAGCACGGACTTGCACAGACGAATGGGGCGCTTGTTAAAAAGTTAGAGATTGCCACGTCGTTCCTCCTCGCAATGACTTACTTCTTGTTAATATATTAGTAAGTGTGGGTCATTGCGAGGAGGAACGACGTGGCAATCTCTAATTTTCAAACAACTTGCATTATGGCATTAATCAAACCAATTCCCTCAAAGCTCCAATATCAACTTTCCCATTAACATTTAAAGGAAGTTCATCCAATTGAATTACTGCCGAAGGCTTGTAATAAGTTGGAAACAAATCAGCTATTAAAGTACTTATTCGCTCCTGAGGCTGATTACTAAAAACCACTAACTGGGAAACCTCTGCAAGGAAGATTGTTTTCACCCAACCATTTGATTTTTGAGATAAAACCCTATCTATTTCTTCCAACTCAATTCGGAAACCATTCCATTGGATTTGATTGTCTTTACGACCATCGAAAATGAGTTTGCCATTTTCATCGTAATGAGCTAAATCACCTGAAGCATATTCCTTAATAGGCTCCCGATTTAAATAACCTCCAAATGTTTGTTTGCCCGAATAAATGATTTGACCCTCCCTGATTACAAACTCGATTTCCTCAAACTTTTGTCCGAGTGGTAAAGGCAATCCGTTATTAAAATAGACATCCTCCAATTCGTTTAACAACTCCTCGGTACAAACAATAACTGTTTCTGTTGGTCCGTAACAATTATAAACCTTTGCATTAGGAACGGAATTCATCCAAACTTTCGCCCAATCGCCCATTAAAGCTTCTCCGCTAAAAAAGGAATACCTGAGTTTTGGAAACTGAACACGAGGAAGGAATTCTTGTGTTAATCTGATTATCGATGGCACAAAACTAGTTACAGTCACATCGTAATCTTGAATTGCTTTAAAAAGCCCTAATTGTTTAGAGTTAGTTTGTTCTGGTAAAACCAAAGTTCCGCCAACCAAAAACGGCATTAAATAACAAAACACACTTACATCGAAAGTTAATTCATAACTCTGCAAGAACTTATCTTCCGAATTGAATTTGATGTTTTGATGATTGAAATAATGATTGGCAAAAGCCTCCAAATTATCATGGGTTATAGGAACTCCTTTTGGTTTCCCAGTTGTTCCACTGGTAAATAGTAAATAGGCTTTTTCTACAGATATTATTTCAACTTCTTTTGAGTTAGAATGGGCTGTAGAATCATCAATAAGCTGCAACCAATTTACTTGTGATTTTATTTCCTGAATCCGAGATTCGGGAAATTCAAAATTCACAGGAACATATCCGTTGCCTGTCATCCAACAGGCTAGTATTGCTGGGTAAGCTTTCCAACCTAATGCAACATCAATGGCTATCCAGGAATCTTTTACTTGAATTGAGTTGGCGTAGCCATAGGCAACACTCATTAATTCATCGTAAGTAGCTAACAAGTCTTTTCCTTCAATAGCAATTGAATTGGGATTGGATTTTGCTTTGGATACTATTTGATTGATTAGCGAATTCACTAAGGCAAATATAAGTTATGACTTGTTAATCCTCCCACAGATCTGTGGGATCTCTCAGATCTGTGGAGAATTCAAAAACAAACGGCATTAATTTTGTAATTTAGGCGGTCATGAAAAGGTTATTATTAGCACTTGTTACATTTTTAAGCTTCACCGCTTCTGCCCAAGATGTTTATTTAGCAAAGGATTTTGTTGATACTTTATGTTCGGATGGATATTCAGGGAGAGGATACGTTAGATACGGTCATTTAAAAGCAGCTGATTTTATTGCTGGTAAATTCAATGAATTTGGATTAGAGCGCTTCGACTCTGATTTCAAACAGGAATTTCAAATAAACGTGAACACTTTTGGTGGGACATGCGACTTATTAATTGATGGAAAATTAATGTACGCTGGCGTGGACTTTTTGGTGGATGCTAGTTGTCCTAAAATTGAAGGAAAATTCGATTTAAAATGGCTAAACCCTAAAATTGTTGGTGATGCTAAAAAAATGGGGAAGTTTGTTACTTCGGATCTATCTAACTCCTTTCTAATCGTTGATAAAACTGGAATTACAGATACAACTCAATTAGAGTTTTTAGATAACATGGTTCACAATCCTTTTCAAGCAAAAGGAATAATCATTGTTCAGTCAGGAAAATTTACTTGGGCAATGAGTCAGCAACAACGTCCATACCCAATTCTTTACATTAAAAAGGATAGAATCTCCTACAAAAACAAAAAGCTCGAAGTAAATATCGAGGCTAAATTAAAGAAAGGAGAAATCACTCAAAATGTAATTGGTTATGTAAAAGGAACGGAACAACCGGATTCTTTTATTGTATTCTCTGCACATTACGATCATTTAGGAATGATGGGGCCGGATGCTGTATTTGCTGGAGCTAACGACAATGCAAGTGGGACAGCAATGTTATTAAACTTGGCTAAACATTATTCAACAGCTGGTAATGAGCCTAAATACTCTATCCTATTTATTGCTTTTGGTGCTGAGGAAGTTGGATTACTAGGAAGTAAGCATTACGTTGAAAAACCATATTTCCCATTGGAAAAAATTAAGCTTCAAATCAATACCGATATTATGGGAACTGGTGATGAAGGCATCACAATGGTAAATGGCGATGTGCACAAAGACATTAAAGAGGCTTTCAGAAAAATAAATAATGAAAAGGGATATTTAGCCAAAGTAAGAGGAAGGGGGAAATCATTTAACAGTGACCATGCGCCTTTTGATGAAAAAGGAGTTAAGGCTGTTTTTATTTATACGGTAGGTGGTTCAAAAGCTTATCACGATATTTACGACACTGCTGATAATTTAACCTTCTCTAAATACAACGAGGTGTTTAAATTAATAACTGACTTTATTGCTGAGTACAAATAATGGGTACAATTAATCATACTAACTGCGCTGTTTGCGGTTCATCTAATATTTCTGAAAAGTTTAAGCTTAAAGACCACTCTCACACTGGTGAAACTTTTCCTGTTGCTGTTTGTGGAGATTGCGGATTTCATTTCACGCAAGATGTGCCAGATGCAGAATCGATTGGACCTTATTATAAAAGTGAAAATTATGTTTCACACTCTGATACTCAGAAAGGTTTATTCTTTAAAGTATATCATTCTGTTAGGGATTATATGCTGAAAAAGAAAAGAAACTTGGTGAACTCGGTTACTGGATTAAAATCTGGTAAGTTATTAGATATTGGAACTGGTACTGGTTATTTCCCTAACATCATGTGTCAATCAGGTTGGGAATCCGAAGGGATTGAACAGGATAAAGAAACTCGTGATTATGCAGCTTCTAAGTTTAATTTTACCGTTCATGATACACCGGCACTTTATGATTTACCAGAAGAAAGTTTCGATGCTATTACGATGTGGCATGTATTGGAGCATGTGCATGATTTAGATGGATATTTAAAAAAGATTCATTCAATTTTAAAGGCTAAGGGAGCTTTTGTTGTTGCAGTTCCTAACCATACTTCTTTCGATCAAGAACATTACAAAGAGTTTTGGGCTGCTTGGGATATTCCAATTCACCTATGGCATTTTAACCCTTCTACCATGAGCAAGTTGATGGAGCGTTATGGTTTTAGAGTTGAAAAAATTGTTCCAATGCCTTTTGATGCCGCTTATGTTTCGATGTTAAGCGAACAATATAAATCGGGCTCTAAATTGCCTGGGTTATTAAAAGGAATTCGTTTTGCACTGAAAGGGAAATCTAACCCTGAGAAATGTAGCTCGGTGATTTATGTGATTAAGAAGGCTTAATCAAACAATCTTGTTGATCGCATTTGCTAACTCATAATCCTTATGGGTCACCTCATTTCCAGCATCGTGTGTTGTAAGATGAATCGAAACCTGATTATATGAATTCTTCCAATTCGGATGATGGTTCAATTGCTCAGCAATAAAAGCAACGCGAGTCATAAAAGTAAACGCCTCTTGAAAATCGTTAAACTCAAAACTACGAGATAAAAACCCGTTCTCCTCTTTCCAATTTTCAACCATTTGCTTTCGACTTAATTAATATTTTAAAGAATAAGTTAGCTTGTACTAACAGTAATATTGAACTTACAATTACATGAAAAGGTTGAGCTCCTTTTGGAACTTCTAAATACCCCATAATTGCTCCAGAAATCACTTCTCCGATTGTTAAAACAATCACCCATCTAAAATTCCTCCATTCGAATGAATCTTTAGGAACATGTTTTAAGATTCGGTAAGTAACTACAATTAACGCAACGTATATTAAAGAAGACGATCTATGAACTAAGAAATTTAATCCAGCATTTTCAACCCAAAATTCTCTTGAAACTCCAGTTAGATAATCAAATGTTTGGCGTAACATCACACCAAAGAACAATTGATATAACAGGAAGAAAAACGCAAAAGCTTGTACCCTTTTATACAACTTTGGATAGTCAAACGAGCTTGATTCGCTATTGTTAGTATGCGCAAACGATAGGGTTAGTACCAAAGCAAATGCAGCCAACATGTGATAACTTATGCTGGTTGGATCCAACACATTATCAACTACTAATTTCCCGAGCCAAGCATTAAACCCAATAAAGAATAAAGAAAGGAAACCAAAAACAACATTCACCCATTTCTTCTTCTTCGATCTAAAACCATAGAAAATCATCAATAGAACAGCTATTCCCAGAAACACAGAAACCAATCGGTTAACATACTCTATAATGGTATGCATCGGTTTGTATATATTATAATCGTGTTTATCGTAAACCGACCAGCTATTCTCGTTAAATGATTCTCCGGTAGTAAAATCTTGATCGGCCTTCAATAAATCTCCTTCCCAAAAAATCATTTCACCAGCATGGTATTCATGATTGGCTTTCCAAAGCACTTGCTCTTCATCAAAAGGAGGAATATAATACCCAAAACATTTAGGCCAGTCTGGACACCCCATTCCTGAACCTGTCACCTTCACCATTGATCCTGCAAAGACAACAAAAATGGTGAAGAAAATAGTAAGTTTTGTAAATCGTTTATAACCTGCGTTCACACTCATGTAGTTCAAATTACTTTGAAGACGCAAATTTACTCAAGAAAGTGGTAGGATTAACTGATTTTTATCAATCAGTTTAACAAAGAGTTTAAAAGGCTAAATAAGTTTGGTAACTGAAAACTAGAAGAAGACACTTCTGTATCAGTTATATCGAAATCAACAGAAGCTTCATCATCAGATTCAACCTCTTTGTTTTCAACCTCCTCTACTTTATATTCTTCAACGCCTTCAACTTTATAAATCCCATTAGCAATCGATTCGATCTTTTTTACGATCTCATCTTTAGAAACCTCGTTAATGTTGATAACAACTTCAGCCGATTTATTTTCGAAGGAAACTTTAGCTTTTAAAACCCCTTCAGTACCTTTTAACTTCTTTTCAATGAATGGAGCACATGAATGACTACATGACATTCCTTCAACAGCAATGTTTAAAGAAGATTTCTCAACAGCCTGCTCACAAGCCATTAAAATCACTGCTACAAGAACTAATAAATACTTTTTCATTTTATGAACCTTTAAAAGGTGTTTCGCTTAATGCCTTAATTAATTCGTCTTTTTGAACTTCCCCTTTTACAACAGCTGAATTTTCAGCTAAAGAAACGTTTACTTCATTAACTCCATCCACTTCACTTAAAACATCGGTTACCGTAGCAACACAATGCCCGCAACTCATACCCTCTATTTTTAAAGTCGTTTCCATACTGTTTTATAAATCAGAAAATTATTCCAAAAAACGTTCCTCAAATGTACTAATTAAAACAATCGGAAGCTAATATTTGTTGCAACAAAATTCACGTATTTAAGTGGCTTATACTTTGGGGTTTATTTTGCGCTTTGATATTCTGATAATTAGTTCTATCTTTGCAGACCCAAAATTTATTAAATTTAAATTAGCTGTATTATGTACGCAATTGTAGAGATAGCAGGGCAACAGTTCAAAGTAGAGAAAGATCAGCAGATCTTTGTTCATCGTTTGGATGCTGAAGAAGGAGCGAAAGTTGATTTCGACAAAGTTCTATTAGTAGACAATGATGGGAAAGTTAATGTTGGCGCCCCAGCTGTAGAAGGTGCGAAAGTTACTGCATCAGTAGTTTCACACGTTAAAGGAGATAAGGTAATCGTTTTCAAAAAGAAAAGAAGAAAAGGATACCAAAAGCAAAATGGACACCGTCAGGCGTTCACTCAAATTAAAATTGAATCAATTTCTGCTAATTAATAATTAAAAAACTTTTTAAGAAATGGCACATAAGAAAGGAGTTGGATCTACGGACAACGGAAGAGACTCGCAGTCGAAACGTTTAGGAGTTAAGAAATTTGGTGGAGAAGTTGTTGTCGCTGGTAACATCATCGTACGTCAAAGAGGAACTAAGCACCACCCAGGTGAAAACGTAGGTATTGGTAAAGACCATACTTTATACGCTTTAACTGACGGTACTGTAGTTTTCAAGAAAAAGAAAAACAACAAATCATTTGTTTCTGTTGAAGCTCAGGCTTAATTAAACACTTGATTTAAGAATATTAAAGGCTGCTCAAGTGAGTAGCCTTTTTTATTTTATTACAGATTACAGATCTCAGGTTTCAGTTAGAATAGAATTCAAATCTAGTCACCCCAGAAGTCTGAAGCCTGAAACCTTTTTATTATTTTTGCCCAAAATTTACAATTATGCTTCAGGTAAAACATATCCTTGAGAATAAAGAACAGGTAATTGAAGGTTTAAAGAAAAGAAACCTTGATGCTGAAACACTTGTTCAGCAAATTATTGATCTTGATGTTGAAAGAAGAGCTTCGATTGCTAAAGTTGAAGACTTAAGAGCTGAAGGAAATAAAATGTCCAAGGAAATTGGAGGTTTATTCAAAGAAGGAAAAGTTGAGGAAGCAAATGCTGCTAAAGCGAAAGTTCAAGAAATCAAATCGGAGCAAAAAGCTTTAGAGGAAGGGTTAAATGATATTGAAGGAAAGTTTAACGACCTACTTTACCATATTCCTAACGTTCCTCACGTAACTGTTCCTGCAGGAAACTCTGAGGAGGACAATGAAGAAGTATACAAAGAAGGAATTGTTCCTAATCTTCATGAAAGCGCAAAGCCTCATTGGGATATTGTAAAAGAAAAGGATTTAGTTGATTTTGAAACTGGAGTAAAAATTACAGGAGCTGGTTTCCCTGTTTATAAAGGAAAAGGTGCTCGTTTACAAAGAGCATTAATTAACTTCTTTTTAGATGAAGCTGACAAAGGTGGATACGCTGAAGTAATTCCTCCATTGTTAATTAACGAAGCATCAGGAATAGGAACTGGTCAGTTACCAGATAAAGAAGGTCAGATGTACCACGTTACTGGTGACGATTTATATTTAATCCCTACTGCAGAAGTTCCGATTACTAACATTTACAGAGATGTAATTTTAAACGAAGAAGAGCTTCCTAAAAAGAACTGTGGTTATACGCCATGTTTTAGAAGAGAGGCTGGTTCTTACGGTAAAGACGTAAGAGGATTAAATAGATTACACCAATTCGACAAAGTAGAGATTGTTCAGGTTGTTCACCCTGATGAAAGCTACAATGTGTTAAACGATATGGTTGATCATGTTAAGGAGTTAGTTAGACAATTGAAATTACCTTTCAGAATTTTAAGATTATGTGGTGGTGATTTAGGTTTTACTTCTGCTTTAACTTTTGATTTTGAAGTTTATTCTGCAGCTCAAGAAAGATGGTTAGAAGTTAGTTCTGTTTCGAACTTTGAAACTTACCAAAGTAACAGATTGAAATTGAGATACAGAAAAGGTCAGGATAAACCTGTTTTAGCCCACACCCTAAACGGATCTGCTTTGGCTTTACCTAGAATCATGGCGGCTCTGATTGAAAACAATCAAGATTCAGAAGGAAATATTATTATTCCAGAAGTACTTCAGAAGTACACTGGATTTGATAAAATTTAAGTAATTAGAAAATATATTAAGAAAAAAACGCGAGTCTAATCACTCGCGTTTTTTTTGGCGATCGTCTTTGTAAGAAAGACAAAATCTATTAGTTGATAGATTTTCTGAAACTTTCGTTAAACTATCGACGTTTCTTGTACTCAATGAGAAATGTTAAATTAATATGAAAAAAACATTCCTAACCTTATCGACTGTTTTAATAACAGCCACTATTTGTTTTAGTCAAGAATCCGAAAATATTGACGAATTAATTACAGATAGACCAGACCAAACCGAATCAGCTAGTATTGTCCCAGTTGGATCTATTCAACTAGAAACTGGGGGTTTTATTGAAAAAGATAAACCTAGCGATAATTTAGATTATTCGAACTTAACTTATAACACGTCCTTATTTAGAATTGGGTTAACTAAAACTTTTGAATTAAGATTAATTCAAGAAGTCTTTCAAGAAGAATTTAAAAGTGACTCTTTCAATAGTAAAAATGAAGGTTTTGGCCCATTAGCCGTAGGAGGAAAATTCAAAATTTCAGAGGAAAATGGATTAATTCCTGAAGCAGCATTCTTAACACATGTAACAATACCAACAGGAAAAGATATTTTTCAACCTCAGCATGCTGCCATGGATTTTAGGTTTATTGGTGAAAACACACTTTCCGAAAAATGGGGATTTGCCTATAATTTCGGAGGTGAATGGAGTGGCGATGATTTACTTTTCACAGGAATTTATACTGCTGTTTTGGGAACTGATATTACAAATCAAGTAGGTTTATTTTTAGAAAGCTATGGTTTTATGACAGAAGGCATGGAAGGTGATCACAGGTTTGATGCTGGTTTCACATACTCTCCTAAACCATTATTACAATTTGATATCTCAGCGGGTATTGGATTAACTGAAATTGCGCCTGATTACTTTATTAGTTTAGGTTTATCAACTAGATTTTTGAAATAAGTACACTCAAATGAAAACATCAAAAAAATTACTTCTAATATTTGTTAGTTTAGGCCTTATTATTGGCGGATTAATATATTTTGTTCAGTTCAAAACCACCTCTACTTACGATAAAGACCTTCCTTATATATCATTGGGTGATAAAGTCAAAAACCAATCTACAAAAGCACATTTATGGTTTGAAGAATTCATAAGTGGAGATGAAACAATTAACTATGAAAGGGATATAAACTCTTTGGTTGAAAACAGCAGATCTTTGTTAACCAAAGCCATAAAAGGTGGTAAATTTGACCAAAAAAACTTTCCTATTCCTAGTGAAGAATTTAAAACCCATTTAAGTGCTTGTTTAAAGCAATTAGAGGGCTTTAATAAATTCATGTTAGAGAGAAAAACTAACATGGATAATGGCACCAGTAATGAAGAAGCAGGCAGTGAACTAGATCAATTATTCGATGAAACGTATGAAGGTTTGCAAAGCGAACTTGATAAACTTATTGAATTAGTAAACAACACCGTTGATCAAGACATATCTAGCATAACTTCATTTAGTTTAACCATTGCATTAGCAGTAACTATTTTATTCTTCATTATTGCATATATAATGTTTAAAACTCAAACAAACATTGAATCGAAAGCCAAAACTGAAGAGTTTTTTGAATTAGAGAAGATCAGACTTGAAAAACTAAACAAATTTGTTAACGAAATCACTAGTGGGGATTACAACACAAATATTGATTTGGATCTTTCCGAAGACAATCTAGCTCAATCTTTGGTAGATATGAGAGACACTTTAAAATCTAATTCAGAAGAAGAAAAGAAACGAAATTGGATTGTGGCTAGTCTTGCGAATTTCTCTAACATTTTAAGAAATAATGACGACTTGCATCAATTATCCAATAATATCATTTCAAAGCTTATTGAATACCTAAATGCGAATCAAGGAGGTATTTTCATCATTAACGAAGATGAAAACAATAATACTTTTTTAGAATTAACCGGTTGCTATGCATATGGGCGCCAGAAGTTTCTTGAAAAAAAAGTTAAGCCAGGAGAAGGTTTAGTTGGACAATGCTATTTGGAAAGACAGCCTATTTTTATAACAGATGTACCGCAAGGGTATACAAAAATTCAGTCAGGACTAGGTGATTCAACGCCTAGTTGTCTTTACATATTCCCTTTAATTGTTAATGATGAAATTTATGGAATATTAGAAATTGCTTCATTCGAAATATTCACTGAAACTCAAAAAGAATTTTTAGAGAAGGTTTCTGAAAGTATTGCTGCAACATTAAAGAACGCTAAAACAGGATCTGTAACAACTAAGCTATTAGCTGAAGCGCAAGAAATGGCAGAAGTAATGAGTCAACAGGAAGAAGAAATGCGTCAAAACATGGAGGAAATGCAAGCAACTTCAGAGACAATGAATCAAATGGTTGAGCAAAAAGATTCAGAAATTGCTGAATTAAAAAAACAAATTAGATTATTAAACTCAGGAGAAAAAAATTAATTGAAACTTTCAAATACATATTTAATCACCTCCCTCATTTTGGGAATATTTCTATCCAGTTTAATATGGTTTGTTGACTATAAAAGCTCGAGTGCTGTTGCAAAAGAAATACCTCTTTTAAAACTTGGTGATCAGGTTAAGAATTTAACTACGACCTCTCACCTTTGGTTTGAAGAGCATTTAACTGGCGATAGTACAGTAAATTTCAACGAGGATATTATTGATAAAGTAGAAAAAGTAAAGACTTTGATATATGTTTTTTTAAAAGATGAAAAATATCCAGAAATCATCCTTAATAATCTAAAAAATATTCAATCTTCTGTTGTAAAATATGAATCGACTTTACTAAAAAGAAAAGCACTTTTTGATAAATTCGGAAACGAGATTGCAGGTACGGAACTAGATATTGACTTTGATGCTCATTTCGAATCTGTAATTAAATATGCAGATGAATTAGTCCAATTATCGAACTTAAATTTAAATTCAGCAATTGATTCTTCATCTCGATATACAGCAGTTATAATCTTCTTGGTTTTAGGAGTGTTTATATCAAAAGGAATTCTTTTACGAAAAGCTCAAGCGAAAGACGAAAAAGCGAAAGAAATTCTTGAATCAGAAGTTGAAAGAATTGAACTAATTGGAAACTTCATTAATGATATAGCAAACGAGCGATATCATAGCTCCGTTCCCTTCGATCCAAAAGAAGATGAACTAGGTAGAATGTTAGTTGTCATGAGGGATAAACTGTTAGACACAATCCTAAACTTGCAAAACAAAAATGAAGAACTTAATAAATTTGCTCATATTGCCTCTCACGATCTAAAAAGCCCGCTTAGGGCGATAAGTACAATTATAGACTTTATTGAAGATGACTTAGAAGGTTACGAACTTCCAACCGAAGTACGAGACAATTTTAAAACAATAAAGCATAGAGTAAAGTTTATGAATAACTTGATAAACGATATTATATCCTACTCTCAAGCTGAAGTTGATAAAGACTCGAAGGAAAGCATAGACTTAGATTTATTATGTAATGAAATTAAGGATAACCTTAACACTCGTAGTAAAGACGTTGAATTCACTATTGATAAGTATGTTAATCAGTTCCACTTCAATAAGACAAAACTTTATCAGGTTTTATCTAATATTATAGATAATGCAATAAAATATAATGATAAAGAGAAAATACTGGTCTCTCTGTCTATCAACAAAGAAAGTGAAAACCTAACATTTTGCATTGAAGATAATGGCCCAGGTATACCTAAAGAATTTAGACAAAAGGTTTTCGAAATATTCCAAACTTTAGAGAAATCAAAAACAACTGAATCCACAGGTATAGGTCTTTCCATCGCTAATAAAATCATTAAGCAGGCAAAAGGAACTATCACGATTGATGAATCAAAAACTTTAGGAGGAGCTTGTTTTTCAATTAAACTCCCTATTGAATAGGACAAGTGAAAAATCGCGTTTTTTTTTGACACCTTGAGCTTGTCGAAGGGCTGTTTCAACTTGCGTCAAGTCTTCGATGGGATCAGGCTGAGATCTACAATCTCAAATTAGAAACTATTTAGTTGGGATTGTATATTCCGTATCTCCAAGTTTCATGGTGTAAGTTTCAAACTTCATCATTTGTTCAGTGATGTCATATCTTACACCTATGTACCCATCGGGTTTACCATTTGAGCCGATTTTTGGAGCAATTACCGCATCAACCCAATATGCAGTTCCATCTTTTGCTTTATTCTTAACAATTGCTCTAAAAGCTTCGCCTTTTCCAATTGTTGACCAACAAGCTTTCCATGCTTCTGATGGCATATCTGGATGCCTAACTATATTATGTGGTTGACCAACCAACTCCTCTTCTGTATACTTAGCAACTTCAATGAATTTTTTATTGATTTTAAGGATATTACCTTTTTTGTCTGTTTCAGAAACCAAACACATCTTATCAAGGATATTAATTCTTGAATTTAATTCCTTAAATATTCCGTCCATCTCTATCTTATGCTTCTCAGCTTCTTGATGAACCTGCTCTGCAGTTGCCTGCATTTCCTCAGCATTTTGTCTCAACTCTTCTTCTTGCTGACTCATCATCTCAGCCATATCCTGAGACTCTTGTAATAATCTATTGGTATGGAGATTTGTTTTTAAATTTTTGAAAGTTGCCCCAATACTTTGCGTTAATCTTTCCAAAAACTCGATTTCGTATTCTTCTAATTCATTAAAGGAAGCCAATTCAATCATTCCGTAGATTTCATCATTTTCTTTTAATGGCATAATCAAAACACTGCGAGGGTTGGCCTCCCCTAATCCTGATGTAATATTCACATAAGAATCAGGAACATTAGTCATGTATATCTTTTCTCTCTCTTGCCAAGACTGACCGATCAATCCTTCACCTAACCTTACTTCCTTATTTAAAAATTTCTGACGGTCGTATGCGTAAGCCGAAATTAATTCCATTCGAGCATCATTTGGATCCGAATCGTTTAACATGAAAATACCTCCTTGATTGGCATCCATGTATTCGATTAACTTTGAAATAATTGCTTGACCAAACACACCCAAATCTTTCGTATTACCTCTTAATATGTCTGCAAAAACAGCTAAACCTCTTGTAGCCCAGTTTCTTCTTTCATCTTCAACCGCTACTGCTTGTAGTTTTTCACGCATGTCCAATAATGAATATCCTAAGGTATCGTGATCTCCTACTGGTTTAAATTCTGCATCGTATTCTCCCTGACCAATTTTCTCGGTAAAAGCAGAGGCTTTTTTAATATTCTCTACAATGTTTTGTATACTACTCAAAGTCTCTCCAATCTCATCCTTTTTGGAAGATTGAAACTCAGCTTTTAAATTACCTGTAGCAATTTCTTCAGCAACAACTTTTGCATAGTTTAAAGGTTTTAGAATAGCGTCTAAATTAATTTTCGCCAATAATCCAGCTAGAATAACAATTATTAAAGTTACTATATAAAAAAACCTAGTTGACTCTTCTTTTTTTATAATAGATTCCGCATAAAATTCTTCTCCTTTAGATTTTGCAAATGATAAAAAATTATCAAGTTCGATTTGAGTAGCGTCATAGATTTTAGATGTTACATTGGTAAATTCATATTTAGCATTTTTAGGCTCTTCTAAAATTTTCTGATAAGACTTTACTAGCGTCTCACTTTTTGATGTAAAAGAATCTAAATAAGACTTATCCCCCAAAAATTGACTTTTTATAACATTAAGCTTTTCCTCTATAACAGTTGAGTGGTTATCTAAAGTATTTCTAGCAAAAGAAAGATCCTTTTGCTCCCCTGTGGCAACTTTTCCAATATCTCGTTGACATTCTGAAAGAACATATCTTATCTCTGATACAGCCATATTAACAGTGTATGGATGCTGAAACAAGTCTGTTGTCGAAGTATGAATTTGATTTATACTAAAAGCCGCAAAAATTGAAACACCAACAATCAATGAGATTACAAATCCAAACCCCAATATCATTCTTTTTTTAACAGTCATTTATAATATTATTTAAAACGCATTAATCTTACTTAAATTTTCGTTTTTAGTTGCATTAAAACATGATAAATACTGCCGTTAAAAAAAGTTAACCTATTTAACATCCAAACAGTTTTGCCGTACATTTACCTCGTGAAAGAAAACCAGCTCAAAATATTGGTTTCCGTAATGACCGTAGCTTTGGTAGGGATTATATTCGTACAAGGTTATTGGTTAAATAGCGCAATTGAGTTAGAGGAGCAGCAATTTGAGAAAAATGTCCTTCATGCTATGAGCGTTTCAACCAATAGGCTGGAGCGACTCGGTAGAATGTCGGGAGGTAATAAATCCCCTCAAACAACAGGGCAAACTACCTTCTCTATTAGGACCCATACTTCTATCGATACCAATTTTAATTCCCGTAAATACTCTTTTGAATTAGAAGAAGAAAATGTTTTTGAAACTGCCGATGGGAAGGTTGTTAAAAAGACGACTCAAATCTTAAAAGATGGAAATGGGAAAATCATTCAGAAATCCTTCAATACTAGTAAGTCTGCTTCAAACGATCAGTATGGTAGATTTAGGGAATCGTTTCAAACCATACAAAGTGGTTTTAACCCATTTAACTTTCCTGTTAATTTAAGTGAAGCTGTTGACCCTCATATCTTAACTAAAATTTTAAAAAATGAATTACGAAACCATGGAATCAATACAAAATTCCATATTGGATTGTTCTCCAACAACAATCTTGTTTTAAAGGAGAAAGGCGTTGATACAGAAGCCTTTTTAAACTCGCCTTATAATGTTGAACTCTTTCACGATCCGTTTTCTTTCAGAAACCATCACTTAAGTTTATTCTTCCCCAAAGAAAAAGGTTTTTTACTTCGTTCTGTAGGTCCAGCCATTGCATTATCGTTCATTTTTATTGTTGCAATTTTAGTCGCATTTTGGATAACTTTTGCAACAGTAGTTAAACAGAAAAAATTGGCTGTTATTAAAAATGATTTCATTAATAACATGACTCATGAGTTAAAAACGCCTATTTCAACCATATCATTAGCTTGTGAAGTTTTAAATGATCATGATATACCTAAAACTGCCGAAAGAACAGAGCATTATGTTAATGTGATTAATTCCGAAAATAAACGACTAGGGACTTTAGTTGAAAACGTACTGCAAAGTGCCGTACTAGATAAAGGAGACTTCAAATTAAAACTACAAGATTTAGATGTTAACGCTGTTATTGAAAATGTAGCTAACCAGGCCAAAGTTAGAATTGAAGCCGCAAATGGTTCCATAACAAATCTTGGAGGAGCTGAAAATACATTTGTTAAAGCGGATAAAGTTCACTTCACTAACGTGATAAGCAACCTTATTGATAACGCTATTAAATACTCTCCGAGCGAGCCAACCATTACCATAAAAACTAAGAATGTAAATAATGGAGTGGTTATTAGTGTAAAAGATAATGGTATTGGAATCTCTAAAGAGAATCAAAACAAAATATTCGATAAATTATTCCGTGTCCCAACTGGTAATGTGCATGATGTTAAAGGTTTTGGACTTGGATTAAGTTACGTTAAAGCAATAGTTGATAAACACCAAGGAAGCATAAAGGTTAATAGCCAACTTGGAAAGGGATCGACGTTTAGTATTCACATACCTTTTAAACCCAACGAAGATGAGCAATAAAACAAACATTTTATTAGTTGAAGATGATCCAAACTTAGGATCCTTATTACAAGAATACATGATTGCCAAAGGTTATAACTGTCAGTTAGAAACCGACGGAGACAAAGGTTTAAAAGCTTTTTTACAAGGCTCATTTGATTTATGCGCTTTGGATGTAATGATGCCTATAAAGGATGGTTTCACACTTGCAAAAGAGATTAGAAACACTGACAAGAATATTCCGATCATATTCCTAACTGCAAAGTCTTTAAAGGAAGATAAAATTGAAGGATTTCAAAGTGGTGCAGATGATTACTTGACAAAACCATTTTCTATGGAGGAGTTGCTAATGAGAATAAAAGCTATTCTTAGAAGAACTCAAGGATCTGAATCAGTTCAGAAGGATAAGAAACACTTTGAATTAGGAGAGTTAAACTTCGATTATGATAGAAGAATGTTAAGAGGTAGCGAAGACTATGAGCAGAAGTTAACTAGTAAAGAGGCTGACTTATTAAAATTACTTTGCGAAAACACAAACGATGTATTGGAAAGGTCGGTAGCCCTTAACAAGATATGGAAAGACGATAGCTATTTCAATGCAAGATCAATGGATGTTTACATCACAAAGTTGAGAAAGTACTTAAAGGCCGATCCGAAATTAGAAATTGTGAATATGCACGGAAGAGGTTTTAAACTTTTGACGAATTAAAAATAAAATTATGAAAGAGAAGGGTGGAACTTATTTCACCCTTTTTTATTGCTCTAACTTTTCGTCGTTTTTTGCGAATAGTAAAAGATTAACCCAAAGCGCAAAGATTCCAACACCTGCTTGAGTTTCTAAAGTATCCTCCCAAAACATACTTAAAACTAATATAAGATGAGCTAAAAAAACGAGATATTTAAACTCAAAAACGGTATGATTAAAGATGTACAACCATATTGAAATAAAAAGAATTAAACCAACAGTTCCTAAGGCAACTCCAACTGTAATTAATTGATTGTGGGACCTCTTATCAAACTCTCCTTCTTTACCTTCCATTTTATCGTATTCCTTCAAAAAGCTATCTTTTACATCTCCTGTACCTTCACCAATAAAGAAACTTTTAAACCAAATGTGAATTCCTGTTTTAGCGTAAATGAATCTCGCAGCTAAGGAACTTCCCGAAAACTTATTGCTTTCAATAGCATCTCTAACTTCCTTAAAACTAGAATGAACTCTTTTAGATATAGAGTTGCGATTTACGTAAAACTCATTGGTCACTCCGTTTTCAATAGCCCTAATTTCTTCATTGGTAAGTTTACTCATACCTACTGAGTCTTTGTTATACCCCTTAGATGATAAATACCTCAACAAAACATCTTTTACCTTATAATTCCTCTCTCCTTCTTTAAACAGATGAACATCACTCCTCTTATTCCATTCCTGATGAACCTCCTTATTTACAATGTTTCTGTAAACCAAATAACCATTCTCTCTTTCGTTACTTTCAAGATTATGAAAATATGCTCTCCCATTAACGCTATTTGAAAGCGTAACTTGGTCTTTATCATCAAAAACCATAGAAGCTATTTTATTCAATTCATAAATACAAAAAACGCCTAGTAACAAAAGAACTATTCCAAATCCGTAAGCCAATTTTTTATTTCTGTGCTGTAAATAAAACAAGAAATAAATACTAATAATAGGTACTAATACAATCCCTGTTAAACTTTCAGAAAACCCTAAGAATATTACTATCCATAAAGCAGGAATAATAAGCCACCATTTACGTTTAGATTTCAATTTAAAAATTCCCCACAAGGCTATTCCATAGCCAAAACAAAGTATTAACGATAATCTAATTAAACTTATAAAAGGAGACAGCTTCCTTAGGTTCGTTATCTCATTTTCGGTACCCAACTTTAAATAGAAGTTTATAACACCAATAACAGACGCCACAAGGGCTGAAGCCGAAATCAAAACAAAAGAGGTAATTAATACCTTCCTACTCATTTTAAAGCCTGACAACCCAAATACAACGGGAAGAATAAATAATGGGGCTTTAATTCGAAGATCTTTTAACCCATACTTGGTATTATCCGTGTGGATCATCCCAAAGACGAAAATCAAAAACAAAGAGGCTGATATTAAAATTGGTTTCCAATTTGTTTTTAGTATTGTCCACTTCTCGTTCCAATTCCAATTAACAAACCAGGCAATGGAAATTAAAAACATCCCAACTGAAGTCACGAATTTAGAGACTGGAATAGCTGCCGAAAGACTAAATAATCCAACGTAAAACAGGTAATAAGCGATTTTTCGGTTTAGTGGCATTACTTCTTATCTCCTGAAAGAATAGCTTTGTAACGATTTTTATCACTTAATATTTCAAGCGCCTCTAAAATATCTTTATCACCACTTAAAGAACTTTGGATTTTTCCAGATTGAAGGTAATAACGGGTTGCTATTTCAACCTCCAATAATTTTTTCAATTGATCTTTATGTCCTGTGATCTCCTCCTTTTTCTTAACTAATAGCTTCTCCTTGATTCTCTTCAGGTCATCCTCTATTGCATCCAACATTTCATCTTTTTCAGCCCTCTTCTTTAAAGTCTCGATAGTTTTATCAGTTCTTGTTTCATATTCATAATCACTTTTATTCACGTATTCCACAAAAGCTTCAAAATCATCATCTGATAATTTAAACTTATCGGCAGGAAGAATAGAATCATGCTTTAAAACATAATCTGTTGCAAAATTAAATATGAGATGATTAGAAGCTAATGCAGTTGCTACAGAACCATATTTCTCTTTCTCAACATCTACATCTGGTTTAATCCCAGCACCATCTAGAACTACTCTACCATTATTTGTCTTAAACTCCGTTAATAATGAATCAGGAATTTTACTTGCGTGGCCATCTTTATCTTTATGAGAATAATCAATTGCTTGAATACATCTTCCACTAGGGATATAGTATTTTGCAGTGGTAACCTTAATACTCGTATTGTACTTTAATTTTCTAGTTGTTTGCACCAACCCTTTTCCATAAGTATTCCTTCCCAAAACAACCGCTCTATCAAAATCCTGAAGAGAACCACTAACAATCTCAGATGCAGAGGCAGATCCTCCATCAACTAAAACAACAATAGGAATATCTTTATCCAATGGACTATTTAATGTCTTGTAAATTTTAGTCCATTCTTCAATTTTCCCTCTCGTTTCTACTACTTTAATACCCTTTTTTGTAAATAATCCAACTGTATTGATTGCTTCATGTAAAAGCCCTCCAGGATTTCCTCTTAAATCAAAAACAAGGGATTTAAATTCTTTATTCTTTTTTAGGTCTAAAAAGGCATCCTTAACTTCTTTTGAAACGTTGCGGGTAAAACTTCTCATTTTTATGTACCCAACATTTTCGTTCAACATACCATGATAAGGAACGCTCTTAATTTGAACTTTTTCTCTTTTGAAAGTAACCTCAAATTCATCTTCCTTTCCTGGTCTTTTAACTTTCATAGTTAAACTAGTACCTGGATTTCCCTTCAAAATTTTACTTAAATCAGAAGTTGATTTCCCCTTAACGTCTTTCCCATCAACTTGGAGAATCACGTCACCAGCTTTTAACCCAGCTTTATAAGCAGGAAACCCTTTATATGGCTCTCCTATTACAACAAAATCATCAATCTTTCTTATTCTTGCGCCAATACCTCCATACTGACCGGTAGTCATTAATTTATAATTCTCAATATCGGACTCAGGATAGTAAACGGTATAAGGATCTAAACTCTCTAACATGGCATCAATACCAGTTTTCATTAAATCCCCTGGTTGAGTCCCATCAACATACAAAGAGTTAACTTCTTTGTAAACCTCAGTGAAAATATCTAAGTTTTTACCTACCTCAAATCTATCAGAAGTATCTTCAACCTCAGCAAAAGCTAATGCTAAAAGTGAAAGTACTCCAATAAAAAAATATATTTTAGTTTTCTTCATTCTCATTAATACTTTGAGCTAAACGGCTCAATAAATCTTTTATTTTAACCTCAACCAAATTGAAATTAGGCATAGAATCGCCATTGAAAACAATCATGGTATTTAATGACTTTGACTGTTTATACAATTCCTTTTCCAAAATTGTTTTATTTAATCTAACAGCCTCTTTAATCAATCGCTTGATTTTGTTTCTATCAACAGCTTTTTTGAATCGCTTTTTAGAAACAGAAAAACCAAATTTTGAAATGGGGCTATCAGATTTTTCAACGGAATAAAACGCTCGAAAAGGAAATGAGCTTAAGGTTTTCTTTTTACCACCAAAAATTTCGGCAACAACCTTTTTTCCCTTCAATCTTTGATTCTTTCCCAGCGTGTTCGCCATAACACTAACTAAAATAACCAATTGGTTCTAGATCCCAATTGATTCTTGAAGGAAAACTTTTACCAATTGAATTTTTTCAAACCGAAAGAACCAACAGTTTTTTCTCCCTTGTAAAATGTAGTTGGTGTAGCATTTATCCTAAATGATCGAGCTTTTTTCGCGGTAGCTGTGATATATTCCCCAACTGCCTGCTCATCAAAATTAATGCTATCATTGGTGTATTCTACCCCTTCTTCTTCGAAGAATGAATTCTTCATGTATGCCTTAAAATCGCCTGCTTTATAGGCTTTATAAGCATTAACTGTTTTTTGAAACCTTTTCTTTCGAGATGGATGAGCTAAGAATCGGATAACAACCTTTGCTTTCTTTTCCAAACCATTATCAACAGTTTCAAGATAAAATTGCTCGCAAGCATCACAGCCATGTTTAATGTAAACAAAAATGGCGTCAGCATCATTTCCTTCTCCAATAACAATATCCTCCTTCTGAATAGTATTAAACCCTTCAAACGAATCTAAAATCCCTTGAGAATAAAGATGAATATTTGTTTTCTGGACCTTTTCCTCAACTTTATCCAACTTAATAAATACAGCAACCAAAAGCACTAAACAAGCAACGGAAACAATTGTACTAAATGAAGATTTAAGTGAACTCATTTTTTAAAAACTTTTGATTCGATTGATTTAACGAATTTTTTATATTTTTTGGTGAAAATTTCTTCTTCTTCTTTTGAAAATGAATTTTTTCCTTCACCTGATTTTCCTTTTCTGATAAACTGATTGTACTCTTTAGTTAGTTTTGGCTCCGGTCGGTCACCAAATTTATCCTCGTTTGCCTTCATAAACTCAAAACTACTTTGATGAAGTGCTTTTTCAATAGTTTCCTCAGAACAATCAAGTCCTAAAAACTCAATAATTCTATCCACTTCTTGCCGCTTATTCTTAACAAGATCTTCGTATTTGATGTACAGAATATTATGCTTGTTCTTATTCTTTAGCCAAGCCTGAGTATGCTTAAACCACGAATTGCTTTTTAA
>JAYPYW010000027.1:0-39956 GCA_038154685.1 Flavobacteriales bacterium | reverse complement strand
CTCCTATCTCCATTCTGAAAATAGATTATAAAAAAAGGGAAGCAATATAGCTTCCCTTTTTTTATAATCTATTTTCTAATGTCCATCATGTTCACCTTCTTTTAAAGGCACTGTTTGTGGAACAAAATCCTCATCATATCCAGGCTTACTGTAATCGTAAGGCCATCTGTGAACCGTTGGAAGTGGTCCTTCCCAGTTACCATGTATTCTTTCAATTGGTGCAGTCCACTCAAGCGTGTTAGCTTTCCATGGGTTCTGCGAACTCTTTCTACCTTTAAATATTGAGTAGAAGAAGTTAAAGATGAATACAAATTGTCCAATTGCTGCAAAAATTGCAAATGATGTAACAATTGGATTAATGAATTGAACATCTTGGAACATTTCAAATTCTAAGTTAGTGTAGTATCGTCTAGGTACACCTGCTAATCCTAAGAAGTGCATTGGCATAAATACTCCGTATACTCCTATAAATGTAACCCAGAAGTGTAAGTATCCTAATTTTGAAATCATTAATTTTCCATACATTCTTGGGAACCAGTGGTAAACACCAGCAAACATTCCAAATATTGCTCCAGCACCCATTACAATGTGGAAGTGAGCAACTACGAAGTATGTATCGTGAACATTAATATCTAAAGCAGAATCACCAAGAACTAATCCAGTTAAACCTCCTGAGATGAATAACGAAACCATACCTAGTGCAAATAACATTGCAGGCGTTAATTTCAAGTTTCCTTTCCAAATTGTAGCTAAGTAGTTAAATACTTTAACCGCAGAAGGAATAGCAATCAATAATGTTGTGAAAGTAAACACAGTTCCTAAGAATGGACTCATACCTGTTAAGAACATATGGTGACCCCAAACGATGAACGATAAGAACGCAATTGCAAGTACCGATAAGATCATAGCTCTATAACCGAAAATTGGTTTTCTTGAGTTAGTTGAAATTACTTCAGAAACTAGACCTAATGCAGGTAATAAGATAATATATACCTCAGGGTGACCTAAGAACCAGAACAAGTGCTCGTATAAAATTGGAGAACCTCCTGTTTGAGCTAATGGCTCACCTCCAATGAAGATAGAATCTAAATAGAAAGAAGTTCCCAACATTCTATCAAACATTAATAATAATGCTGCTGATACTAAAACTGGGAATGATAATACCCCTAAGATTGCAGTGATAAAGAAACACCAGATAGTTAATGGCATTCTTACCATTGTCATACCTTTTGTTCTTAAGTTTAATACAGTAACGATGTAGTTAAGTGATCCAATTAATGAAGATGCGATAAACACAGTCATTGACACTAACCATAAAGTCATACCTAATCCTGAACCAGGCATTGCTTTTTCTAAGGCTGATAACGGTGGGTAAACTGTCCATCCTCCGGATGCAGGACCTGTTTCAATAAAACAAGAGTAAACCATAATTACAGCAGAAACAAAGAATAACCAGAACGATAACATGTTCATAAATCCTGATGCCATATCTCTTGCACCTAACTGGTAAGGAATTAAAACGTTAGAGAACGTTCCAGATAAACCACCTGTTAATACAAAGAATACTAAAATTGTTCCATGTATAGTTACTAATGCTAAATACATGTTAGGATCCAAAACACCTGCTGGTGCCCACTTATCTCCTAAAAAGAAGTTTAAGAAAGCAAAACCTTCACCAGGCCAAGCTAATTGGATTCTGAATAAAATTGACATTCCCATACCAATTACGGCCATAAAGATCGCAGTAATCAGGAATTGCTTCCCGATCATTTTGTGATCCATACTGAAAATGTACTTACTTACAAATGTCTCGTGATGATGTGCTCCACCCATGACTTATATCTATTGAAAATATTATCTAATTAATTTAATTACTCTTCTTATTCTCCTTCAAAAACTGACTGTTCGGCAATCCACTTTTTGAATTCATCCTCCTCAACTACTTCAATGAAAACTTTCATGTTATAGTGAGATGCTCCACAAATCTTGTTACATAATAAAATGTATCCTGTAGAACCTGGAGTTTCAACTGCAGATAGAACATTTCCTTCTTCATCAGTTTCAGTCTTTAAGTATACTTTACCTTCTTCAATTGCCTTTTGATTAAACTCTTCTGAAGTTTCTTTAGGAACAAAAGTGAAGAAAGTCTTCATACCAGGAACCGTGTTCATTTGAGTTCTGAACTGTGGTAAGTATGCAGAGTGAATTACGTCTTTAGATCTTAATTGTAACTTGATTGTTTTACCCTTTGGTAATTTAATCTCGTTTCCATTAATTACTTGATCATCTTTACCAGCGTCATATTTCGCAGGGAACTTTTCGTAATCTTCTAACATTCTATTTAATCTTAAAACGTTAGACTTATAGTTTCTTAAAGATGCTTCAACATTATCAAGATTCTCATGTCTATTCCAACCTTCAGCGATTAAGCTCTCAAATTTGATTGAATCTTTTCTTAATCCTTTAATTGCCTCTTGACACTCACCTAATCTTTTGATCATTGCGTCTTTAGTAGCAACACCAACCGCGTTTGATCCGTAAAGAGCAAAAGATGCTTCACCTAACTGACCATCAGCTCCAGCAAATCTAGTAGTCCACTTAAACTGCTCAGATACAAACTCAACGTTGTAATCTGGTTCACCTTCAGGGTTCATAATATTTCCCCATGTAGACATACCGTAAGTAATTAAAAGAATAAGAACCGTAGCAGGAACGATTGTCCATGCCATTTCTAATCTGTTATTGTGTGGGAACCAAAATGCTTTTCTTCCTTTTCTGAAGTAGTACTTGTATCCAAACCAGAATAATAATGTTTGTGTAATGAAGAATACTCCTAAAATAAGGATCATTGTAATCTGCATTAAAGTATCAGTTTCTTCACCATGAACAGACGCTGAAGAAGGTAACATGTATTTGTCCCAACCAACAATCTGAGCAATTAATAAAGCGAACATAACAACTCCAAACACTACTAACCCTAGTGCATTCGTTTTAATCTCTGCTGCAGTTATAGGCTCAGACTCTGCATCTTTTAACCCGTCTACTAATTCTTTAGCCTTCAGTACTTTTGCTATCGCAACAACTGCTAGTAATACCGCTAAGATTATAAGTAATAATTCCATTTCTAACTTTTTATAAATTCTTTACCGTTACTGTCCAATTAATTAATGATGATGAATTGCTTTTCCTTCCTCTAAGTAAGGGTGATTCTTAACCATAAGAGGTCTGCTTGCAAGTGACTTTAACACCATGAAAGTAAACACTCCTAAGAATAATAGGAAAGATCCAATCTCGATGAAACCAATTCCAGCTTCCGCTTTCATTGAACCTGGGCTCACCATGATAAATACATCTAACCAGTGGAAAACAAATACTATACATCCTACAAGGATAAGAACTGATCTATTCTTCTTAGCGTCAGCATCCATTAAGAATAACATTGGAACTGCAAAGTTTGTGAAGAATGTTAACCAGTAAATCACTGGATAATCATTAATTCTTGCTTGGAAGTAAGTAATTTCTTCAGGTACATCAGCATACCAGATTAACATAAACTGAGCGAAGAACATGTACGTCCATAAGAACGATAATGCAAATACCCATTTACCCATATCATGTACGTGTCCAGAAGTAGCTTCTTGTAATAATCCTTTTCCTTTAAGGTATAAGATTAACATTAAAGCGTAAACCATTCCTTCTAACCACATTCCTGAGAATACATACCATCCGAATAAAGTTGAGAACCAGTGAGTATCAATCGACATGATTAACTGCCAAGAGATAACTGATGAACCGTATCCGAAGATTACTAGGAATAATGCCGATTTAGCAAAGTTTTTAAAGTGAATTCTTGTTCCACCTTCTTGATCTTCTAATAAAGATTGTTTTCTGTAGTAGTTCGCAAAGTAAACGAATGCTCCCATGAAGAAAAACAATACTGGGTAGTAAAATGCTGGATTAAAGAAGAAAGACTTGTGATCTAATAGGTGATCATATCCTTCCATATCGTGCGTTAAAGATGCATCATAATGTTGCCAGTGGTAAATGTGATGACCTCCAAACTGACCAGCTAAAACAATTAATAATACAACACCAACAGTTAAAGGCATTGTAGACATGATTGCTTCGTAAACTCTTTTAAATACAACAGACCAAGAAACTTCAGCTGCATATTGTAATGCAACGAAGAATAAAAGTGCTAATGAAATAAAGAAGAAGAAAATTCCATTTGTTAATAATGAAACCCAAATTCTGTTTGAAGCACCGTAGTTATGACCATCATTTACTAATGTAGAATAATCATTACCGTCGAATGCAATTCCTAACACGAATAAAAGTAATCCAACTACTCCTACTCCTAATGTTATCTTTTTTGATTTATCCGAAAAAACGTAATCCATTTCTTATGGTGTTTTAATCTGTTTTAAATTTATTCAGCAACAACTGTATCAGTTACTGTAGTATCAGCTTCAACAACTGGTAATTCAACTTTCCCAGCAATTAAGTCTTCAGCTTTGTTTCCTTGTAAAGTTTGAACATACTGAACGATCTTCCATCTCTTTTCCTCAACAATTTGAGAAGCGTGAGAACCCATCATACCTTTTCCGTAGAAAATAGTGTAGTAAATCTCACCAGGTGTTAATTCAGCAGTTGCACCCCCGTTATATGCTGGTGGTTTTAAGAATAACTCTTTGGTAACAAGAGCTCCTTTTCCGTCACCTTTAGCACCATGACAGTGATCACAGAAAATTTCGTAATAAGCTTTACCTTCAGTTAATGAAGTTTCAGTGTAAGGAATAGGCATTTTCACAACTTTAGCTGTAGATCTATCTCCTTTAGCAATTGTGAATGGCTTTTTCCCTTCAGCTACAGTCCCATCAACTGGCTTACGAGTAATTAAACCTCCTTTGAAAACACTGTATAATTCCTCTACCTCTTTTACTAATCCTGGTTTAAGAGAATCAGCAGCCTCTTCGTATCCTAACTTATCTAAGTTTCTTTCGAAGAAATCAGCAGAGTCAATATCAAATTTCTTTAAATACGCCTCGTATCCAGTAGCTCTATACATATCAGGCATAAACTCAATACCTGGGCTGTTTGGATCCTCTGTACAAGAAGCTAAACCAAGAGCAGCAACAGCAGCTACCATTAATTTGGTTTTAGCGAATTGGGCAATTTTTGTATAAGAAATATTCATCTTTTTATATTCTTTATGCCTTATTAATTTCAATAGCTCCAGTTGCTTTTAATTCTGAGATTAAAGCAGCCTCATCCATACCTGCCTCAGCAGTGTTAATCTCCATTACAAATTTATCATCTGTAGTTCTAGGATCAGGATTTTTTGCTTTCATTCCTGGTAAAGTTTTATTTCTCAGGAAATAAGTAATTGCCATACCATGAGCAGTACATAATACAGTAAGCTCGAAAGTAATTGGAATGAATGCTGGAATGTTTTGGTAGAAGTAATGATTTGGCTTACCTCCAATGTTCATTGGCCAATCAACGATCATAAAATAATACATTCCAATTAAGGCTAAAGACATACCAGTCAAACCATAAATAAATGCACAGATCGCTAATCTTGTTTTTCTCACACCAATAACTGGATCAATTCCGTGAATTGGGAATGGTGAGAAAACATCTTTAATGTGTACACCTTTTGCAACTAACTTCTCTGCTCCGTGAAGTAGAGTAGCGTCATCGTCGTACATTGCATAAATCTTGCTCATAACCTGAACTATAAATATTTTTTACTCTTGTTCTTTATTCTCTTCGTTATCACCTTCTTCTGAAGTTTCGTCATTTGACTCCTCTTCAGTTTCGGTAGACTCTTCTGCAGCTTCCTCAGCAGCTGGTGCTTCAACCGGAGCTTCTTCAACAACTGGTGCTGCTGTTTCTTCAACTACAGGCTCTGCATGGTGATCATCATGACCATGACTGCTTGAACCTTTAACACCATATTCTCCAGTTGCTCTTAAAATTGTTTTAACCTCATTTAATGCTAATACAGGGAAAGTTCTTGAGTATAATAAGAACAGTACGAAGAATAAACCGATAGTTCCTAAGAAAACACCCATATCAACATAAGTTGGGTGGAACTGAGTCCAAGATGATGTTAAGAAATCTCTGTGTAATGAAGTAACGATAATTACGAATCTTTCGAACCACATCCCGATGTTTACAATAACAGAAAGGATAAAAGTAATTACTAAATTTCTTCTAATCTTTTTAAACCACATTAACTGAGGAGAGATTACGTTACAAGTCATCATCGACCAGTATGCCCACCAGTAAGGACCAGTTGCTCTGTTCATGAAAGCATAACCTTCATACTCAACACCTGCATACCATGCTACGAAAAGCTCAGTTAAATATGCAACCCCTACCATCGATCCAGTTAACATTACAATAATGTTCATGTACTCGATGTGCTTTAATGTTAAGTAGTCCTCAAGTCTTAAAACTTTTCTCATTACTAACATTAACGTTAATACCATTGCGAATCCTGAGAATACCGCCCCAGCAACGAAATATGGAGGAAAGATTGTAGTGTGCCATCCAGGAATAACAGATGTTGCGAAGTCCATAGATACAATCGAGTGTACCGAGAATACTAATGGAGTCGCTAAACCAGCTAATACTAATGAAACTTCTTCGAATCTATTCCAGTGTTTTGCGTTACCAGACCATCCAAAGGCTAAGATTGAATAAATCTTCTTTGGAAGTGGCTTCACCATTCTGTCTCTTACAGTAGCGAAATCAGGTACTAAACCAATGTACCAGAACACTAACGATACAGAGAAGTAAGTTGAGATCGCGAATACATCCCATAAAAGCGGTGAGTTAAAGTTTGGCCATAAAGAACCAAATTGGTTTGGTAATGGTAATACCCAGTAAGCTTGCCAGATTCTTCCCATGTGAATACCAGGGAATAAAGCTGCCATCATTACGGCAAAAATTGTCATTGCCTCAGCAGAACGGTTAATCGCCATTCTCCATCTTTGACGGAATAATAAAAGTACCGCAGAGATAAGTGTACCGGCGTGACCAATACCTACCCACCATACGAAGTTTGTAATATCCCAAGCCCATCCAACGGTCTTGTTCAACCCCCATACTCCGATTCCTACACCAACAGTGTAAAGGATGTTACCAACTCCCCAAAGAGCTAATAATCCTGCTAATCCAAATACGAAGTACCATAATGCGTTTGCTTTCCCTTCAATAGGCGCACAAACGTCCTCAGTAATGTCGTTATACGACTTCTCACCAAGGATTAACGGTTCTCTAATTTCAGCTTCTACAACGTGCATCGTTATATCTTTTTAAATAAGTTCTTATTAAACGTTTCTAACTTTTGTTTGGTAATAGATGTTTGGCTGTGTACCAACCTCTTCCATTAACAAGTAAGCTCTATCATCATCCTTTTCAACTCCAACTTTATGAGACTTATCATTTAAGTCACCAAATTGGATAGCGTTTGTAGGACAAGCAGAAGAACATGCTGAACTAATGTTTTCATCCTGAACAGTTGTTCCATCTTTCTTAGCTTCTAACTTGCTTCCTTGGATTCTTTGAACACACATAGAACATTTTTCCATAACTCCTCTAGATCTAACAACTACATCTGGGTTAAGAACCATTCTTCCTAAGTCATCTTGCTGATGGTTAACCTTAGCGAAATCTGGGAATGCTGGAATGTTCAAGTCATCGTACTGGAACCAGTTGAAACGACGTACTTTATAAGGACAGTTGTTAGCACAGTATCTAGTACCAACACATCTGTTATAAGCCATTTGGTTTAATCCCTCATCTGAGTGAGTTGTTGCAGCAACAGGACAAACAGTCTCACAAGGAGCGTGGTTACAGTGCTGACACATTAACGGTTGGTATGTTACAGTAACATCATCACCTGCATCAGAAACCTCTGCGTCTAAGTATGCTTGCTTTCCATCTAATGCATTAGGGAACTGATTGAAATCTGTGATTTTACCAATCTCCTCAACCGTAGATGAGTAGTATCTATCAACTCTCATCCAATGCATTTCACGGCTTCTTCTTACTTCGTCCTTACCAACAACAGCAACGTTGTTTTCTAAATGACAAGCAGTAACACAAGAACCACAACCAATACATAGGTTTAAGTCGATAGAAAGACCCCATCTGTGACCTAAGTCGATAGCGTGCTCTTCCCAAAGATCTAACTCTTTAGTTGTTTTCTTTTCACCGTATGCATCAGCGATTAAGATAGTTTCATTGTAACCACCTTTATCTTTAGCTTTTCCTTTTTGCTCAATGAAAGTAGCTAAATCAGTTTCGTTAACTAACTTTCTACCCATCATAGTGTGATGAGTTTGAGTAGTGGCCATTGGGTAAGTTGCTCCTTCAACTGGAGTAACTGTTACACCTTCTGTTACAACATTAGAAACCCATAAATCTTGAGTTAATAATGGGTAAACATTAGTACCAATAGTATTGTTTGAGTTATCCTCAGCATCGAATAAATCACCTAACCACTCTTCTCTAGTAAATACCTCAGTCCCTTTAACACCGTATCCTATAGCAACAGCTGCAGTACCTAAAGCCTGACCTGGCTGAGGAACAACTGGTAACTTAAGCTCTTGTCCACCAACTGATAAAGTAACAACTTTAGCAGGTGACTCTTGTCCGATGTAAAGGAATGCTCTTTTAGCATCTTTACTAGCTTTATCTTCACCAAATAAATCCATAACATCGTCTGGATTCATTGTGATGTAGTTATCGTAAGTCATTTTAGTAATTGGATCTGGCATTTCGTGTAACCATGGGTTAAACGCTTGATTACCATTTCCAAGACCAGTCTTAACGTATAATTCCAATTCTAAAGCACCTCCAGCAACTGTTGCTTGTTTAACAGCATTAGCAACAACACCAGCAGAGATTCCGTATGAAACAGCTTCAGCAGGCTCAGCAACTACGTCTTCAACAGCAGCAGTAGTATCTTGAGCAACAACTGGTGCAGCAGCAACAGCTCCTCCAGAATAGTACCCATCGTGAACAGCATCAATCCAAGACCCTTCTGAACCTAAGAATGATAATGCAGTTCCTTTAACAAAATCCTCATAAGAAGAATCGTTACCAGACCACTTTAATAATGACTCTTGCCACTGACGTGTTCTGAATAATGGATTAATTGCAGGTTGTACAAATGAATATTCACCCTTAGCTGGATTTAAAACATCCCAAGATTCTAAGTAGTGAGAAGATGGAGCGAAGAAATTAGCGAAATCAGTTGTTTCGTCATATCTGTCTCCAGTGTAAATCACAGTTTCAACTTTCCCTAAAGCTTCAGCAATACCAACTGATGCAGGAGCAACGTAAGCTGGATTTAATCCAGCGATTATAATAGCACCAACTTTACCAGCTTTCATTTGGTTAGCTAACTTAGAGAAAGCAACATCGCTACCTTTTCTAGTGTAAACTTCTTTTTCAACATCAACTGTTGTTCCGTAGTTTCCTAACTTATCGTTGATAGCGTTAACTAAAACTTGAACCCCACCATTGTTTGAACCAGCAACAACTAAAGACTCACCTCTATTTGCTTTTAATTCAGCAGCAGCTTTATCCAATTTAGCAGCGATACTTGCAGGAACATTACCTTTAGTATTTCCTCCTACAGCACCGTATAAATATTTTACAGCCTCAGCAATTTCTGAAGGCTTTAAAGCACCTCTTACATCAGCAGCAGAACCAGAAACAGTTAAAGATGTTTCAAACTGGTAATGTTTGCTCATCCAAGCACCATCTGGCTTTCTATTCTTAGCGTAATCTTTTGTATAAACTAATGAGTTTAACCAAGTACTTAAGAAATCAGCTCCAAAACTTACAATTGTTTTCGCTTTATCGAAGTTGTAAGTAGGTAAAACTCTTTTTCCAAAAGATTTTTGGTTAGCATCTAAAACACCAGCAGCAGAAATTGCATCATACTGAACGTGCTCGAAGGCTCCTCCTTGTGCCCCAACGTAAGCTCCGAAAGTATCGATAGCTCCTTTAGCAGCGGGAGAGATAACTGTATTTGAAAGTAAAACAACTTTCTTTCCTGATTGAGCAGCAGATCTTAAAGCTTTTGACGCTTTAGAATCGATATCACTCCAGTTTACATTCTTAGCCCAAGACTTACCAACTTTTAAACCTGGCCCTTTAGCTCTTTTAGAATCGTATAAACTTAAAACTGAAGAGTTAACTCTTGCGTTAACAGCTCCTCCAAGTGGCGCATCATTATTTCCTTCAATTAAGATTGGACGACCTTCTCTAGTTTTAATTCTAACAGAAGCTAAATCGAATCCATCAAAGAATGTTGAAGAATAATAGTTAGCAACCCCAGGAGTTAAATCTTCTGGTTTGTTTAAGAAAGGAACAGATTTAGTAACAGGTGCCTCACATGCAGCTAAAGTAGCAGCAGTTACAGAGAAACCTAAAACTTTTAAGAAATCACGTCTGTTTGTTGCAGAAGTATCTTCGCTTGCGTTCCCTAAGAACTCGTCAACCGGAACATACTCAGCAAATTCTTTTTGACTTGACTCTACAAATTCAGGAGTTTGTTCTAACTCCTCAATTCCTTTCCAATATTTCTTATTATCAGCCATAGCTTATTTGTATGCTATTGTTTGTTAATTAACTTACTTTATTAATAGTGACATTTTGCACATTCAAGCCCACCAATCTTTTCAACTGTAAAGTTGAAATCTTCATCTCTCTTGTAAGCCTCCTTAAATTCGTCGTGCATTTTCTCGTAGTATCCATTTGGTTTCTTAGAGAACTTCAACTCTTGGTTGATTTCTTTTTCTCTGTGACAGTTAATACACCATCCCATAGTTAAAGGTGCATAGTGCTCAGCAGTTTGCATGTTTTCTACTGGACCGTGACACTCTTGACACTCTAACCCTCCAACAACAACGTGCTGTGAGTGGTTGAAGTAAACGAAATCTTGTAAGTTGTGAACTTTAACCCATTCGATTGGATCACCTTCAGCAACTTGCTGATCATGGTAAACGATTTCACCAGCAGCATTTACTACAGGATTACCTTCAGCATCAACATCGTAGTAACCTTTTCCATGCTCGAACTTAACAGCATCGTATATCTTTTGGATCTTCTCAGCTGATTCTGGACAATCTTCTTTGTCTTTCACATATTTGTGACAGTTCATACATACGTTTGCCGATGGAATTAAAGCGTGCTTAGACTCTAAAACTCCAGAGTGACAGTATTTACAATCGATTTCGTTTTGAGAAACGAGCATATCGTGCCCGAACGCACTTGGACGAGACGGATGGTAGGTTTCGATCTCTTCAGAGTTTTCAAAACCCTCACCTCCGAATACTCCGATTGACATGTGGAAATCCCAACCTAGTGTTAATAATCCTCCTAGTACGAAGATTCCTCATAATCCGAACTTAATCTTTTGCTTAACCGCAAAATCCCCGATTGCTTCCCAGAAAGACTTTGGCTCTTGCGCCTCTTCTCCTTCTTTTAATGCAATTGCATTTTTAAGAGATCTGTTTACACCAGTAAAGATTACGATAATTAATAATGCTAAAGCAATGATTCCAATAAACAAGAAAATGTTTGATGGCTCTTCAGCTTTTTGAGCGGGGATACAAGGTAATTTACCGTTACCCGCGGCATCAGCTGTTTGCTTTGGCTCCCACTTAGTAATATACTCAATTACGTCAGTTAACTGCTGATCAGACATCCACTCGAAAGCCGTCATTGCAGAACCGTTCCACTTCTTGTAGATATTATTTGCATAAGCATCTCCTGACGCTCTAAGTGTATTGTTATTCTTAATCCACTTAGTTAACCACTCACCTGCAGGAGCTGGAACTCTTTCTCCAACACCAAAAAGTGCAGGACCAGTTGCATCCTTAGTTAAATTACCACTGTGACAAGAACTACAGTTAGCGTCAAATAATTTTGCACCAGCTTCGTAGTTTCCTTGAGCAGAAGCTACACTAGTGATCAACATGAATAATACTGGAAGTATAACCGATGAGATTTTTCGCATTGCGTTTGTTAACTGTTTCATCAATCTATATTAATTTTTTTATCTCACAATTAAAGCCAATTATGGCTTTGGGGGCAAAATTACTACAAAAGGGTCGCAATACCTTCTAATAGTTAATAGACTTAGTTAATAAATGCTAATTTAAAATGATTCTAAATAAGACTAAAACCCCTGTTTTTACTGGGATTACCCTTGATTTACAGCGTTTTAGAGCGGCTAAGTTTTGTCATAAAACTGTCATGAAAGCCTTGAAATCGTGTTAAGAAAAGTTAAAAGGAATTTAGGAAAATGACGCTTGTTTTGGGTTTAATTTCAATTATCAGGAAAGGGGTGATTTGAAGGGTAATTTTGGAAGATTTAACTTGATAAAATATGAGATAGCCACGTCGTCCCTCCTCGCTAAGACTTAGTCTTGTTAAAACATTCAAAAGTTCTAGTCATTGCGAGAAGGGACGACGTGGCTATCTCTTTTTTGCACTACATAGTATCCTTCAACCGAGGAAGAACAACAAACAAGTGGTGAATAAAATCGGTCATACTTCCCTTAATCAGGATGACGTATATGCGTATTTTTCTGCACACAGATTACTTCAGAGAAATTCCACACGTAATAATCCGTGTAATCCTTAGAATCTGTGTGCAAATAAAAAGTAATCGTAAAATCTTAAAGGAATCCTTGACAAAAAACAGAACTGAAATCACTTCTTTCTCAAAGGAGCAATCAATAATGAATCTGATTCGCTGATCACCATGTCTTCGCAATCGATTTTATAAGGTGACTCGATATGATCAGGAACTATGAAAACGAAAGGGAAATCATCTTTGATTTCGTTTTTGATTTTTTCTGCGTCGAAACGGTTTCTGCAATCACCCGCCCTTACCTTAATAGTTGGCGCTTGCCACATTTTGTAGACTGAGATGTTTGGATAAGCAATTAAAAACTGATTGTAATACTTATTTGCTTTTTCCTTACATCCTTGACCAGAACATGAAAACAATTGAACTCTGTAACCATTTACGAGATCGGGGCACTTTGTGAAATTGATTTTCTTTTGAAGTGCTTCTGTAGCGTAATAGAAAGAATCTACATATTCTACATATGATCCAGGAGGAAGAGGTTTTCTTTCTTCAACAGAATCAATCGCCAATGAATCAGAAGCAACAGCATTCATTTCAGTATCCTGTGCAAAAAGATTTACAACAATCAGACTAAAAAATGCAATTAATAATTTCTTCATGATTCGTTTAAAAACAGATATTATACCAAAAACTCCGCATAAGCGGAGTTTTTATTATTTCAATGTTTGTTTTACTTCTACTTCTTCGTAAGCTTCAAGCACATCGCCTACTTGGATATCGTTGTAGTTTAATAAACTTAAACCACACTCGTAACCGAACTTAACTTCTTTAACGTCATCTTTGAAACGCTTAAGAGCAGCTAACTCACCATCCCAAGTAACGATACCGTCACGGATGATTCTGATTTTACTTGCTCTTGTAATTGTTCCATCAAGAACGTAACATCCAGCAACCGTTCCGATTTTAGAGATTTTGAATGTTTCACGAACTTCAACATTCGCAACAACTTTCTCTTCGATCTTCGGTTTCAACATTCCTTCCATTGCGTCTTTCAATTCTTCAATTGCTTGATAGATGATAGAGTACAATCGGATATCGATTTGTTCAGCTTCAGCTAATTTTCTTGCCGATGCAGAAGGACGAACTTGGAAACCAACAATGATTGCATCAGAAGCAGTTGCTAACAATACATCAGAGTCGGAAATTTGTCCAACCGATTTATGGATAATGTTAATTTGAATTTGTTCTGTAGATAACTTAAGCAACGAGTCCGAAAGTGCTTCGATAGAACCATCCACATCCCCTTTTACGATAACGTTTAACTCTTGGAAATCTCCAATTGCAATACGTCTACCGATTTCTTCAAGAGACATGTGCTTAGTAGCTCTAATACCTTGCTCACGTTGTAACTGCATTCTCTTAGCAGCGATATCTCTAGCTTCTTTCTCCTCTGTCATTGCGTTAAATGTATCACCCGCTTGTGGTGCACCATTTAAACCTAATAACTGAACAGGAGTTGAAGGACCAGCAACTTTAACACGCTGACCGTGCTCATTAGTCATAGCTTTTACTCTACCAGAGTAACATCCAGCAACTAATATACTTCCAACCTCTAAAGTTCCCGATTGAACTAGTAAAGTAGATACATAACCTCTACCTTTATCTAACTCAGATTCAATAATAGTACCTTTCGCTAATCTATCTGGATTAGCTTTTAGCTCCATCAATTCTGCTTCTAACAATACTTTCTCTAATAAGTCATCAATACCGATTCCTTGCTTAGCTGAAATTTCCTGACACTGGAATTTACCTCCCCAGTCTTCAACCAAGATATTCATTTGAGAAAGTTCTTCTCTAATCTTATCCGGATTAGCTCCTGGCTTATCAATCTTGTTGATTGCAAATACCATTGGCACTTCAGCCGCTTGAGCGTGATTGATTGCTTCTTTTGTTTGAGGCATGATTGAATCATCCGCCGCAATAATAATGATAGCAATATCAGTAACCTTTGCCCCACGAGCTCTCATCGCAGTAAAGGCTTCGTGACCTGGAGTATCTAAAAATGTAATTTTTTGTCCTGAATCAACAGTTACAGAGTAAGCTCCAATGTGCTGAGTAATTCCCCCTGCTTCACCTTCAGCAATATTTGCCTTACGGATGTTATCAAGTAACGATGTTTTACCGTGATCAACGTGACCCATTACAGTAACAATCGGTGCTCTATCCTTTAAGTCTTCTGGACTATCTTCTTCTTCAACAATAGTTGTAGTATCCTCTGCAGTTGCAAATTCAACTTCGAAACCAAATTCCTCAGCGATCATAGCAATGATCTCTGCATCTAATCTTTGGTTAATCGAAACGAAGTGACCTAAACTCATACAAGCAGAGATGATTTCGTTAACCGAAACATCCATTAAACTTGCTAATTCCGAAGCAGCAACGAATTCCGTTACTCTTAAGATGCTCTTTTCAAGTTCAGCCTGTTCAGCTTGCTCTTGCGCTCTTCTTGCGTGCTCATCTCTCTTCGAACGTCTTTGCTTCGCTCCCTGGTTTTTCTTCTTACCACCAGATAAACGCGCTAACGTTTCTTGAATTTGTTTCTTTACTTGTTCTTCAGTCAGCTCAACCTTCGGCTCTCTTTTCTTTCCTCCTCTTCCTTTTCCGCCTCCGCGTCCACCTTGGAAGTTTCCACCTTGCTGAGAAACAGGTCCTTTACGGATTCTTTTTCTTTTCTTTTTATCACCGTTAGCATCATTACTGGATGCAACAGGCTTTTTCTTTGGCCTTTCAACAGGTAATTCAATTTTACCTAAAACTTTAGGACCATCTAATTTTCCAGCTTGCGCTTTGATTACTTCTGGCTCTTTAGGTGCCTCAGGTTTCTTCTCCTCAACTTTCGGCTTTTCCTCAGCTTTTGGAGCTTCCTTCTTAGGCTCCTCCTTTTTAGGTCCCTCTTTTTTCGGAGCTTCTTTAGTAGGCGCTTTTTTATGTTCAACCTCTTTAAGATCGATTTTACCAAGCACTTTTAAACCACCCTTATCCTCTTCGGCAGGCGCTTCTTCTTTTTTAGGCTCTTCCTTTGGAGTTTCCTTTACTTCTTCAACAGGTACTGGAGCAGGTTTTTCTTCTGCAACCGGCTCAGGAGCAGCAGGCTTCTCTTCCTCGATAGAAATAGTTTCTTTGATTGGCTTTTTAACCTCAATCTTCTTAGATTTCTCTTTTACCTTCTTCTCGGTTTGGAATTCAGACGAAAGCACGTCGTATGCCTCTGGCGAAATTTTGGCGTTCGGATTACTCTCAACCTCGAAACCTTTTTCCACCAAGAAATCTACTACAGTACTTAAACCTAAGTTAAACTCCTTTGTAACCTTACTTAATCTTTTTGGTTTTCCAGCCATAAACTAAAACTTATCAAAGCTTTAAAATGTGTCCTTGGGCTTTCCGTTAGACCTTCCTAACGGAGTTCCCAGTTCACTTAATTTTTACAAATATATCTATTTCCTATTAGTCTTCGAACTCTGAAGCAAGAACATCAACCACCTCTTTAATTGTTTCTTCTTCTAAATCAGTTCTTCTAACTAAATCGGCAACAGGGATTTCTAACACGCTTCTGGCTGTATCACAACCAATTGACTTCAACGCGTCGATAACCCATGCTTCTAATTCATCTGTGAATTCGTCCAATTGAACATCATCAATTTCTTCTTCAGTATCTCTGTATACATCAATATCAAATCCAGTTAACTCACCAGCTAATTTGATATTAAATCCACCTTTACCAATTGCCAATGATACTTGATCAGGCTTTAAGTAAACCTCAGCTTTACCTCCTTCATTATCCAAAGAGATAGAAGTAATTTTTGCTGGACTTAATGCTCTAGAGATAAATAATGAATCATTTCCTGAGAAGTTGATTACATCAATATTCTCATTCCCTAATTCTCTTACAATACCGTGAATTCTTGCTCCTTTCATACCAACACAAGCTCCAACTGGATCAATTCTTTCATCGTAAGATTCAACCGCAACTTTAGCTCTTTCACCTGGTACACGAACAATTTTCTTGATAGTAATTAATCCATCAAAAATCTCTGGAACTTCTCCTTCGAATAAACGCTCTAAGAATACTGGAGACGTTCTTGAAAGGATGATTTGAGGATTATTATTTCTCATTTCAACCTTAAGAACTACCGCTCTTACGTTATCTCCTTTCTTGAAGTAATCCGTTGGGATTTGCTCCGATTTTGGTAAGATTAATTCGTTTTCTTCATCATCTAAGATTAAAATCTCACGCTTCCAGATTTGGTAAACCTCACCTGTTACGATTGTTCCAACCTTTTCTTTATAAGTTTCGAATAAATCTTCTTTTTCGATATCTAATACTCGTGAAATTAAGTTTTGACGAACTGATAATACAGCTCTACGACCGAAATCTAATAATTTAACTTCTTCCGATACTTCTTCCCCAACCTCGAAGTCAGGCTCGATTTTAATCGCATCTTCGTAAGCAATCTCTCTGTTTTCGTCCTCAACTTCACCTTTTTCTACAATAGTTCTGTTTCTCCAAACCTCTAAATCTCCTTTATCGATATTGATAATGAAATCGTAGTTATCATCGGAACCATATTTCTTTTGGATCATGTTTCTAAAAACATCTTCCAAAATTTTCATCAACGTTTCTCTGTCGATGTCCTTAAACTCTTTAAACTCCTGAAACGATTCTATTAATCCAGCTGTTTCCATATTCTGATTTATTTAAAGGAAATTATAATTTTTGTGTCTCTAATTTTTTTCTCTTTATCCTCACTTTCAAAGAAATATTCCTCAACTCGAGTTACTAACTCTTTTTTCTTTCTCCCCTCAATTCGAACTTTCTCGTCGTAAGTGATTTCAATTTTATCGGCATCAACATGAATAAGTTTCCCTTCATGCTTCCTACCATCTTCTGTGTAAACTTTTACCTCTCTTTCTAAATTTTTCTCGTACTGTTGAGGAACCATAAAAGCGGTATCCAAACCAGCCGATGAAACTTCTAAAGCGAAATCTTCATCCTCACGATCCAAATTATGCTCAACTCCTCTGCTAACATCTACACAATCGGCGATTGAAACCCCATCAAACCCATCAATTAAAACATTAATCTTGTTAGAAGTGCTCACCGTGATATCCACAATAAACAGTTTACTCCCCTCAATTCGGGCCTCTACTAACTCTCTTATTTTACTTTCAGGTATCATTTGAGTAATAAAAGAGGGGACTCACGTCCCCTCATTATCATTTTCAATCTGTTGCAAATGTAACACTAAATTTTGGATAAAAAAAGAGGGATAATAATTATCCCTCTAACTCGAATATATAAGGTTGATGTAGGTAGTTGCTTTATTGACGCAACTACTTTCCAATGGTTGCCTTTTATTGTATTACTGGATCTAAATAAATATATCCAACCATTGTTATTGCCCATGATGATATAGCTGACCCAATTGCTGCAAGAACTTTTCTGTTGATAACAGTTTCCTTGTACCCAACCATAAAGGCCTCACTTTTAAACATTTCCATGTCATCAGCTTTGAAAGACTTTGTATTTTTAGCTGCTCCTTGATAGTAAGTAAATGCGCCTAACGGGATTAATTCCCAATAAGGGATTGGGACAGTTAGTGAATTCGGAACATTGCTAACAACAGGAACAAAAGAATTGGTAACTGGATCGTAAAACTGACTGACTCTATCCTTCCCCCCATATTTGATTGGAAACAATGAATATAGGGCTACTCCTGTACCTAAACCTGCTCCCATCAACATTGTTTTGTAGGGTTTAAAGTGCTTTCTTGCTTGTCTTCGACCCTCAAGATAATACTTCATCTCACCAATCGAAAAGATATTATCAAACAGGGTATCCTCTTGATAAACATACCTTGTTTCACCGTTTTTGTAATCAACAGAAAAAAGATGATCTAGGTTCTTTTTCTTTTTACCTCCTATGGTTCCATCTTTCTTTATCTTATGGTAGTACAAAAAGTCAAAATCAAGCGAATCTACTTGAACCAGTTTACTTTTACCGCTTATGAAATTTATGGTGTCTTGAGCAGCAAGACTCATTGAAAAAGTTAAAATGAAAACGAAAAGGATTCTTTTTATCATAATTCGAAATTAGCAAATTTTAGTTCAACCACATAGCTTCTTATCTTTATTCCATGACTCAGAAGGAAGGACTGGAAAAAATGGCCAAATACTGCGCTTACCAAGAGCGTTGCCAAAGTGAAGTTCGGCAAAAATTGTTTGGAAGCGGTTTAAGTCAAGATGAAATCGAAAACATCATTTGTGATTTAATCGACCAAAATTTTTTAGATGAAGAAAGGTTTGCTAGAACTTATGTAAGGAGCAAATTCAGACAAAAAGGCTGGGGGAAAATTAAGATCAAACAAAATTTAAAACAAAAACAAATCTCGGATTACTGCATTAGAAAAGGATTTGAAGAGATCAATCCTGAAGAATACATTCAAAAGCTGGAAAGCATTATTGATAAAAAAATAGACTCCTTAAAACACGAATCTGAATTCAACAGAAATCAAAAAGTTGCAAGATTTGCTTTAGGTAAGGGGTATGAAAGTAATTTGATATGGGATATTATCAATTAACTGTTACCACTTTAACCTTTTTCTTCGAAGAAATATAATGTCCAACACACTGACCTCCAGCACTAGTTCCTGAAACTTCCTGATTTAGCCATCTTTCAAAGTGAATTGTTACAGAGTCTGAGGCAATCAAAGCAAGTTTTGACTTATCTAAATAAACGCCGTCCCTTCCAATCGTATCCGATCCTAAAACCAACTTAGCATCCAATGCTTCATCAATCAAAACAAAAGCTATTAATTCATTCGCTGTGATAGCATCTCCAACCCAATTTAACGCGACTGTAGAATCCTTAAATATTGAATCTATTTCAGGTAATTGAATACTAGGGGCTAAATCAACAGTGTTTTGAAAAGATTTATCATCTGTATTAGTGTAGGAAAAGTTCGCGCTAGACTGAACCCCAGTATAAACCTTTTCATACCATCTATAAGTAGATTCAAAGGAAGGTGATTCGTTGTTTATTTTAATTTCAGATTTATTAGATAAAACCAAGCCTTCTCCATTTGCATCATTATGCTTAAAACTTACACGGGCATAGGTTGAGTTTAAATCACCGCTATAAATCAAGGTATAATCTGTCCAGATTTCATCTTGATTAACCTTCTCTGAATTCTCTTTCCTACAGGAGAAAGGAACAATTAACACAAGAAAAATTAATAGCTTTTTCATAGTGTGAAATTAATAAAAGAATTCAATGTTTTTGATACCTTATTAATTTTCTATTGATGTTATCAACAACAGTTGAAAAATAAGCCACATTTTGGTGTATGGATTACGTATTTTTGCAAACAAATTTTTTGCAATGCTTTTTACTCAAAGACACATTGGAACGACTGACAGCGAGAGAGTGTCCATGTTGAATGAATTAGGTTTTTCTTCTATTGATGAGCTAGTTGAAAAAACAATCCCAAGTAAAATCCGGTTAAAGACTGGCTTAGAGTTCTCTAAAACAATCACAGAAAGTAAGTGGTTAGCCAACATCAAAAGGATTTCACAACAAAACAAAGTATTTAAAACATACATTGGATTAGGATATCATGATACCGAAACTCCATCGGTTATTTTAAGAAATGTTTTTGAAAACCCAGGATGGTATACTGCATACACTCCTTATCAGGCAGAAATTTCTCAAGGAAGGCTTGAAGCGCTGCTTAACTTCCAAACCATGGTTTGTGATTTAACAGGAATGGAACTTGCCAACGCTTCATTATTGGATGAATCAACGGCCGCAGCTGAAGCAATGATCATGCTTTTTAATTCTCGTAAGCGTGCAGTTGTGAAAGAGGGTGTAAACAAGTTCTTTGTAGATAAAGGTACTTTCCCACAAACTCAAGCTGTTTTAAAAAACAGGGCAAAACCAATGGGGATTGAATTAGTTTTTGGGTCAGCATTAGAAACAAAAATGGATAGTTCATATTTCGGCGCCTTTGTTCAATATCCTAATGCGAAAGGAGAAATAGAGGATTACGCAGAAGTAGCTGAGCAATTGCATGAAAATAATGGGTTCCTTGTGGTTGGTGCAGATATCATGAGCTTAGCATTGATCAACGAACCTGCAAAGATAGGAGCTGATGTTGTTGTAGGAACAACTCAACGTTTTGGAGTGCCTGTTGGTTTCGGAGGACCACATGCTGCATTTTTTGCAACAAAAGAGGATTTTAAAAGAAATATTCCAGGAAGAATTATTGGTGTAAGTAAAGATGTTCATGGAAACAAGGCCTACAGAATGGCTTTGCAAACACGTGAGCAACACATTAAAAGAGAAAAAGCTACCTCTAATATTTGTACTGCTCAGGCTTTATTGGCAGTAATGGCAAGTATGTATGCTGTTTATCACGGACCAAGTGGAATAAAAAGAATTGCTACAGATATTGCCAAGAGAGCAAAAGCTTTAAAAGTTGGATTAGAAAAGCAGGGTATTGAAGTTGTTTCGCAGAACTTTTTTGATACGCTTGCAGTTAAAGTTGAAGACAAAGAAGCTTTAAAGAAAAAAGCGGAAGAAGCAGGAATCAACTTCTTTTATGGATTAGATGATGTTGTTCTTATTTCTTTAAACGAGACTACGAAAAACGTTCATGTAAAAGGAATTTTAGAAGTATTTGGTAAAAATAATTTTGAACCTTCTTCGGAAACTGGAATTCATTCAACTTCAGTTAGAACAAGCCAATATCTGCAACATCCAGTTTTTAATCAGTATCACTCGGAAACAGAAATGATGCGTTATTTAAAGCGATTAGAAAACAAAGATGTATCTCTTGTTCACTCGATGATATCATTAGGATCATGTACTATGAAGCTAAACGCAGCTTCGGAAATGATTCCTTTATCATGGAGAGAATTTAACAGCATTCACCCATTTGTTCCTGTAAATCAAACTGAAGGATATATGACTGTTATTAACGACCTGAAAGAAGCGTTAAAAACAGCTACTGGTTTTGCAGATGTAACCTTACAACCTAACTCTGGAGCTCAAGGTGAATATGCTGGATTAATGGTTATTCGAGCATACCATGAGGATAATGGTAATCCAAACAGAAATATTTGCTTAATTCCTCAATCAGCTCATGGAACAAACCCAGCATCAGCTGTAATTGCTGGCTTTAAAGTAGTTGTTGTTAAATGTGACGAAGATGGAAACATCGATATCGACGATTTAAAAGCAAAAGCTGAAGAGCATAAAGATGACTTAGGTGCTTTAATGGTTACCTACCCTTCAACCCACGGAGTATTTGAGGAAGGAATAATTGAAATCACAGATATTATCCACGAATATGGTGGACAAGTATACATGGACGGTGCAAACATGAATGCTCAAGTCGGACTTACAAATCCGGCAACAATTGGTGCAGATGTTTGTCACTTAAACCTTCATAAAACATTCGCCATTCCTCATGGAGGCGGCGGACCAGGTTTAGGGCCAATTGGTGTTGCTCAACACTTAGCTCCTTTCTTACCTGGACACCCTGTTGTAAACACAGGTGGGTTTAAAGGAATCGACGCCTTAGCTGCTGCACCTTATAGTAGTGCTTTGATTTCAATAATTTCTTTAGGTTACTGTAGAATGTTAGGTGCCGAAGGAATGAAAGCTTCAACCGAAGCGGCTATTTTAAATGCCAACTATTTAAAGAAAAAGTTAGAAAGTCATTACCCTATTTTATACACTGGGAAAAACGGAACTGTTGCCCATGAGATGATTGTAGATTGTAGAGGTTTCAAAGACGCAGGAGTCTCGGTAACTGACATTGCTAAAAGATTAATTGATTTTGGTTTCCACTCGCCTACTGTTTCTTTCCCTGTTGTGGGGACACTAATGATTGAACCAACAGAAAGTGAATCAAAAGCTGAATTAGATAGATTTGCTGAAGCAATGATTACCATTGCCGAAGAAGTAAAGGAAATTGAAAACGGTATTTACCCAAAAGATGACAATCCGTTAGTAAACGCTCCACACACTGCTGAAACATTGATTTCATCAGAGTGGAACCATGCTTACTCTAGAGAAAAAGCGGCTTATCCTGCTAGTTATTCTATTCAGAGCAAATACTGGGTTCCAGTTGGAAGAATTGATGATGCATTTGGAGACAGAAACTTAATTTGTAGTTGTCCTCCTCTTGAAGAATATGTTTAGAATATATGAAAAGGCCGGTTGATCCGGCCTTTTTATTGTTATTTAATAATCTTAATGCTTTGCTCAATTTCTTTTGAAACTAATCTAATGAGATAAGTCCCTTTTGAATATTCTGAAAAGTTAATTTTCTGACTACCTATTAAACTAAATTCAGAATGCAATATTTTCCCAGAAACATCATAAATTAACAAACTGAACTCTCCATTAATTCCTGTGATATTTAATTCATTACTAACAGGATTAGGAAATACATTTTCATTTAATTGAATATGTAAAACAGACTCAACCGGAGGAGAACAGTCTCCAATTTTGGATAAGGTATCAACGCAATAATCCTTCTCAACTGCATCCGTCATTTCTTCCCCTAACTCAATTTCATACATCGTATCTGCTGGTAAGCCCTCATAGTCAATTGTCACAACAAATATTCCATCAGGTAGATTATCAAATACATAATTTCCAAATTCATCAGTTTGAGTTACTGCAACAGTATTTTTTGAAGGCGGAATTCTATCTAAAACTACATCTAATCCAGGGATAGGATCTGTCCCTAGCGTTTTTCCCGTTCCACTTGTGCTTGTAATAGTCCCTTCGATTGAATAAGTCCCAACAGGCATTGATGCTAATTTCCTTGGGTAAATATCTTCCTCATGAGCCCCACAAGAATCTGAAGAAACCATTGGCCCACCTTCATCCCAACGAAGTTCGCCATTGTGGTAAGCTTTTACATAATCAGATTCATAAATACCTTGTGGGATAATTTTCATCCAGTATCCTTCCGCATATTGAATACTTCCGAAGTTGTAACTTCCAACAGCATCAACAACATCAGTTAATATTAAATCCAACATTACATTACTTGAAGTGTCAGCATATACTTCAATAATAGCATCCTTAATAGTATCTGTTCCGTTAGTTATATACCCAGTTAAATCAATCGTATGATCTCTTGGATGTCCAAACTCTGCAGCACCAATCCAAAATCCTGCTGGGTCCCTTACTTTACCATTGATATCCTTATTTAACTGCGGTAAATAATTCACATTAAAAAAGAAGTCTCTTGATGTACCACAAATCGGAACCAAGTCTGTTGTTGGATCATCAAAAATAATTGGTCCGAAAAATGAATTTGGGTCAGGACTTAAATCACTTGCTTGCCATTCTGCTAAAGTTGATTTAATTCCATCATCCCTTAATCCAATACTCCCGTCTCCTGTATACACTCCATTATAATCGGAACCCACAAAAGACCCATCGTTGGTAAACTGAACAGCGCCATTATTAGCATTATTAATCAACAAATTATTTACTGATAATGTCCAATCAACTTGATCAACTGCTAAAGTATAAAAGGTAACACTAGAATTATAGAAGGTATTATGAGCAATTATTGCTCTTTTAATTTGTAGAGCCCTAAGAGCGGAACCATTCCCACAAGAAACCATATTATTAACAACAAACAGGGTGTCTTTCCCGGCAACTTCTAACCAATCATGATAAGAAATAAAAATTCCAGCCGCTGAAGCAGGAGAACAAAATATCCTGTTATTGGATATTTCATAAATACTGTCTAAAAGAAATACTGTAGCTTCTTTTGCGCCACTGTAAGCAATATAATTTCGATCAAATTTTCCACTTTTATTAAAGGTGATTTGAGATGCGTTAATAACTTGTTCCGAGAAATGATTCCCAATTACATTATTTCCTGATTCGCAATTATCAATATCAATACCAGAGAATGCAACCCCAATACCTCCTCCGCTAAAAATATTATTAGTTATTTCATTGCCATTTTCATTACTTGAACTTGGATCGTTTTTTACAACCATAGCAGTATCCGAAATGGAAGTAATCGTTTTACTGGCTTCAAAAACACAATTATCTATTCTGTTAAAACTTGCTCCCCCCGTTAAAGTAATTGAATTACAATATTTATCGGATGTGGTGGTAAACTTAACACCTCTAAATGTTACATCCTCACAACCATTTAATTTCAGCTGGAAATTATTTGTCAACGTCGAAGATTCTATATCAATTACAACATCTGCTGGACTTCCTGTTTCCGACACAAAAAGAACAGTATCGGTTATATTTACTCTTGTGAAATTATTAATAGTAAACCTTTCGGTATAAACACCCGATTTAATAATAAACCTTAAATGCCCATCAGTTCCAAAATTATTTAAATCAGCTACGGCAGCAGAAATATTTTCATAATCCTCACCGGAACCAATTGTTTTATCTCCAGATAGACCAGTTGCAAAAACTAAAACAGAATTAAATAACAGGAATGAAAGTAACTTTAATGATCGTCTCATTTTCAATGATTTAAAAAAGTCTTTTTTAAACTCAAAAAAACAAAATAAGTTACTTATTCCACCACTTTAATAGTTTGTTGTTCCCCATTCTTTGAAATCGGGAGCAGGTAAACACCTGGAGTTAAGTTTTTTGTTTCGATTGATATATTACTTTGTATCCTATGATCTAAAAAAATTCTATGGAGTTTTTTTTCGATCTCACCATCCTTTTGTTTACTATTTCACGTAAATAAACACTATTAAAGTAACATGATTGATAATTTCAGCGTATCAGTTCTCGAAAACAAAAAATCTGGCTAAGGATAATTCCATATCAAAATCTGAACTGATCTCAGGGTTAATTATGCTCTTTTGCATTTTTTTACACCCCAATATTCAAGCTCAAAAATACCCCTTCAGAAACTTCAGTGCTACAGAAGGACTAAACTCAAACCAAGCGCTATCTATTTTTCAAAATGATGACAGGTTACTATGGGTTGGTACCATGGAAGGGATAAATTTCTTCGATGGAATTAAATTCACCTCACCCGATTTCTTATCTGAAATTAGGAAAAAGGTTATTTATGACATCACTAAAATAGATGGTGAAATTTTCATAGGAACTTCAACCGGTTTATATATATGGGATAACGATAGTTTGAGATCTGTAAAAGACAAAATGGGGAATCCTCTTCATTATGTTTACAAGTCGTTCAAAGATTCTCAAGGTAAAGTATGGATAGGAACAGAAAAAGGGTTAAAAGTATACGCAAACGGAATAGCGATTACAAGTAGAGTAAATTTATTACTCGCCTCTGAATCAGTTTACAATATTTGTGAAACGAAACCAGGTGAACTATGGTTTTGCACAAAAACCAGTGGAGTTTTTAATTTCAAAAACAAAAGAACAAAACAGTACCTAAACGTATTTCATCCATTTTCATTTGTTGCAGGAATTCTATCTATCAACGATTCTACTGTTTGGGCTACTACAAGAAACGGATTGTACAGCATAACTCCAACAAAAACTGAACGAATTAACACAAAATTCCTTCCTGAAGACATAAGCTTTTATGACATCAAAAGATCCTCAAATAATGACATTTGGTTAACTACAATTGATGGTGTTTTGGTCTACCGAAACGGGAAATTCAAGTACTTAACAGACGAAAATGGATTAATTGATAAAACTATTCTGAAAGTATTTGAAGACAAAGAAAGAACCCTCTGGTTCCTTTCTACGAATAAAGGTTTATCTCAACTTATTAATGAAAAAATGGTTCTATGGTCATCCCCGTACAAAAACCATAAATCTGTTTCGAAAATAACTAAGAAAAACGAAAATGAATTCCTAATCACTAATGGACATGGAGCAAGTATTTATAGTAAACTGGAAAACACTTACGATACGATTCCAAATCTACCTCACTCAATCGAAAATGAATTCCTATGCAGTTATTACGACGAACAGAACGACGTTACTTTTTTTGGCTACAATGAAGGATTAATAACCAGAAATGATCAAACCTATCATCAATTAAAACCTAAAGCTGAGTTTTACTCGCTTCGAAAAATTTTTGACATCCATCAAAAAGATGACGGCTCTTTTATTCTAGCTACATCAAATGGGATTGGACAAATAATTAACGGTGAAATACAGTCCTTTAAATCTAGGGAAAATATTGAAGATTATGTTTTAGACATTAATGAAGGAACAGATGGAAATCTTTATTTTGGAAGTGATGAAGGTTTACTTGTTATGTCGTCAGATGAGGGCCTTATTCATTACTCCCGAAAACATAATTTCAAAGTTGGAAGAATCCGACAAACGACTAATGATAATGAAGGTAACCTTTGGATTGCAAGTGATGAAGGATTGTACAAAAAAGTTGGAGATAAGATCACAAAAATTAATGCAATTAATACAAACGAAGTTATCCAATCCCTAGTCTTTGATAATCAAAACAGACTATGGGCGGGATTACGAACAGGCTTTTTACAAGTTACGTTCAATAACGAGGACACTTTAACTAGATTTTATGCTAAAAGTGATGGATTCTTAGGAAACGAATGTAATTTCTCAGCAATCTATTGTGATGAAGGTAAAGACATATGGTTTGGTACAGATAAGGGACTTGTTATTTTTCGACCTGAATTTGATAACGATTTTAAAACTCCTAGTTCACCTCAATTAAACATTAATGTAAACGGATTAGCTGATTTAAATGAATACGCAGAACTATCCCCTGAAGGACAAATTGAAAAGTTAGACCTTCCAACACATAGTAATCAAATTGAATTCTCCTTTAAAATAATTAACCTACTTGCCGCCAAAGAAATCAAATTTCAATACCAACTGGAAGGAGTAGATAATGAATGGATCGAAACTACAAACGACTTTAAAGTAATTTACTCGGAGCTTTCCCATGGGAATTACACCTTCAAACTTAGGGTACTTGACCATCCTAACCTTATTCCTCAGGAAGAAATTCAAACTGTAAAGATTTTCATCAAAAGACCAATTTACCTTCAATGGTGGTTCATAGTTTTAATTATTGTAATAGTGGGAACATGGCTTTACTCTTATTTCCTAATTAGAAGAAACGTTTCTCTCCTTAATCGCCAGAAAGCCATAATCCTTAAACAAAAAGGGTTAGTAGAGGAAAAAAACAGAGAGATTGTAGATTCGATAACTTACGCGAAAAGAATTCAGGATGCAATTTTACCTAATAACAGTTTATTAAATTCCTGTTTCAAAGAATACTTTGTTTTTTATAAACCGAGAGACATAGTTTCAGGTGATTTTTATTGGGTTGAAAATATCGAAGACTGGGTTGTATTCACAGCTGCAGACTGCACCGGACATGGAGTTCCTGGAGCAATGGTAAGTTTAATGTGTAGTAACCTATTAAGGAAAGTTATTTTGGAAGAGGGCGAATTAGATCCTGGTAAAGTACTAGACAAGGTAACCGAACAATTACTTAAGAGGTTGCAAGGTGACGAAGAAAAAGTAGCCGACGGGATGGATTTAACTTTATGTTTTTGGAATCCTAAAACCAATCAACTTAAGTTTTCAGGAGCTCACAACCCTCTCTATTTACTTAGGGATGGAGAACTTCAAATAACTAAGACCAACAAACAACCAATTGGTTACTTTGAAGATAAAGTTGATTTTATTACTCATGAAATTGAGTTAAAAAAAGGTGATCAAATTATTCTTTTCTCTGATGGGTATAAAGACCAATTTGGAGGACCAAAAAACAAAAAATTTGGAGGTAAAAGGTTTAATCAAATGTTTACAGAAATAGCTCATTTACCGCTTGAGGAACAAGAAGAAGCAATCTTAATGAAATTCCGCGAATGGAAAGGAACAGAAGAACAAGTTGACGACATCTGTATTCTTTCTATTAAAGTTTAAAACCTATATTCTAAACGGTGGAAATAGTAATAGTTATCTAACAAGTAAATACCATCCGGAAATCGCTTTTTTGTTAATCTTATTCCGCTGTTTAAAATAAACCCTTTTCTTTGACTAGGTTTAAACCTAAACCCAAATCCAGTTGAAATTCCAATACCAATTTTTTTAAACACTTCCTCTCCCCTTATATTAAATGATACAACTTTATAAGGGTCAAAATTTATCTCTTCTTCCGCTTGGTACATTGTTTTTATTGGAGCATCAAAAAATCCACCTAAATCATAACTTAAATAGTTCCTCAAAAAATTCACTCTGAAATTCCAAGGAAAAGTAACTGCATGTATATTGTAGTATATTTTATATAAATAACCATCATTTAGAGGTTTAAAGTAAATAAAGTTGGAAGTATAATTATATTCTAAACCGAAATAATACTCAACTGGTTCATCTCTTGCAAATACTTTGAAATAACTGACACCTCCTCCAATACCCTCTGTTGTTTTATGTGTCCAATACCCCCTGTTAACAGAAAATGAAACAGAATTGCCCATTTCAGTTAATCCAGCTGATAACTCTGAGTACATTATAAATGACATAAAGAAAACTAGTAATCTCATTCTTATTATAATCAACAATTAAAATGACCAAAAAAGATACACAAGGGTTGCATCTCACCAAAAAAATATCTTTTTATATTAGCGGCCGACTAAACCAAACTTATGAATCAAGAGGACAGACTTCGGTATTGGAAGAAAAACCTGCGCTATTTATTAGTTTTATTAGCCATCTGGTTTGTTTCTTCATTTGTTTTAGGAATTATTTTCGTGGATTATTTAGATGGGGTTAAAAAGACCGCTGACGGAATTATTGAAGACCCTGAATCTATGTTTCATGGTTTCCGATTAGGTGGTTTTAAATTGGGATTTTGGATTGCCCAACAAGGAGCTATTTATGTATTCCTTGCCATCATTGCTATTTATGTTTGGTTAATGAATAAACTAGACAAAGAATTTAACATCGAAGAAAAAGAAATCTCAACTTCTGATCACTAAACTTATTAAAAATGGATGTACAAATTTGGACGTATATAATCGTTGGATTTACGTTTGCTATCTATATAGGCATCGCAATTTGGTCGCGTGCCGGATCTACTAAAGAATTTTATGTTGCTGGAGGAGGTGTTTCTCCATTAGCCAATGGTTTAGCTACTGCTGCCGATTGGATGAGTGCAGCATCCTTCCTTGGAATGGCTGGTTTGATTTCATTTAACGGTCGGGATGGATCTGTTTATTTAATGGGATGGACTGGTGGATACGTGCTCCTTGCCTTATTACTTGCTCCTTATTTAAGAAAATTTGGAAAGTTCACTGTTCCCGATTTTGTTGGAGATAGATATTATTCTCAAACGGCTAGAGTAATCGCCGTTGTTTGTGCGCTTTTCATATCGTTTACATACGTTGCCGGACAAATGAGAGGTGTTGGAATTGTATTTAGTCGATTCCTTCAAGTTGATATCACATGGGGTGTTATTATTGGAATGGCCATCGTTTTCATGTATGCTGTATTGGGAGGAATGAAAGGAATTACTTACACGCAAGTGGCTCAATACTGCGTTTTAATTTTCGCGTTCTCAGTTCCTGCGATATATATTTCCATCATGTTAACAGATAACCCAATTCCTCAATTAGGATTTGGAAGTGATTTAGCGGATGGTTCTGGAATGACTTTATTAGATAAGCTAGACGGATTAAGTTCCGAACTTGGCTTTGATAAATATACAACAGGTAATAAAGGAACTGCTGATACCTTTTTCATTACCATGGCATTAATGGTTGGTACTGCAGGTTTACCGCACGTAATTGTTAGGTTCTTCACGGTTCCTAAAGTAAGTGATGCTCGTAAATCAGGATTGTACGCTTTGTTCTTTATTGCTATTCTTTATACAATGGCTCCAGCTGTATCCGCTTTTGCCAGAACGAACTTACTAGATACTATTCCTAACTCTAAGTATGTCGAGGCCCCAGAGTGGTTTTCTAAATGGGAAGATGCTGGATTAATTGCTTGGAAGGATAAAAATGGAGATGGAATAATTCAATACACAAAAGGAGCTGCTTTTGCAGGTAAGCCTGATTATATTATTGATGAAAATGATGAATTCGTTAGAGGAGCAAGTGGAGAAATTACTTTGGCGAATGCTGCCACCGAAGGTGAAAACGAATTGTACATCGACAAGGACATTATGGTATTAGCTAATCCTGAAATTGCTGGATTACCTAACTGGGTTATAGCATTGGTCGCTGCTGGAGGTTTAGCCGCTGCACTTTCAACTGCTGCCGGGTTATTACTAGTTATTTCAACATCAGTTGCGCACGATTTAATTAAAAAGAGTATCAATCCTAATATCACAGAGAAAGGTGAATTGTATGCTGCAAGATTAGCTGCTGTTGGCGCTGTTTTAGTTGCTGGTTATTTCGGAATTAATCCGCCAGATTATGTCGCCGCCGTGGTTGCATTAGCATTTGGATTAGCTGCTGCGTCCTTCTTCCCTATTCTTATTTTGGGAATCTTTTCGAAAAAAGTAAATAAAGAAGGAGCAATCGCTGGAATGGTTTTAGGGTTAGTTTCAACACTGGCTTACATCATCTACTTCAAATTCGTAAATGTGGAATTAAACAAACCTGAAAATTGGTTGTTTGGTATTTCACCTGAAGGATTTGGAACTGTTGGTATGATATTAAACTTTATTGTGACGCTTGTTATTTCTAAGTTCACTCCAGAACCGCCTCAGGAGGTTCAGAACATGGTTGAGGAGATTAGATACCCTGGGGAAGCGAAAAGTTGATTTCCTTTAAAATTATGAACGTCATCCTGAGAAATCGAAGGATCTCAAGTTATGTATTAAAACCCTTACTTGATATCCTTCAGTCGTAACCTCCTTCTGAATGACGTTTGTTCTTGATTTCTCCCACAGATCTCTCAGATTTACACAGATCTTTTGGGGCAAACCCATGAGTTTACCCTTAAAAATAGCGTCATCCCAGTGTAGACAGGGATCTATTAATAAATTAAGGCGAATAGGTTCCTGCCTCCGCTGTAATGACGGATTTTTTTTTAAAATCCTTTAAAAATCTGCGTGCAATTAAGTTCTTACATCTGTGGAATCCGTGAGATCTGTGGGAGCCTATGAATTAACCAATTCCAATACCACTTCATACAAATCCCTGCGCTGCATTTTGGCTTTTAGCCAAGCATAAATAGTCATTAAAAATAAATCTTCCTGATCAGCAGGTTTCCAATTCATGATTTTATTCACTCGTTGCTCAAACTCGGGAGTGCTTACTTGTTCTGGGTATCTGCAGTAATGCCTAATGAGTTTAACAAACGGCAAAACATGCATTTGTGGCTGAGTTTTTAGGAAAGCTCCATATCGGCGAATCAAACTATTCATTCGCGCTTCGGCAAACTCTATATCTCCTGTTTCAATAGCTAAAATAACTTCAATGTATATCTTATTTAAAGTCCAATCTCTACCTAAATTCTTCTCATAAAAACTGTCGCTTCGATAATAAATGGACAATACAGACTTTGCTTCTTTTAGCTCCCCTTTTTGGAATAAAAGGGATACTAAAGCTAAATTACCATAGGCTACCCTTAAGCCTTGTTTTGGTAAATTACTCAACAACTCCAATCCTTTATCTAGCTTTCCTGAATAATTAAAACACAATGCTTTTAATGTGTTTAATTGAGTAGATCGAGAAACTCTGAAGTCTTTAGAACAAGCTTTTAGGACATTACCCGCTTTTTCTAAATAATCCAGACTCTTTACAAAATCTCTTTTTCTCAGGTAAATGTTTGCAATTGTCAAGAACAGATCCGCTTTATATGGGTAAAACTTAACCTGATCCAAAGGAGAATCTAACACCTCAACTATTTTGTCTTCAAAAAATAGATTTACAGAATAGTAATCGTTAGAGTATGCCCCTTCATTATTCGCTATTTCGCAAAGTTGATAGAGTGTTTTAAAATTGAATCCTTGATTAAAATCAATCTCAAATTTTTGGTAGCTTTCTTCCACCAACTTTTTCACATCTATTACGCTAGGCAATTGCTTTTTGATATAAGCAAATGCCATATTCAACTTCTCTTGATTGAGTTGGGCTTGTGAATTTTGTAAAAGCAATTGGAACAGTGAATCTTGATCAGGAGCTAACTCATGAAAGGAATATTGGATCATGGTATGGTAAATCTCATTGAGCAAAGAAAAGTGATCAATCTTTTTTGCTCGATCTGCTAACTTGCTTAAAAGCTTAAACCCTTCCCTCTCCAGAGATAACTCCATTAACCTTCTAGCTACTGTTAATTGCTTGATGATTATGATCTCTTCTGTGATTTCATTTCTTATAATCTCGTTGGACAAAAATTCAAGCAAATTATCTTGCAATCTTTTCTTTAAACCTCTGTAAGCATTATCTCCAATTTGCTTTTTGATAACTTGTTCCTTGCCCTGTTCCAGCTCCTTAAATAGCTGAATATTATGCGTAACCTTTACTTTGTTTTTCGATTTTAGAAAAGAAATAAACCGCGAACGCTGTTCTTTTTCTAAAATATTAATCAATCCCTTCTCCATTACTTTACCCAATAAAAACAGCAATATATATAATTTTAAAACATTTTATATCATAACAATTATGCAAAAGTTAAATTTTATTCAAGCAATAACTGCTGCACTTTTGACCCAGATTAAAACAAACAAAAATGGAAAATCAAGAATTTAATTTCGAAACGGTTAAAGACAATAATAATCATAGCGGTTTAAAACCTACCCCTGCTTTTATTGGAGCATCCTGGTTAACTCTAGGTGTTGGAATTGTTTCCTATTGCATTGGATTATGGAACGCAGCAATGGAGTTGAATGAAAAAGGATATTATTTCACAATCCTGCTTTTTGGACTTTTCTCAGTAATCTCTGTTCAGAAATGTGTACGAGATAAGGCCGAAGGAATTCCTGTTACCGATATATATTACGGAATTAGTTGGTTCACAACATTAGCCTCTATCACCTTGTTAGTCGTTGGTTTATGGAATGCAGAATTATGGAAAAGTGAAAAGGGATTTTATGCAATGTCATTCCTGCTAGCCATGTTCAGTGCCATCGCTGTTCAGAAAAACACCAGAGATACTAAACTATTAAGTTAAACAGTTAATTCAATTGACATGAAATTAGTTAATCAATTAAAGGAATTGCAGGATGAGGGGGTAATCACCCCCGACACTGCTTTAGATATATCCAATTATTACCAATCAAAAGGAGATCAATCTACAAGTAGACTAACAGTAATTTACTCGGTGATAGGATCTGTTTTAATTGGATTAGGTTTGATTTTGCTTTTCGCTCATAACTGGGACGGAATGTCCAAAACAGCCAGAACATTTGTTGCAACAGCGCCATTAATAATTACTCAAGTTTTTGGAGGTTATTTTATTTATAAAAAGCCAAACAATTTAGGAGGCAGAGAAGGAATTGGAGCCTTAAACTTTATAAGTATAGGTTTATCCATTTCCTTAATATCCCAAACATATAATATCCCAGGAAGTTTAGATTCGTTCTTTTTCACATGGATTTTATTAGCAGCACCAATGCTTTTCCTTTTAAGGTCTTCAATGGTTGCATTTCTATTATTATCCATCACAACATGCTACGGAATAATGGATGGAGACCTAAAAGGACAATTAACCTTTATAGCAGGTGTCGGGCTGGTTTTAACCCATTTCAAAAGTCTAATTCAAAAATCACCAAGTAGTAATTACGTTAATCTCGCTTCTTGGATAATTCCTGCTGCTTTAGCAATTGGATTAGTAATGTTTGAGCACAGAAATGACGAGTTATTGTTTTTAGGTTATTTCTGGTTGTTTACGCTTTTTACTTGGATAGGAAATTCAAAATCGTGGGAGGAGAAATCGATTGCAAGAAATGGTATGAAACTAATAGGACCACTTGGAGTTTTAACTATGTTATCGATGATAAGTTTTGATAAGATTGCTGAAGGACTAATTAAGTACAAAACAGATTTTGGTCCTGAATGGTTGAGCTTAATTCTAATTGGAATTCCGTTGATTTTAGTTATTACGCTAAAGAAAGGTTTATTCAACAAACTAAATAAGGACGCTTTGAGCATGGCTATTATTCCAGTTACATTGGTTTTCTTCTTCAGTGGATCGGGAGTTTTTACAGCAATAATCATTAATGCTTTAATACTATTAATTGGTGTACAAAAAGTATTAACAGGGTTAAAAGACAACTTATTGGGTCAGCTTAACCTTGGATTGCTAATAATCACTTGTTTGGTTAGCTACCGATTTTTTGATCACCACATGTCATTTATCGCACGAGGAATGACCTTCCTTTTATTAGGAGCCGGATTCTTAGGAAGTAATTTATGGATAATTAAAAAGAGAAAAAATGAAACTAAATAAATCAATCATATTAGGAATATTCATTCATGTATCACTGGCGCAGTTAGCTGTTCCGTTTTCTATGATTTATGAGAAAGAATCAGTTGTTCACGAAGGAAAAACATATAAATTCAAAACCCGTCCAATTGATCCCTATGATCCTTTAAGAGGGAAGTATATCACTTTACGGTACGAAACAACACCAATAGAAGTGGATAGTTCGGAATCTTGGGAATATGGTGAATTAGCATTCTTCTCTATCGAAAATAATACTTCTGGATTTGCAAAAGTGACTGGAGTAAGTAAAATGAAACCCGCTTCAGGAGACTTTTTAGAAATGGAAGTTACAGTTTTGCATCATAGATATAATGCTAATAAAACCATAGGGTATAAAATCCCCTTCAATAGGTTTTACATGAACGAGGACGAAGCTTTAAATGCAGAGCTGGCTTACCAAGAAGTAAACAGAGACAGAAAAAAAGAAAACACTTATGCAGTGGTTAAAATTAAAGATGGTGAGTACGTTTTGGAGGATGTTATAATAGGAGGAACTTCAGCTAAAGACTTAAAGCAGTAACCTCTTTAAATATGACTTTGCTAAAATCGTAAATGGCACTGCGAGCATAATACCAAATAACCCCATGATTTCACCAAACACAGCTAAAGAAAACATTAAAACAGCCGGATTAAGGCTGTTTTCTTGTTTGAATATTTTTGGAATTAAAACCAATTCTTCCACTATCGTTCCGATTACAAATATACCTATAGCTATCCCCAAATAAACGAAGTACCCTAATTCGCCTTCCATATTCAGTATAACACAAAATAAAGCGATAGGAATAAGCATAAAATATTGGAGATATGGAATAAAACATAACAATCCAGAAATTACTCCCAGAATTAAGGCTCCGGGTAATCCTAATAGATAAAAAGATAAAATAAAGTAGATAGTGTAAATCAAAACAATACTACCACGCTGCTTTAAGAATTCTTTTAACACTTCTTTTACCTCATTCAATGTTTCAGCAATTGGTCCTATTTTGTCAGATTGAGTAATTAACGAAATTCGAGACTTAAAATAACCCCAGGTAAATATCATGTATAGGAAATAACCTATTGAAGAAAAAAAGACGACAAGCCAACTCAAACTATTATCCTCCCCTTTAACTTGTTCCAAATCATCACCACTAAATAAAGCATCGTAAACAACTTCTAGTTGATCAGTATTTAATTGGTCAATCAAACTGTCCTTTTCAAGGATCTGACCAATATCCTGATTGTATAAAGAATCTAATTTCTTTTCATTTTCCTTTAAAACAGGTTGCACGTATTTGTCGAATTGCTCTTTTACCCAAGTAGCCGATTCATCGATTTCTGCACTATTAACCTCGGCAAATTGGGTGAATGTATCACCCAGCCTATTCACATCCCTAATAATCTCGGACGTAAAAACCAGTAATACAGATAGAAGAATAACTAGAATAGAGAATAAAGCTCCAGAAACCGCTAGGACCCTTTTTTTCAAAAATCGCTGAAACCAATCGGCAATCGGAGAAAAGGCCATGGCCATCAAAAACGCCACTACGAATGGCAAAACAACCTCCTTTAATTGATATCCAATTATTAAAAGAACAAGGATTGTTATCCAAAAAATAATATCTGATTTAACCTTTCTCAAGACAGGGCTAATATAAAAAATAAAAAAGCGAAGCTTATCAGCTTCGCTTTCGTACAAGAAAACCGACAAATATCGAACTTTATTATGCAGGATGTGGACATAATTCTTCATCATGCAAAGCTTGTGGGAGTGGCTATATAAAAGGCTTATTTGACTATTTCTACTTGTCGGATTTAGCCAATGCTTTTTCTCTTTGAACTCTGAAATAATGTTCCACATCAATTTCAGCAAGCTCATAAAATAGCTTACGAATATCATGGAGTTCTTGATCGGTGAAATGTATTCCTTTTTTTTGCAAAGGATTTTCCAGCATTGTTCTATTGAAACTACCTAAAGCGGTTCTTGACTGCCGATAAAATAATACACTCAGAAAAAAATCATAATTACCCAATTTATTGAGCCTATAAATTTCAGAACAATACCAAAACACTCTGCACTCAACATTTTTTATTTGGATAGATTCTTTTTATTAATTACGAACAAAAGGCATACGATTAGTTTTACGTAACCTCTTTTATAAACACCACTATTATAAATGTCATCTACCAGGTTAAAAGGTAAACGGTCATTTTAACATCTCCCCCTTTAACAGGGTTTTATCAATGAATTTAGCGAATGCTCATTCATTTACTCTCAGCTTATTCAACCACCTTTTGGAAAACAGGTAAAAAACTTAATAAAAACATGAAATAGAAACACTTACAATTATAAAATAGCGATTTGAAAGTAGTTTTTGAATTTTTTTAGCTTTTTACAAGTCTAATTAATTATCGATACTAGTACAGTTTTAAACTAAAACTTTTTAAAGTTATTCTGCGTAACTGAGAAACTTTTGATTTAATAACCAAACAGATGTATGATCAATTCATCACAAATAAGCTATTTCGCCCAATATATATATATATATATATATATAAACTCGCGCTCTAGCAAGTTTTTCCTTACTTTTTTTCTTTGTTTTTTTCTTCAGTTTTCGGGCTATTCTCGTGCTGTGGAATTTGGTACTCCAACAGCAATCTCTATAAATAATTATAGTGGATTTTCCTTTTGCAAGGAGGTTATCCATACACTAAGGTTTTCTTTCCTTGAAGTTGCAAACTTCAAGGGGCCATACATTTTAAATAGCGAAGTAAACACACCCATCATCTCTTTTAGGGGAGAACCTATAAGCCCCAACAGTTTGAGATTGATTAGCAATTTTACACCTCCCCAAAACGGGAAACACTATAGCTCTACCAGTATTAGTAACCAAAAACACTACGAAACATCGTGGTTATAATTAAAAACGAATAACAGAATTTTATAAAGCCAAAATATGAAAAAGTCAGCCTATTTAATCGGATTAGCACTAGGTGCAAGTACGCTAACATTTGCCCAAGTAGGAATTGGAACAAGTTTCCCAAGTAGTCCCTTGGATATTGAAACCACTGGTCCTGCCATTGATATTAACGATACAGGAGGAGGAGATCCCGAGGTGAATTTTCAAGTTTCGGGAACCACAACTTTTTCAATAGGTATCGACAATTCCGATTCCGACAAACTAAAAATAGGAACCACCGCACCCGATGCTAGTACTAGAATGACCATTAATAGTAGTGGGAATGTAGGAATAGGAACTTCTTCGCCAGCATACAAATTAGATGTTAATGGTGACATTAGAATCCCTCAAAACTATGCAGCAGATGGGCAAAGTAATAAAATACTGTTTTATAGTAATCCAGGTTTTAATTTTGCGGGCTTAAACTATGTTGGAGGTAATTTAGGAGATGAACAAGCAAATTCATATTTGAATTTTTTCACCGGAAATACTTCACGTTTAGTTATTAAACAAGACGGCAAGGTAGGTATAGGAACAACCAGTCCTACATATGGTCTTGAAGTCCGAAACACCACGACAGCATTATCAGGTACAGGGACAATGTATATTTCAAGTTCTTTAAACGGTTCAGGAAAAGGTTTAGTTATTGATGCTGAAACCAGAACCATTGCAGAGGACGCTATTAGTGCACTTGAGGTTATTAACAATCTAGGCAATCCAGGTCTGGTAGTGCAAGTAGATGGGAATGTAGGAATAGGAACAAGTTCGCCATCGGTAGAATTAGATGTAAATGGTGATATAGAATACACAGGAACCATTACAGATGTATCTGACAGAAGATTAAAAGAAAACTTTTCTTCCATTGATAGTGTGCTAACCAAAATCATGAAAATTAAAGGCTTAAGTTATAACATGATTAACGACACTTTAAAAACAAGAGAATATGGTGTGATTGCTCAAGACGTACAAGCGGTTTTCCCAGAAATGGTAACAACTGTTGATCCTGAGAATGGTTATTTAGGAGTAGCGTACATTCAGCTTATCCCAGTGCTATTAGAAGGAATGAAAGAACAACAAGCCATCATAGAATCTCAAAAAGCAGAAATCGAAAGTTTAAAAGCCGAGGCATCAAGCGCCACTTCATCATCGGAAGAAAATGCTCAAAAGTTAGCCGAACTAGAAGCAAAGCTAAACGCCTTGTTACAAGCCCAAACAGCAACAGTATCGGCAGTGAAGTAATCAGCTACATTAATAGTAATGAACCTACGACCATCCATAAAAGTCTTGTTTGCGTTGCTTCTATTAGGAGGCACAACGCTTAATGCCCAATTAGCCTTTAACAATAATGGTAGTTTAAGTCTTGAAATTACAAATGGTTTAGTGGTGCATTCCGATGGAGATGTGTCGAACCTGAATACTTCATCCTTGGTGTTTGAATCTGCCGGAGAACCTAATTTGGAATTTGATGGGCATTTTACCAATGGAACATCTGCCACTTTAACCGCAGGTACTGGTTTGCTGGAGCTAACAGGAAGTGCCAGCCAAAACTTAGATTTTGGTGGGGACGATTTGTATAACTTAGAAATTAACAATGCTGCAGGTGGTGTATTTACCCGCTCGGCAACGGTTAATAATGAGGTTCAGTTTAATACTGGCGATTTTACTACAACCGATTCGGAATTGTTAACTTTCGAAACAGGTGCCACGGCTGCTGGGGCAAGTGATGCGAGCCATGTAAACGGTCCTGTTGCTAAAAACTTTAACTCAACCACAGCTTTTACTTTCCCTGTGGGACATGGTTCATCCTATAATTCAATTGCCTTTACTCCAGCTAACACTACAGCAACAACCATGAAGGCGAAGTACAATTACGCTCAGCCAAGCGACCGTAGTAGTTTAGGTG
>JAYPYW010000026.1:32090-40016 GCA_038154685.1 Flavobacteriales bacterium | reverse complement strand
TTTATGCCTTGAAGAATCTATTAATGCAGGATTAAAGTATGCCATTTCCAAATCGGCATCAGGATTTGCAAAAGCATAACCACCTAAAGCAGCAACCTTTGCAGAAGAAATAATATTTAAAAATTGGTAGGTAGATCTCCCTCCAATTTGAGCGAAGCTTGAAAAATTGAGCAGTAATACTAATAAAAGCCCTAAAAAACGCATAAAATGAAAGATAGTAATTATCCCTAAAGAACTCCTTTATTGTGGATAAATTGTTTCTTAGTTTACTTTTTTAATGCACCTTGTTTTTATTCAGGAAAGATCTGTATTTGGATGCATTTCTTTCGTGTTCAGCATTAGTTACTGCAAAAGCGTGTTTCCCACTGAATTCAGGTTTAGCACACATAAATATATAATTGTGTTTACTATAATTTAAAACAGCATCTAAAACCCTAGCATCAGGAACTCTTATTGGCCCTGGAGGCAATCCCTTGTACTTGTAAGTATTGTACTTCGAATCTATTTTTAAGTGCTTAAAATAAATTCTTTTTAAACTAAAATCTCCCCAAGCATAAACAACTGTTGGGTCCGATTGAAGTTTGATCCCTTTTTTTAATCGATTAAAATATAAACCGGCAATAATTGGCCATTCATCTGCATGCTTTGTTTGCTCACTTTGAACAATTGATGCCAAGGTACTCACCTCAACTGAAGTTAACCCCATTTTAGTTGCCTTGCTTATTCGTTTTTCATTCCAAAACTTTTTATTCTCAGCAACCATTCTTTTAACAAAATCTTCAGCGGATGTGTTCCAGTACATTTTATAGGTGTTGGGAATAAAAGCAGCTAGAAAGGTTTCTTGCGTATAACCATATTTAAGGGGATTTTTAAGCTCCAAATCTATTTCTTCAGCTGTAGCTTCAATCTGGTCAGCTACCTTTCCCGCCAATTGATCTAGAGTTCTAACATTATTAAACGTAATGGTCACCTCATCTATTTGACCTGATCTTAGGAAGACTACCAAATCTGAGTATGTCATTTCAGCTTTAAGCGTATATCTCCCTGGATATATATTATTCCCTCCAAAAGATCTTAATTCCGCTAACCAAGAAAATTTCGATTTTGAAACAATGCTCAAGGAATCTAAGGAATTCATAACATCATCAAAATCATCAGTAGATTTAATATAAAAGAAGGCCGTTTCTTTTTCTCCAAGCGAGATTTTCTTTTGGAAAACACCTAAGTAGATATAGCTTAATGCAAGGACACCAATTAAAATAATCCCAATAAAGTATTTTATTATTTTTTTCATGTTAACCTTTTAAGTGAACAAGTGTTGCGCCCTCACCATAGTTTCTGGCATCAGCTTGTTCAAACCTTATACCATAATAGCTTTTTAAAAGCTTATGAACCTCTAGCTTTAAGGTACCATTTCCTACTCCATGAACCAATACTACCTCTCGTTTTCCTGCTAACATAGCTTTGTCTATAAAACTTTTAGCAGCACCAACCTGAAGTTGAACTATTTCGGCATTAGACTTTCCTTTATAGTTTACCCCCAGCTTTTCAATATGTAAATCAATTTCACCTCTACTCCTACTTCTTTTATCTTGTTTTAAATCAACTTTACCAATAATTTTAGGCCCCTTTAAAGGTTTTATGGTTGCCATAGATTCCAACGACTTTTTTAATTCTTTTCTTTCATCCTGATTAACATCTTTAATGCCTGACACATCAATCAAAAGAGCGTTTTTCTCCAATATAGGTATCTCAACGTACGAGGATTTTTTGTAAAACTTAGTTGTTTTAATTTTAACTTCTACAGATTCAGGTACGAACTTCTCTTTGATACTAAATTCTACATTCAAACTATCTATTAAAACCTTCTTAAAAGATTCAAGCTCTCTATCCTCATAAGCACTAACAAATACATAGCTATTCTTGTTAACCTTACCTGAATAAATTAAAACCCACTCTCCTCCTTTGAAAATTCTTAAAGTGTAATAATTAGAATTAGGCGTATTATTTAAAATAAAAAGATTGACAACTTTATCTTCTTTCGAAAAACATAAATAAGGTTTCTTCTCTAGATTTGCTCTTGAAGGAATAACGCTTTCGGCAACTTGAACAGAAGATTGCTTCGATTCTTTATTATCGCCAGATTTCACAACTCCTGTTTTAACCAATTCTTCAATTAAAACTGGGATTCCAAAACCATCATTAGTTGTAACCTCTACCGTATCCTTGTTAATTATTTTGGATACTACTCCATCCAACGCTTCATTTATGAAACTTACTTTATCCCCAACCTGAAAACTCATTGATTTTGTTTTAATTTTAAAGTTAGTAAATACTTATTGTATGAATGAACAGTCGTTTAATCCTTGGAAAAAAATAAAGGAAAAAGTTACTTACGAAAATCCATGGATTAAAGTAACCCATGCTGATGTAATTACACCATGTGGAGAAAAGGGAGTATACGGAACTGTTTCTTACAAAAATTGGGCTATTGGGATAATCCCTCTAGATGAAGATCATAACACCTGGATAGTCGGCCAATACAGATATCCCTTAGAAGCTTATAGTTGGGAAATTCCTGAAGGAGGCGGACCAATTGGAGAATCTGCGATTGACACTGCTAAAAGAGAGCTTTCAGAAGAAGTTGGACTAAAGGCTAAAAAATGGGATATGATTCAAACCTTTCATCTTTCAAATTCAGTATCGGATGAATACGGAGAATTATTCTTGGCTCAAGATTTGGAAGAGTTTGAAAACCACCCTGATCCCGAAGAAGATTTAGCGGTTAAGAAACTTCCTTTCGAAGAAGTTTTTCAAATGGTTTTAAAGGGAGAAATAACTGATTCTATGAGTGTAATGGGAATATTAAAAGTTAAGTATTTGATTGATAATAATTTGATTTAATTAAATTTAAAAGCATGAAAAAAGTTCTAAGCGCATTAATTATAATGTTATCTCTAAATTCATTTGCTCAAGACTTTAATGGTGTTTGGGCCGACTCAAGTAGTGCTTCCTTCACAAAAGCGACTGCTGTTTTTTCGGTGCAGAATGATTCAGTATTCATGACACATTATGTTGAATTCAACGGCCATCCTTTTGTTGAACACGGGCAAGGAGTTGTTAAAGGAAACAAACTTCAATATACCGTCCATGTAACAGTACAGGTTCCAGGTTGGAGCACTACACAAGGAGTGCACAATTTGGAAATCTCGAAAGATGGTAATACATTAAAGGGAACTTATAAAGACAATTCTGGAAATACTGGCCCGTTAGTTTTCAAAAGGGTTTATCCGGAACCAAAATAACTAAGACTAATCATTTAGGCATTAAATTACTAGCAATGAAAAAGGCATTAACAGTTCTAGGTTTATTTGCGATAACGTTATCCACTCAAGCAGAATGTGAATCTCCTATGGATAACAACAACTTTCAAATAGCATTAAAAAAAGTGCAGAGTCATGACTTTGATGAAGCAAAAAAGGAGGCTATTTCTAAACTATTTGCTTCTTGTTTAACATCAGAACAGGTTAAGTCTTTATTGAAGCAATTAAGTTTTGAAGAAGACAAATTAGAACTAGCTAAAGTGGCTTTCAAGAATGTTTCTGATCCTGAGAATTTCGCTGTTATAAAAAGCGTCTTCGATTTTGATGACAGTAAAAAAGAAATTGATAATCTATTAAAATAACAAAAAAAAGAGCGCTTAATAAGCGCTCTTTTTTTTGTTATTTCAGTACTGTTACCCTTCCCATTCGTTCGTGTAATTTACCTCGCGTATCTTTTACATTAATTTTCCAAACATAAGTGTCTATTTGAACCAAGTCTCCTGTGTTATTAACTCTACCATTCCATTTATTTTGAATGTTCTGAGTATTAAATATCACTTCTCCCCAACGGTTAAATACGAATAATTCAAATTGATCAAACCCGTCTCCTTTAAGGTTGAACACATCGTTATTACCATCATCATTTGGTGTAAATGCATTTGGCACATATAACGTTAACACATCTAATACCTCAACAATTTGAGTTATACTATCTATACATCCTGCCGAGCTTTCAACGATCAATTTAACATCATATAGACCAGGATCCTCAAATTCATGCTCAGGGTTTTGTCTTGTGACAACTACGTCATCTCCAATATGCCATTCCCAACTTGCAGCATTCGTACTTAAATCTGTAAAGTCAACTTCAGCATTAAAGTAATCAGGTTGAATTGGAGTCCATATAAAATAAGGTTCTGGGTGTTCCCAAACATCTAATGTAACAGGCATTGTCGCAACATCACTACAACCTAAATCGGTTGTTACAGTTAACTCTACAACATAATTCCCACTATTTTGAAATTCATAGGTTGGAGATTGCTCCGAGCTTCTTCCTCCATCACCAAAATCCCAATCCCATTGAATAATTGTACCATCATTTGTTGTTGACAAATCCTCCCAAGTTGGAATAACAGGTGGACATCCTTCAAAATTAACCCCTGTAAAATCTGCTAAAGGAGATAAAGGCTGAAGGATTTCTGCATTAGTTATAACACATCCATTCCCATCAGTTATTTCTACTTCATAATCACCCTCACAAACGTCTACCAAATCTTCGGTTGTGTAGGAACTTCCGTTAGTACTTGTCCATTCGTATGAGTAAGGTAAAACACCTCCGAAGACATTTAAACTTAAGGCACCAGTACAAGTGTTTGCACAGAAATCAAGCGGTGCATCTATTAAACTAGATAAGGTTGGTGGATTGACAATGAAATGATTTCCATTTACAATACAGCCATTATCATCAGAAACTTGAACATTATAATCTCCAGGACACACATCTGCCTGGTTAGCAGAGTTTACTGAAGGACCTCCATCCCAAAGAAATGTGTAAGCACCTGTACCTCCAGTTGCAACTGCAGATAAACTTCCGTTACAATCGTTGTGACAAATAATATCTGTTCCAGAAACTGTTAATGTTAATTCAGTAGGTTGATTTACCACAACTGCACCTTCAATTAAACAACCATTTTCATCTGTTACATCTATGTTATAAGTACCTGCACAAACATCAGTTTGATTTGCAGAGTTTACAGATGGCCCAGCATCCCAATTATATGTGTAAGTTCCTGTACCTCCAGTAACCAATGAACTTAAAGTTCCTTCACAAACTTCAAAACACGTTAAATTAGTTCCTGAAACCGTCAAATCTAAAGCGTCTGGCTCAGTAATTTCAATGGTAGCCTCCACAGAGCACCCATTAAAATCAGTAACATCTACCGAATAACTTCCTGCACAAACATCAGTTTGGTTTGCAACTGCCGGTGTTGGTCCTCCAGACCAAGCAAAAAGGTATGGTGTAGTTCCTCCAGCAGCAGTAGCTGTTAAACTTCCATCACATGCTGCATTACATTGAACATTCGTTCCATTAACATTAACAGTCAACATATCTGGTTCAGTAATTATCACTGTAGCTTGAGCTAAACAACCATTTTCATCAGTAACATCTATATTATAAGTTCCGGCACAAACATCATTTTGAGAAGGAGTGTTAACCGATGGACCATTGTCCCATAAATAAGTTAACAAGCCAGTTCCTCCAGAAGCAACAGTAGCCAAATCTCCATCACACACACCATTACAAGAAGCATTTGATCCAACTACATTAACAACAACCTCGGTTGGCTCAGTTATAATTACAGTTTCTTCAATTAAACAACCATTATCATCAGTTACATCTATGTTATAAGTTCCAGCACATAAATCAATTTGGTTTGCGGAACTAGTTGAAGTCCCATTATCCCAAGTATAAGTTAAGGTACCAGTTCCACCGCCTGCAAGAGACGTAACAGTACCATCACAATCACCAAAGCAAGAAAGATTTGTTCCAGACGCAGTTAAGGTTAAAGCAGAAGGCTCAGTAATAACTACAGCCCCATCAATAGTACAACCTCTTGTATCCTCCACCTCAACATTATAAGTTCCGGCACAAACAGCACTTTGGCTAGCAGCACTTCTTGAAGGTCCATTATCCCAAGTGTATGTCAAAGCTCCCGTTCCTCCAGCAGCTGAAGCTAAAACAGAACCATCACATACTCCATTACATTGGATATTTGTTCCTGTAACATTTAGAGTAAGGGCGTCTGGTTCAGTAACCTCATAACTTCCATCAATAAAACAACCTTCAGTATCAGTAGCTCTAACGTTATATGTTCCTGCGCACAAGTTTGATTGATTAGCAGAATTAACAGAAGATCCAGCATCCCATAAATATGTTATTCCGCCTGACCCACCTGCTGCAGTAGCAGTAACTGTCCCATCACAAACTCCGTTACAATCCATGTTAGTACCTGTAACATCCAAAGTAATTTCATTAGGCTCGGTAATAGTAACACTTGAATCAGCATAACATCCGTTTGCATCTGTAACTCTTACAACATAATCTCCCGCACAAAGCGTAGTAACAAGTGCACCTGCAAAAGCATCTGTAGCAGATGTCCAACTATAAGTAAAAGGGAATGCTCCTGTTGTAGCTGAAGCAGTAGCCTCACCATCACAAACACCAAAACAACTAACATCATCAACTTTAGTAACATTCGGCGGGTCAATATCTCCTGAAAGAACTTCAAGATCTAATTCAAGAATTCCACACGCACCTTTAGAATCAATTTCTAGGTGATATTTTCCTCCAGGTATATTTGTAACCACTGGTGTAGTTCCAACAACATCACCATCTTCATTTGTCCATTCAAAATCAACATCCGCAGGATCAGCTCCAGAAATCGTAACCCCTACCTCACCATTGGTGGCATTACAATCTGCGTTAGTAGCCCATGAATTATCAATTGCCAACGAACCAAAGTTTAATTCTATTTCAACAACATGATAACATTCATTAGCAGGACTAGTAGCCATCAAGTATACTGGGTCACCAGGGCCAACAGTTAAATCAGCCAATTGGTTTGACATATCATCTCTATCAACAGGAATATCTGAATGGAATGTAAAGGTCACTCCAGGTGTAGTATTAACATCCTCGTAAACAAGTGTGCTTAAGTCAAAATCGGCAGCACAAATACTTCCCGGATTAGTCCAGTCAATAAACGGTCCATCTTTGAATTCAACCCTAACAGATTTCTCAAGCACGTCACTAAAACAACTTCCAACCGGTGTACCTGTAATGGTATATGTAATATCAGTTCCGTCTTCTATAGTGACTGTAGCTCCAGCAGTGGAAGTTAAATAAGTAGATGGGGACCAGTTCCAAGTAAAGAAATCTAAACCATCTCCTACCAAACTAATCTCCGTAGAATTTGTTCCACAAACCTGTATTGTATCAAACTCTGCCACACAAGTTAATGCCGCTGAAGAAGAATTAATAAGTACTCCATCATTTACAAAGTTGAATAAACTTGAAATCGCATTATCAACATCACTTGCGTTAAGTACAACTACAAATTCAAATGAGTGAGATTCCCCAGCAGGTAAACCTGGTATCCTGTAAGCTAGAGAAATCGCTTGATCGGCAGAAGCTGCAGAACCTTCAGTTCCAATTAAACCTCCTACTCCATTCCAAATATCAGAAGCGTCTCGGTTTGAGAAACCTCCACGAGTTACTCTAAAATCTGAACCAATTGCACCCAAAGCCATGTAAGAATCCCAAGGAGTTGAAGATTCGGCGCTAACAATAGATTTTATACATCCCGAACCTGAAGATTGATTAACAATTGTATTTGTTGTAGTATAAGTTCCACTAACAGGTTGGTTATTATCAGGATCAAGGTTTCTATAATAATACATAGTTCCTAAATCTGAAGCAGAATTATTTGTTAAAGTAATCGCAGTAGTGTAGAATAAATCGTTAACATTCAGTCTGTAAACCACGTTAACTTCTACATTATTAATATTACCAATCCAACTTACAACAATACAATCACCTGTT
>JAYPYW010000026.1:30746-32080 GCA_038154685.1 Flavobacteriales bacterium | reverse complement strand
TGTTTAAACCATTGGCATTATTATGATAATTAATCCCTGTTGGGAATTCTAATCCCCATCCATTTTCAGGAGAACCAGGCGTAAAGAAATCACCATCATAAGTTGCCCATCCGTTCTTTTGAGGGTTAGCAACAAAACCAAGCATACCTCCAGAACCTCCCCTTGCGTGTGAACCTGCTATAGGAGGAGCTGCTCCTTCGAAACCTCCACCTGCGTTGATACCTACCTCAACGAAGTCACCCATCATGAATGCATTCGCACCAGACATTTGAGCTTTTGAAGAAAAACTCAACATCAACAACAAAAACGATAAAATGAAATATTTATCTAAAATCCGCATAACCTACTATCCTTACTTTAACCATTAATTGTTACAACGTGATTGGAAATATTTTTCCCAATCTGATTTCAGCCAGGTTTTCTCTCCTAAGTGCTTTTTTAATAAAAGCATTAAAACTTTTTTTTCGGTAAAGTTTACTTGGAAGTCAACAAGGTTACTTGATATAAATCCAAATTTATTATCAGCATCATGCTCAGAAGCAAGATCTAAATGTGATATATCTATTAAATAAGTATCGTAAACAATGGAATCCGCACCTAAATCAATGCAGTAATTCCCTGAAACTGTAGCAGTTCCACTTTTCTTATATGTGAAGGCTGAAAAAGCTATTAAGCTAGCTATTACTATCCCAGCGGTTAAAAATGACTTAGGCATCTTGGGGTGCTTTAAGTTTTTAAAAATTGGCTTTCAAAGCGCAAAATTAGCCAAAAAAACAAGTTTGCGCCACTTTATTCCATTAAATCGCGAAATAAACCACAAAATGTCAAAACAAAAATATTTTTGAAAAATTTAACATTTTATTAATCTATACAAAACAAAAACTCTCTTTATTAAAAAAGTTACAGTTTAATTTGATTTTAAGGAACTTATACATTTTATAACAACTTAAAAAAAATTTTGTTACTATCCACAACAAAAAAATCTTAAGAACAAATATAATTTTCATAAACTCTTAACGGTATATAATCTTTCTAAAACGACACTAAAACTGCCTAAAACATCTATAATGAATGGTTAAACACATTAAAAGCCTCCTCACATATATCATTTCAAAAACAACTTCCTTAACCTCTAAATAAATCTAATTCCACGCGCTTTAGTTTTGTTTTTGTTCATAAAGTTTCTCATAGTTAACAATCAACTTACTAACAAACATCAAAAAAGACAATCTTATCAACAAAACAAACGGCAAGCAAATGCTTGTATCCGTTGATTTTGAGTATAACGGTAGCGAGTATCGCATTGAACGTGGTCGCAGACCTAACGTATTCAA
>JAYPYW010000026.1:0-30736 GCA_038154685.1 Flavobacteriales bacterium | reverse complement strand
ATAGAGCATAGAATAAAGAATACTCAAGGCATTATAAATTCATTTCATCAAACCCTTTAGTTTACCTATTTTAGTCTTATATAATAGCTATTAAAGCCAATGACTAATAATAGACGTGTTGTGGCACTTTTGCCAATGAAGGGTAACTCGGAACGAATCCCAGGGAAAAACTTAAAGGACTTTGCTGGTAAACCCTTGTTTCATGCTGTTATGCAAACGCTTGAGGAGTGTCCTTTAATTTCAAAAATCATCATTAATACAGACAGTAAGGAAATTGCCAATAGTGCAACGTCATCATTTAGCAAAGTAAAAATTCATTGGCGTCCGAAAGAAATATGTGGTGATTTCGTTTCAATGAATAAGGTTATTGGGAATGATTTAGATAATTCTGAAGAGGAACATTTCTTACAAACACATTGTACTAACCCGCTACTTTCTGTTGAATCGTTAGTTGGTGCAATTGAAACTTATTTTGAAAACTTAGACAAACATGATTCGTTGTTCTCGGTTAACAAATGGCTGACAAGACTTTATTGGGAAGACATGAAACCTGTGAATCATGATCCTAAAGAACTATTAAGAACTCAGGATCTACCTCCCCTATTCGAAGAGAATTCCAATTTCTACATTTTTTCAAAGTCTGCTTTTAAAAATGCTGATGAAAAAAGAATTGGATTAAATCCAATGATGTATGAAACTCCAAAAATGGAATCTGTTGATGTAGATTTTCCGGAGGATTTCGAATTAGCTGAATTTATCTACAAAAAACAAAAAGGATTATGAGCTTAAAACAAAAACTGGCCAACAACGAATTAACGATTGGTTCATGGTTAACCATTCCTCATACTGCTGTTGTCGAAATTTTAGCTTCAGCAGGGTTTGAATGGCTAACTGTAGATATAGAACATACTTCTATAAGTATGGATCAATGTTTTGAGCTAATTGCTGCAATTCAGGCTAATGGAATGAAAGCCCTTGTGCGTGTAAGTAAAAACGAAGAAGTCGTTATAAAAAAAGTTTTAGATGCTGGAGCAGATGGAATTATTGTTCCTATGGTTAAAAATAAAGCCGAAGCACTTCAAGCTCTGGATTATACTTATTACCCTCCTCGTGGTAAAAGAGGAGTTGGTTTAACAAGAGCTCAGAAATACGGTATTGGTTTTGATGAGTACAAAAAGCACTTGGAAGAAAACATGGTAGTTATCGCTCAAATTGAGCATATTGAAGCTGTTGAAAACATAGAAGAGATTGTTACTACCGATGGGATTGATGGTATTATTGTTGGTCCGTATGACCTTTCAGGTTCAATGGGGATTCCTGGTGAATACCATAAACCAGAAGTTCAGGCTGCACTTCAAAAAGTTGAAGACACTTGTAAGCGTTTGAATAAGACCCTAGGCTTCCACGTTATCCAATCTGATTCTTCATTTACGCAAGAAAAAATTGATAAAGGCTATAACCTATTAGCTTTCAGTTTAGATTTCTTCTTCCTTGGAGATAAGGCAAGAGAGGAAATGAAAAAATTAAAAGGCAAATAACATGAGTAAAAAAGTTGTTGTTTTTGGTGGCGCTGGTTTCCTGGGAAATTATGTTGTTAGCGAATTGGTGAACAGAGGATTCAATGTTCTTGCTGCTGATTTGAAAAAGCCAGAATTTAATCCTGATGTAGATTTTATAGAATGTGACATCATGAATCCTGAAGCAGTAAGTAATGCGCTGGGATCGGATGTAGACTTTGTTTTCAACTTAGCCGGGTTTTCAGAATTAGACAAAGCTCATTTGGATCCTAAGGCTACTATAAACCTAAACGTTATTGGAAACATGAATATTCTTAACGCTTGTGTTGAGAATAAAGTTAATCGCTTGGTATATGCATCAAGCGCATATGCCGTGAGTGAAAAGGGGTCGTTTTATGGTATCAGTAAATTATCCTCAGAAAAAATCATAGAAGAGTATAAATCCAATTTCGATCTAGACTATACGATTCTTCGATATGGATCTGTTTATTGTGAAAGAAACTTTAGCAATAACTACATATTCGATTTAGTTAAAACAGCTATCGAAACCGGCGAAATTAATCATGGTGGTGATGGTGAAGAAGTAAGAGAATATATTCATGCAGCTGATGCGGCTAGGCTTTCGGTTGATGTGATTGAGGATGATAAATTCATTAATCAACACTTAATCCTAACCGGAATGGAAAAAATGAAACGAGTTGAACTATTCAACATGATTCAGGAAGTATTAGGTGAGAAATTAGACATCAAATTAAAGAAGGATGGCTACCATAATCACTACCGATTTACGCCATATTCTTTCCAGGCAACTATGAGCAAAAAACTAGTTTCAAATCCATTTATTGATATAGGTCAGGGAATTTTAGAGTGTATTAATGAGATTAAAAGCAAACAAAACTAATGGCTTGGAAGTTTCTTTCATACGAATTAAACGACTTCACCCCTGCTTATGGAAATGGTGATGGAATTACTATTGAAAAAGCAAGGAGCATTGCTAGAAATGGTGACACGAGTAATAACTCTGTAATTAGTTTGGCTTCACATTTAGGAACACACATCGACTTCCCTTTTCACTTTAGTGCAGATGGTAAGAAATGTGCAGATTATTCAGCCGAACAATTTGTGTTTTCAAACGTGGTTGTGATTGATATATCTTCGGAGGATGTTAAAGGTTATTTGATCCGTCCGGAAAACCTTTCGAAACTCACCTCTAATTCGGAATGTGATTTATTGATTTTAAAAACAGACTTCACTTCAAAAAGAGGAACAGAAGAATATTGGAACTACAATTGGGGATTTGCACCTGAATCGGCAAACTTCATTAAAGAAAGACTCCCCAATGTAAAGTGTTTATTGTTTGACACCATTTCACTTACAAGCTTTCAAGATCGTCCAACAGGGAGAATTGCTCACAGAGCCTTCCTTATCGAAAACGATTTACTTTTAGTGGAAGATGCTGATTTAAGTGAAATTTCTGAAAACTCTAATTTAGAAACGGTGATCATCTCCCCTCTTCGATTTGATGATTGCGACGGAACCCCTGTAACTGTGCTGGCAAATGAAGTATGATGCTATATTCTTCGACTTCGATGGTGTGATCGTTGATTCAGTTCACATTAAAACGCAAGTTTTTTATGATATGTATTTGCCATATGGTGAAGACATTGCTCAAAAAGCAAAACAGCATCACATTGAAAATGGCGGAGTTTCGAGGTTTGAAAAATTCAAAATCTATCACAAAGAATTCTTAGGAAAAGAGCTAGACGAAAATGGGGTTAAGCAACTTGCCGACGAGTTCTCGTCTAGAGTTAAAGATGCTGTTATAGCAGCTAAAATTGTTCCTGGAATTATAGAGGTTTTAGAAGAATCATCCAAAACAATGGATCTTTTTATTATAACAGGAACACCAACTGAAGAAATATTAGAAATAGTTGAAAGAAGAGGATGGACTAAATATTTCAAAGAAATTTTAGGTTCCCCAACCAACAAAGACACTTGGAGCAAGTATTTGTTGGAGAAATATAATTACGGTCCAAAAAAGGTCTTATTTGTTGGCGATGCCACCACAGATCATGAAGCTGCTAAGCTGAATAATTTCGATTTTGCTTTGCGGTCTCATGATGAAAATGAACCTTTATTTAAAAATGAAAATGTATACAAGTTCAGTGATTTCGCTGAATTTGTAATAGGAGATATATAGAATTAGTTTCAGCAGATTATTAAGATTAAAAATCTGAACAATCATTTAATCCGAATAATCTGATGAGACAAAAAATATAATTATGAAAGTAGTAGTTACTTCACCATCATTCTCAAAGCATCCCATGCTAATTAAAGACATGGAAGCTAAGTTTGACAATTATGTCCTAAATACGGAAGGAAGAAGATTCAATGAAGATGAATTAATTGAATACATTGGAGATGCCGAAGCTGCAATCGTTGGATTAGATCAGGTCACACCAAAAGTATTAGATGCTTGTCCGAACTTAAAAATTGTATCCAAATACGGAGTTGGATTGGATAATTTGGATATCCCAGCTTGTAAGGAAAGAAACATTGCAATTGGATGGACTGGTGGAGTTAACAAGCTTTCTGTGGCCGAGATGTTCTTGGGTAATGCGCTTTCACTTTTAAGAAACCTAACCTACACTTCTAACCTATTAAAAAGCGGAGAATGGAAAAAAGATGGAGGTAAACAATTAAGTGGAACCACTATAGGAGTTATCGGCGTTGGACATATTGGTAAAGAGGTTATTCGATTGCTAAAGCCTTTCAACTGTAATATTTTGGTTAATGATATCATCGATCAAGATGAATATTACTCAGCTAATGGATTAACAAAAGCTACTAAAGAAGAAATATTCAAAACGGCTGACGTAATTACATTACACACTCCCCTAACTGATGACACAAAAGAAATAATCAATGCTACTTCATTAGCAATGATGAAAAACGATGCTGTTGTAATTAACACTGCTCGTGGCCCTCTTGTTAACTTAGATGACTTAGAAGCTGCTTTAAAATCAGGATCAATCGGAGGAGCATCCTTAGATGTTTACGACGTGGAGCCACCAACAAGAAAAGGTTTACTAGAAACCCCAAACTTGATAAACACTCCTCACACAGGAGGAAATTCGAAGGAAGCTGTTTATTTAATGGGCTCTAGTGCCATTGAGCACGTTTGTAACTTCTTCGGAATATAAACTTTTACGTAATGACGATTTTAAGCACGCAGATTTTTCAGATTACGCAGATTGTGTAATTATTAAGGAAAATATAATCTGCGTAATCTGAAAAATCTGCGTGCAAAATAAAAGAGAATGAAAAGAAAAATATACTTAGTTGGATATCAACCTAAATTCTTCTGGAAGAAGAAGCATACCAACTTTTGGCCTTGGGATTACTTAACCAAAACGTTTAATCGTATTGGTTACGAAGCTTATCATTTAAATGATAACAAGATTAATCACAAAGAGCCTGCAATCTACATTTGTTGGAATGAATTAGATACGCTTCAGTTAATCGAAAAGCATAACATCCACAAGGATAGCATCTTAATTCAAAAGTTAACCAGCTTTGATACTAGTCCGGAATCTAATAGAGACTGGACGGATAATCCATTGCAATTCTTTAAGGACTGGCATTGGCCGCAATATGCTAAGCTGGATAAACTGAAGGATTCAGGATATACTTATTACGCTTTTGGTGCTAAAACAGATGTAGAGACTTTCCCCATCAAGAACGAAATCATTCAACGTCATAAAGACCGTGTTTTCTGGATTCCTTGGGGAACAATGACTGTTCCTTATGATGAAATCATGAAGGCTAAGCCGGTAATGGACGGTTTTAAATATGATATTGGTTTTGTTGGTTCACGTTGGGGTACTCCAAATAGAGGAAACCTAGAGGAATGGGATAATTTCTTAATGCCACTTTCTCAAAAAGTAGACAATGCTCACATTGCTGGTAGAGGAACTGCTGTTGGACCTGTGAGTGTTGAGGAACATGTTGAGATCTTGAAGCACTCTAAACTTTGTCCAATCATGCATGCTGCCTCTTGGAAAGTTGAAAAGGGAATTATGGATAGATTCTGGACAGTATTCTCGCTAGGAAGATTTGGAATCATGGATAACGAGGGTATTTATGATTTCTTTAATGAGGATGAAATTGTTTTTGCCAACGAAGCTGAGGAATGGATTGACAAGAGCATCTACTACATCAATAACGTTGATCAACAATTACCTTATATAGAAAAGGTAATGAAACGACTAAAGGAGGAATACAATCAATACGTTGTGTGGAAGAATATTATCGAACAAATTGAGAAGGATAATTAATGGCGAAACCCATTGTTATATACAATAGTTTTTCATCTGACGAATTACCAAGTGGTAATCAAGTTTGGGCGCCCTTAGCCAAGGACATCAACGCCATTACTAATTACTTGCTGGAAAACAATATTGCTTCTACCCTAACCCTTGAAAAGTCTTTTGAAGTTTATTTAGACACGCCTTCAGACTTTGCTTTTTTTGAAAGAAAGAAAGCTGAAGTCTCTAGTTCCAAAAAAGTTGTGTTGTATGCACAAAGTGACACATTATCAAACTCGTGCCATCAAATTGCCAAGTCTTTAGGATATCACGATATACTTTTCATGGTTCCGGCTAAGTCTACCGAGAATGCGCACGTATATTTTGACAATAACAATATTGAATACGTTCACTACTCCTACAAAAAACTAAAGAAATTTAATCCTGATATATTTCTAGTGTTAAACGATTGGACTAAAGAGGTTCACAGAATATTTGCTCACTGCAAAAAGCTAGGCATAACCAATATCTGCTTACAAGAATCAATTATTGATTTTGGTGATAGTATGAATAGAATGCTTTATTCAGATAATGTAATGGTCCAAGGAACTCAAACTATTGAAGACCTCAAACGTGACCACTACTTCTTAACAGGAAACCCAAGATACGAGCATAGTAGAGTTGAATTCAACCCTGATTCTCCAAAGGAATATGCACTGCTAAATTCAAACTTCACTTATGGGATTTTCGAAGAGGTAAGAGATGAATGGATTGACGCTATTACAGAAACCTGTAAAAACCACGGAGTTGATTTTAAAATATCTCAGCACCCAAGAGACAAAGGCGATTTAAGTAGGTATCAAGATCAATTAATAGCTTCATCTTCAGCCTCTGTAAGTGATCAAATTGCTAATTCTCATTTTATAGTTACTCGATTTAGCTCCTTAATTCACGAAGGACTATTGCAATACAAACCTGTGATTTATTACAACCCGCATGGAGAGACGATGCAATACGATTTCAGATTCAACAACGAATTCCTTTTTCTTTGTAAAACTAAAGAAGAATTAAACAAAGCGGTAGAATCGATTTTAAACTCTAAGATTGATCAAAATAAAATAGATGAATACATTACCAATCATTGTGTTCCCTATCATAGCATCCCATCTGAAAACATTAATGAATTAATTACAAAAGGAGTTTTTAAAAACTCTAATTTTGGAGCGAAAGAATTATTACATACTGTTGCGTATTGGAGTCCTGTAAGAACAGTTTTAGAAAAATTGACTGGAAGAGGTAAATAGTGGCTGATAAGAATAACATACAATTAAAATCGACTACTAAAAGTGGTTTAGCTAAAAACACTCCTTATTTCATTAAGAAGTTACTGAAAATGCCTAAGATTCGTAAAATCAATAAGGCTTTTGGAAATGAAGTAACAGAAAACAGCAACAATCTTTTTTGGTACAACAGAACCTTAAATTTTGGAGATTGGATTGGGCCTTATTTGTTTGAAAAAATTGCTCAAAAAAAGCCTAACTATAAAGTCCCTAACAACGAAGACAAAGAATCTACAACCTTAAGTGTTGGCAGTATTATCAACCTAACTAAAAGGAACGCTGTAATTTGGGGATCTGGCATAATGGATAAACAAACCTTCTTTGTTAAACCTTTCAAAACCCTAGCAGTAAGAGGGCCTTTAACCAGAAAACGATTTTTAGAAATGGGCTATGATTGCCCTGAAGTATATGGTGACCCTGCTCTATTGATGCCTAGGTTTTTCAATCCTGAAATAGAACAAACACATGAAGTAGGAATTATCCCTCATAACATTGATTTAGAAAGAATATCAAACCTTTACACAAACACCCCAGGAGTAAAAGTGATTAGTGTGTTAGATGATGTTGAAAATGTGATTAAGCACATGCTTTCCTGTAAAAACATTGTATCAAGCTCTTTACATGGTATTATTTTGGGAAATGCTTATAAAATCCCTTCTGCGTGGGTACATTTCTCTTTGAACCTTCCTGGAGATGATGTTAAATTCTTTGATTATTTCTTATCCGTTGGAATGAATAATGTAAACGGACCCATTGATTTAAAAAATGAGAAAGCTCTATCGATAGATGGTCTTCAAAAACTCACTAAAGAGTTTCCACAACCTCAAAAACACCCTTTAATTGACGAGGAAGCTCTGCTAAAAGCTTGTCCGTTTTAATCTTTAGGAGGACCTAAAATTATTCCCTTAGAAATCCACCACCTGAAGCGAATTATAAATAAAGCTTTAGGGCCATTAAATTCGAGCAGCAAATACTTTATAAATAGTACAACTGTAGCTGCCCATTTCACGCCTTCCATGATATAACGTTTCAGTTTATATTTGAAAGCTGAATTATTGATTCGGATATTCTCACTGGCTCCAATTCCAAAAACTTGGTTTTTAATAAACTCAAACCTTGTTCTTGGCTCAGGAACTGCATGGTAACAAACTGTTAAAGGATTATAAATTACAGAAGCTCCTGATTCATAAACTCGCTGGAACATTTCTTTCTCCTCCCCTCCTAACATGATTTTACCTTTCCTTCCTAAACTAACATCGAATAGTCCAACCTCATCAAATAATTCTTTCTTAAAAGTCATATTAGACCCTCTAGGGTAGTTTTTTCGCGGAAACTCTTTCTCCTCTTCTCCAATGTCAAACAATCCGAAAATAGACTCCATATAAACACTGGCCCATTTTGGTCTGCCTTCAAAGTAATTCAATAAGATCTTCCCCCCTGCTGCTTTTGCCTTTGGATACCGTTCAAAAGTATCGATGATTGTTGAAATGTAATTTGGTGTTGCAACAGCATCGTCATCAAAGAAATGGATCAGATTATATTTAGCTTCTTTTATTCCCCGGTTTCTCCCGTAAGACAACCCCTGACTAGTTTCAACCATGTATCGAACATCCACATCAGGATATTTCTGGATTAAGTCAAGTGAAATATTTTCGGTATCATCTGTTGAGTTGTTATTGATAATAATTACCTCAAATAAGGCCTTATCACAATCTTGTTCATTGTAGCTTTTAATACAATCCTCAAGGAAATCGCAGCGGTTATATGTAGCAACAATAATTGAAACCATTACGCAGCATCAACTATATCTTCTGAATTATTCTCTTTTAATGATTTGTAAGCAAAGAAACCTAATCCAATTAGCACTAATAAGGAGAAAATAGTATTCACTAACATTCCAACAGCAACTGAACTAGGTTCGAATTTAAAGCTAATCTTATGATTTCCCGCAGGAACATTTAAACCTCTTAAAACATAATTAGCCCTGAAATGATCAACCAATTCATCGTCAATGTATGCATTCCAACCATCCTCATAATATATATCAGAAAAGATAACTGTTTGGTTACTCTTCGAATCGAAATTGTAGTTAAGTTCGTTTGATTTCACATTCACCAACTCGATAATAGCAGTATCCTTTGCTATATCTCCAAATCCTTCAAACTGACTCTTAAACCTTACATCAACAAGCGCTTCATTTTTCGAATCAATCTTTCCAACCATAGCAATCTCTTCATTAGGGTTCTCCACAAAAGTTAACTGCTTAACAGGCCATGCATAACCATTTGCGTTAGGATTAATTATTGGCTGTCCATCTGGATTATAAATCAAGTACTTCATATTTAACATATTTAGTACAGGCGTATTCTTCATGCTAGCAGTAATCACTTCAATGTTTTGAGAACTAAAAGACGATTGAATAACACTCATTTCTCTAGAAATAGCATTCTCTATCAACTCTTGGTATCTCATTAATTTAGCTGCATGATAACCCCCAACAGATTTATGGAAATACGAAACTCCAGCATCGTTAAATGGATCCCCTAATTTTAACACTCTGAAATGAGAATTATCTCGGATAACTTTGAACCTCAATTCTTCCTTTTCAAAATCCTTCAAACTAGTTTTCTCTCCCTGTTCTTTCTTATGATCCTTTAAAGTATTCTCAGCATCAACATAAAACGAACCGTATTGCGGGTTTAAGGCAAACTCTCTTTGAGCAATAGCCATATCTGCTTTTCCTGCTCTGTAAGGAACTTTCTTTTTCTTCTTCTTTTGCCAATGGATATAATCCTTGCTTTGTGGATTTTTCTCATTGTTTAAGTAATCCTGGTTCTGAGTCCATAAATCTCCTAAAACCAACAACCCGACTACAGCGATTAAAATTTTCGAATCGAACTTCCATTTTACAAAACCAATAACAGCAGCACCCAAAGCAGCTACAAAAAGTAAACTTCTTTGAACTTCTCCTTTAAAGAAATCAATTCGGTAATCCTTAACCATATCCATTAACGCAACATAATCTGCATCAGGATTTGGAGCATTAACTAAAGAAAATTCCGCTTTTGAAAGGAATGAGAACCATGCCTCCGGCATAAGCAAAAACAAAATTAATAACGCCGCTACATTAGTTACTGCAACAACAACCCATTTTATATTTAATTCATCTCTTTTCTTGATTAATAAATGAATTCCCCAAAACCCAACTAATGGCAGTAATAATTGAACAATCACCATTGTCATTGATGGTGCTCGGAATTTATTGTACATCGGTAAAACATCCAAAACCCAACGGTTAAAGCTCTCGAAATTTCGTCCCCAAGCTAACATGGTAAAAATTAAGAAACCTGCTATGGCTGTCCATCTTAAATAACCTTTATCTAAAATCAATCCTAAAACAAATAACAAGAACACAGTAACCCCCATATAAACAGGCCCAGAAGTAAATGGTTGATCACCCCAATAGCTCTTTACCATCTTGCTCCTATCAGTTTGATAGTTTTTAATCAGTGCATTCTTTAACTTTTTGTTTTTGATGTTTTCTAAATCGCTAATCATAGCACCAGAAGCACCACCTTTAACATTAGCTATGAAAATACTAGCAGTCTCTTCAACCCCTAAACTCCAACGCGTAATATAATCCCAGTCTAAACCGTCTCTTCCTTTTGTTTTTTTAGCCTCAGCTTCTTTGCTTTTATCTACTTGTGTTACTAATTCCGATTTCCCCCTGATAGTTTGTTTAGAGTATTTATAAGTATTGTAAAGACTTCCAAAATTGCAAAGTACACCAATCAACATTGCAACCACTACAATACCTGTCTTTCTAACAAAAGCTCCTAAATCAGATTTAATTATAGCTTCAATTAATCGCTGAATGATAACTATTCCAACTAAACCTCCTAAGTAATAAGTAATTTGAACGTGGTTAGCCAGTAATTCTAACCCCATGAATAGCGCTAATAAAAACAGACCTAATAGCTCCCTTTTCTCTGTTCGATAAATAAACAATACTGCTCCCAAAACTGCTGGCATCCAACCAATAGCACCAAGTTTCGTATTGTGTCCAGCCGACAATATGATTATGTTGTAGGTGGACAAACCAAAAGCAACTCCACCAGCTATAGATAACCAAGGATTAACGCCCAATAAAACCAATAGAATGTAGAAACCACAGAAGGCAACTAACAAATTCCACATCCCACCTTTAAGCTTAACCTGGAAAATCTTGTTTACCCAGTTTAATTTGTTAGAAGTATCCTCATTTGTGATTTGATATGCAGGCATACCCCCAAACATAGAGTTAGTCCATTTTGGATCTTCTTTCTCTGAATATCTATGATCCTGAACTTCTTTTGCCATTCCTTGCCAATGCTGAACATCACCCTGCTGAAGTGTGTACCCATCAAAATAGGGCGAAAAGTAGGCTACAATTATTGCATAAAACGTTGCGAAAGCAACAACATATGGAAGTAGTTTTTTATAGTCGAAATTCATTTAATTCCTTTTGAAAATTGGTTAGACGAATATACTAAATTGAAGGCATTCTACTCTTTATTATTTAAGTTTAACCTTCTTCAAGATCTTATCAATAGGTCCATTAATATCCTCCGAAAACTTACCAAAATAAATAACAAGGCTTAATGGTAAAACCACAATCATAGACCTAACCGTTATGTTTATTATAGGATGAAATTCAAGTGATAAAAGAGGACCAAATATTAAGGCTAAGAAAAACAACCCTAATAACTTAATAGTTTGTTTGGTAAATGGTTGAATATCCATTTTCACATATAAATAAATCAACCTAATCACGTTGTAAACAAACACCGAAACACACGTTGCAATAGCAGCTCCTGTAATCCCATACATTGGTATAAATATTACATTGGTGATACTTACTATTGCTATTAAAGCAATTTGCATTGGAACATTGGAACGGTAATATTTAGAGTAAACAATTATCTCACTATTACATCCCATCCCCATATCGATCACTCGGGCTAAACAGTAATAAAAAACAACATAAACCCCGCCAATGAATTCGCTTTTCCTTGGGATTATTTCATAAACATCCCAAACATTAATCCAAACCCCTGCAAACAGAATCCCACCAATTATTAAAAGGTTAAGCGATGACTTCTTATACAATTCATCAACCTTTTCGATGTCATGATTTTTAAAGGAGTCCACTAAAATTGGGGAAACAATCCCCATTACAGATCGTTTTGGGATTTCTATTAAAGTCGCAAAATACATGGCTGTGGAAAAAGCTCCAACTGCATTTTCACCTAAATAACTAGCCACCATTAATTGATCGATTCTTTGAATCAACACCCCTCCCAAAGAAAGCAGAATAACATATCCCGAAAAGGAATTAAAATCTCTTACTTCTGGAAGTTTAAACATTGCCTTCTTCCATTGAATTTTAAAAATTCCTTGAGGCAAAATATAAAGGGCGATTACAATAAAGCAAAGTAACCATGAATATACCAAAACGGACACCAAATCGGTGTACCCTAGGTAATCAGCGGCAATTAAACCAACTCCAGCCGTCATTGAAATTCTCCAAATTAAATTCCTAATTACAGTTGGGAATACAATTTTAAAATTAGCCTTGGCTAAAGATTCGAACAAACCGAAAAAAACTAAAATCCCAGTAAGTGGAAGGACCCATTGGATATTGTTAAAAATAGCTCCTTCATTCTTTTCGAAAATCAACCCAAATAAATCTTGAGTGAACGGCCATGAAATTACAAAGCAAAACAAGGCCAACAAAGGTATTAGAAAAGAGTAGGTCACAAATGTACCTGCGTAGGGTTTATCTTTAAAGATAGGAAAGAACTTAACCAGCGAGGTTGTAAATCCTAATTGTAATATTGGCAAAAAAAGTGAGGCTGCCGCAGAAATAACGTTTATGATACCAATCCCTTCTGCTCCAATTACTTTTGGGAATAAATACAAATTATTAAAAGCCCCTACCAAAACTCCTAAATAAGAAGCTATAGATGCTTTTAAACCTTGTTTTATTACTATTCCCACGCTATAGGATTATAACTTCTTCAATAAGATAGAATGATTTCGAGCTCTTTCTTTATTATTCACTAACTCGTACCCGTTTTCTAACAAAAATGGAATCGCCGTTTTACCTTTTCCAAACCACTCTCCATTTTCAAAATAGGTATCATCATAGGCGATAACTCCTCCCTGAACTACATTTTGATAAATATATTTTGTGGTTTCTAAATGAACTTCAGCAGATAATCTATTTCCATCTTTCATCAAATCAATTCCCCATTCAGCGTATGCATCTATGCGATCCTGACTATGAACATGCCCAGGAAAAACTACGTCAAATCCATCCAAATAGGCTAAAGCTATTTTTTGCTTATCAAATCCATTTAAAAAGTCCTCTCCTTTAGCCATAACAGCCTCCAACTTATTAGATTTAAACTTGGATAATATCTTTTTTGCAGAAGCATTACTGTCTGAACTAGGGTCGATAGAATAAAAGTTTAAATTTTTCTCAGCACAGTATTTAGCCATATAATAGGTTGAACCAACACCTCTTTCACTTCCAACTTCAACAACACATAAATCCTCATCAGAATTACTGGTAATAGCTTTATTAATTACTTCGATGTTTTCAAAAATCGAATTAATCCCTCCTAAGTAACCTTTAGTTTTAGCACGTAAATAGGCTTTCTTTAATTTCTCTAGCATTTGGTTTGATTTAGTCAGCGTAAATATAACACTTAAGGACAGATTGAAGTTATTCTACTTCCTCATACTCAACATATTCACCTCCAGAAGAGGAATGAGAAGTTGTAGATGATCTTTCTTGTTTAATGTGAACTTTTCCAGTTTCCTGACGCTGATAATTAGCTTCTTGTTCAGACATCATGCTTTGCTGTTGCTTAACAGCAGCTGAAACCTTTCTTTTTAACCACCAACGAAAAAGGAATTTGATCCCGTAATAAATAAGGGCGATTGTAACAATCGTTCTCAGCAAATTCATTGGTCCTAATTCAATCATGTCTTAAAATTAAATAAAAAAGCGGTGAGAGTTAAACTCAAACCGCTTTTTACTATCGTTTATTAACGTTTTTTATCTACTTAAGTATAAGTTTCTCTCAGAGTAAACTTTCTTGAAGTATGGATCTTTTAAATCATCGATGAAGTAAATTGCTTCTCCAGTTGATTTCATTTCTGGTCCTAACTCTTTGTTTACGTTAGGGAACTTAGAGAATGAGAATACTGGCTCTTTAATCGCATATCCTTTCTTCACTGGATTAAAATTAAAGTCTTTAACCTTCTTCGCTCCTAACATTACTTTTGCTGCGTAGTTTACATACGGCTCTTGATATGCTTTTGCAATGAAAGGAACAGTTCTAGATGCTCTTGGGTTTGCTTCGATAACGTAAACCTTATCATCTTTAATTGCGAACTGGATATTGATTAATCCTTTAGTTTTTAATGCTACTGCAATCTTCTTTGTAATCTCCTCAATTTGGTTGATAATCATATCTCCCAAGTTGTATGGAGGAAGAACTGCGTATGAATCTCCAGAGTGAATACCTGCTGGCTCGATGTGCTGCATGATTCCGATTACATAAGAATCTTCACCATCACAAATTGCATCTGATTCTGCTTCGATAGCTCCATCTAAATAGTGATCTAAAAGAATCTTGTTTCCTGGAATATCTTTTAATAACTCAACAACATGGTGCTCTAATTCTTCTTCATTAATTACAATCTTCATTCCCTGCCCTCCTAATACATAAGATGGACGAACTAATAATGGGAATTCTAATTCTTTAGCCAACTCTAAAGCCTCATCTGCTGTTTCAACAACACCAAACTTAGGATAAAGAACATCGTTATCTTTTAATAAAGTAGAGAAGCTTCCTCTATCTTCAGCTAAATCTAAAGCTTGGTAAGACGTTCCTAAAATTGGAATTCCATACTTGTCTAACTTCTCAGCTAACTTAAGAGCAGTCTGACCACCTAACTGAACAATAACACCTTCTGGCTGCTCATGCTGGATAATGTCGTAAATATGCTCCCAGAATACTGGTTCGAAGTATAATTTATCTGCTGTATCAAAATCAGTCGAAACTGTTTCAGGATTACAGTTGATCATGATTGTTTCATAACCACACTCTTTTCCTGCTAAAACTCCATGAACACATGAGTAATCGAATTCGATCCCTTGTCCAATTCTGTTTGGCCCAGCACCTAAAACAACAATCTTTTTCTTATCTGTTTTTACACTCTCATTTTCTTCCTCGAAAGTTGAGTAATAGTAAGGAGTCTGCGCCTCAAACTCAGCAGCACAAGTATCAACTAACTTGTAAACTCGCTTAATGTTGTTGTCTTTTCTAGCCTCGTGAACTTGACTTTCCCAACAACCAACTATATGAGCAATCTGACGGTCACCATATCCTTTTTGCTTAGCCTCTAACAATAAGTCTTTTGGTAAGTTTTGGATTTGGTACTTAGCCATTTCTCTTTCTAAAGCAATCAATTCCTCGATTTGCTTTAAGAACCACATATCAATTTTAGTTGCTTCGTAAACCTTGCTTAATGGCAATCCTAATTTGATTCCATCATACAAGTGGAATAATCTATCCCATGAAGGATTTCTTAAACTTTCAACGATTGCATCCTGATCTCTTAATTCTTTTCCATCAGCTCCTAAACCGTTTCTTCCGATTTCAAGTGACTGACAAGCTTTTTGTAATGCTTCTTGGAACGTACGTCCAATTCCCATCACCTCTCCTACCGACTTCATTTGAAGTCCTAATTGCTTATCGGCTCCTTTAAACTTGTTAAAGTTCCAACGAGGAATCTTAACAATTACGTAGTCTAATGTTGGCTCGAAATAAGCTGAAGTAGATTGAGTAATTTGGTTGAACAATTCATCCAAAGTATATCCAATAGCTAACTTAGTAGCGATTTTTGCAATTGGGTATCCAGTTGCTTTTGATGCTAATGCAGAAGAACGAGATACTCGAGGATTAATCTCAATTGCAATAATATCTTCTTTCTCATCATTAGAAACAGCAAACTGAACATTACAACCTCCAGCGAAATTACCAATCGATCTCATCATCTTGATCGCTTGATCTCTCATTCTTTGGTAAGTTGTATCCGATAAAGTCATTGCTGGAGCAACAGTAATTGAATCCCCAGTGTGAATTCCCATTGGGTCCATGTTCTCAATAGAACAAATAATAGCAACGTTATCGTTTTTATCACGAAGTAACTCAAGCTCGTATTCCTTCCATCCTAGTACGGCTTTATCAATTAATACTTCATGAATTGGAGAAGCATGTAAACCTCTCTTTAATAATGTATCGAAATCTTCTTTCTTATGAACGAAAGCAGCTCCTGTTCCTCCTAAAGTATAAGATGGACGAATTACCAATGGGAATCCGATTTCCTGAGCAAACTCTTTTCCTTCTAAGTAAGACTTTACATTTTTAGATGGCGCTTGACCAACACCAATCTGATCCATCAACTCACGGAACCTGTCTCTGTTCTCTGTAATCTCTACAGCTTCTAAGTCAACTCCGATTGTTCTAATATTAAACTCATCCCATAAACCTTCTTTCTCACAATCGATACAAAGGTTTAATCCAGTTTGTCCTCCCATTGTTGGAAGTACACAATCAATTTGAGGATTTTCTTCTAAAATCTCTCTTACCGATTCTGGTGTTAATGGCTTTAAATAAACGTTATCTGCAACAACAGGATCTGTCATAATTGTTGCTGGATTGGAATTGATTAAGGTAACCTCGATTCCCTCATCTCTTAATGAGCGAGCAGACTGAGACCCAGAGTAATCAAATTCACAAGCTTGTCCGATAACGATTGGTCCTGAACCTAGAATAAGTACGGACTTGATGGAAGTATCTTTTGGCATTTTTTATTTTTTATAATGGCATTTAAAAACCATTGGTCAAATTAGGCGCAAAATTACAACAAAAAGCCCGAAATTTGTGCAAGAAGAAGTTAACAATTGGAGCATTTTTTTCAACATAAAGACATCAACCTGTTTTACAGAAAGATAGGATCAGGAGATAAAGTAATAGTCGCATTCCATGGTTTTACTAAGGATTCAAGGGATTACTTGTTATATGAAAACTTTTGTAAAGACAAGTACACCATATATGCCATCGATTTATTTTATCATGGTAAAACCACTTTTCAGAGCAAAAAATGGAAAAGCTTTACTAAACCTCAACTGAATGAAATTTTGGATTCTTTCTTAACTGAAATAAAAGCCGAAAGATTTGAAGTTCTGGGTTACTCAATGGGTGGACGAGTTGCACTCTTCATGCTCGAACAGTTTTACAAAAGAATTGATAAGGTATACTTACTTGCACCGGACGGATTAAAATTAAACTTTTGGAATTGGTTGGTTACCTCAACAAAAGCTGGAAAAGGTATTTATGGACTAACCATATCTAATCCTGGAATTGTTTATGGAATAAGTAATACTGGTCAGAGACTTAATCTTTTACCTTCTGCCATTAATAAATTCTTGGACATCAACTTTAAAACTAAAGGAATGCGTTTAAGGGTTTACAGGGTATGGCAACTATACAAATTCATCACCTTTAAGCAAGCCGACCTAAAAAAGATCATAAACGATAATAGTTTATCAATAGATTTGGTAATTGGTCACAAGGATCCTGTTGTCCCTCCAAAAATGGTGACAGAGTTTGCTGAGTTTGTAGGTCCAAATATTAGATTACACGCAATTAGAGCGGGACATGACTTGTTTAGACCGCATGTTTTAGAGTATTTAAAAAACGAAATCTTTTAGACCAACGACTATGGACTACACCCAAACCATAGAATTCCTTTTCAATCAATTCCCAGCTTATCAAAAGCATGGAGGAAGTGCTTTTAAGCCAGGTTTGGAAAGAGTAATAGCTTTAAGCGAACTTATAGGTAATCCTCACCAAAAATTTAAGAGCATTCATTTAGCTGGAACCAATGGAAAAGGATCTTGTTCTCACATGTTGGCTTCTATTATTCAAGAAGCGGGTTATAAAGTGGGATTATTTACCTCTCCTCATTTAAAGGATTTTAGAGAGAGAATTAAGATAAATGGTATTGAAGTCGGTGAAGAATATGTTGTTGATTTTGTTGCTCAATTTAAAGAAGAGGCCAAAACAATTGAGCCATCTTTTTTTGAATACACAACCATTTTGGCATTCAAATATTTTGCTGAACAAAAAGTAGACATTGCAATTATTGAAACCGGCCTAGGTGGACGATTAGATTGCTCAAACATCATCACTCCTGAAGTTAGCGTAATTACTAACATCGGACTAGATCATCAACAATTCCTGGGTGACACCTTACCTGAGATTGCTGGAGAAAAAGCAGGTATTATTAAACCTGAAACCCCTGTTGTTATTGGAAGAAAACAAGGAGAAACGGTTTCGGTGTTTGATTATGTTTCTCATCAAAATAATTCTGAGGTTACCTGGTCGGAAAACGAGTTGGTAAACTATGAGTTAGACTTAAAAGGATACTACCAAAAAGAAAACGCCAAAACCGTATTGGCTACAATAAAAGAATTAATATCTCAAGGTTGGAATATCTCAGATCAGCACATTAAAGCTGGATTTGGGAATACTATTCAAAACACTGGATTAAAAGGACGTTGGCAGGAATTAAAATCTTCACCTAAAGTTATTTGCGATACCGGACACAATGTTGATGGTGTTAAAATTATTGCCGATCAAATTGAAGATCAAAAATTCGAAAAACTACACATTGTTTGGGGAATGGTGGATGATAAGGATTTGGACACTATTCTAAACCTCCTACCTAAAATTGGATTCTTCTACTGGTGCGCACCAAACATTGGAAGAGCCTTGGATGTGGACACCTTAGCAAAAGCTGGAGCAGAAAACGAATGCATGGGAATTGCTTACAGCTCTGTAGAAGAGGCAAAAAAGGCTGCATTAGAAAACGCTGGACCGAATGATTTTGTGTTTATTGGTGGAAGTACTTTTGTTGTTGCGGAGGCGCTTTAATTTCGCCCTCAGATTCCTAAGATTCAATCAACTTATCCTTCCCCAATTTATCTTCCCACCTGAAGCGCTTTCTAAATTCTCGTAAATCACCTGATTTTTTGGATCGATCAAATCTGGATCTTCCTCTAGAATTTCCATCGCTTTTGCTCTGGCAAAAGAAACAATCTTTGAATCCTGAACAATATTGGCAATCTTCATTTCCATAATACCGCTCTGTTGAGTTCCTTCTATATTTCCAGGCCCTCTCAACTTCATATCTACTTCACTAATTTCAAAACCATCGTTAGTCCTAACCATGGTTTCCATTCGGATTTTACTTTCCTTACTTAACTTTTGGCCAGTCATTAATACACAATAGCTCTGTTCTCCACCCCTACCCACTCTACCTCTTAATTGGTGTAACTGACTTAGTCCAAACCGCTCTGCACTTTCAATAACCATTACCGATGCATTGGGTACATTTACACCAACTTCAATAACAGTTGTTGCCACCATTATTTGAGTTTTTCCCGCCGCAAATTGCTGCATCTCAAAATCTTTATCGGCTGGCTTCATCCTACCATGAACAATACTTAACTGATACTTCGGACGAGGGAAATATCTTGTTATACTTTCGTAACCATCCATTAAGTCTTTGTAATCCATGGATTCAGACTCTTCAATTAATGGATAAACCACATAAACTTGTCGGCCCAAATCGATTTGTTGCTTCATAAAACTAAGCACTCTAATTCGCTGGCTATCCTTAAAGTGACGCGTTACAATTGGTTTTCTTCCCGGAGGTAATTCATCGATTACCGATGTATCTAAATCACCATAAAGCGTCATCGCTAAAGTCCTTGGAATTGGGGTGGCTGTCATTACTAAAATGTGCGGCGGAGTAACACTCTTTTTCCATAATTTGGAACGTTGAGCAACACCAAATCTGTGTTGTTCATCAATCACTGCAAGGGCAAGATTTTTAAACTTTACCTTATCTTCAATCAAAGCATGCGTTCCAACTAATATTTTTAGTTCTCCTGATTCAATCCCCTCGTGAACCGCTCTTCTATCCTTGGTTTTAACTGAACCGGTTAACAAACCTACTTTTAATTCTAATGGTTCAACTAGTTCTTGTATTCCAGCTTGGTGCTGTTGCGCTAAAATTTCCGTAGGCGCCATTAAACAAGCTTGGTAACCATTATCTATAGCCAAGAGCATTGCCATTAAGGCTACTAGCGTTTTACCACTCCCAACATCGCCCTGGACCAATCGGTTCATATGCAATCCTGAAGCTACATCTCGTCTAACATCTTTTAGCACCCGCTTTTGCGCACCAGTTAAGTCAAAGGGTAAAATATCTTTGTATAACTTATTGAAGTTCTCTCCAACCTCTTTAAAAATGAACCCTCTGAATTTCTTTTTATTCGCAACCTTGGAACGCAGGATCTTCATTTGAATATAGAACAACTCATCAAACTTCAACCTCCCTTTGGCTTTATTAATAATCTCATGAGTTTGTGGTCGGTGAATTTCCAAATATGCTCGCCCTCTGGACATCAATTTATACTCTTCCACCAAATATTCTGGCAAGGTCTCCTCCACTTTACCATTCACTTCTAAAAGCAAGTTTTCCATGATCTTTCGAATCCCTTTAGAATCCAAGTACCTTGCTTTTAGTTTTTCAGTGGACGGATAAACTGCCTGCAATCCCTTTTGTCCTTTTTTATTCCATTCCACTACAGGAACAATTTCCGGATGGGAAATATTAAATCTGTTTTGAAATAAAGTTGGCTTTCCAAAAATCACGTATTCCAACCCTGGTTTTAATGTTGGTTTGATGTACTTAATGCCTTTAAACCAAACCAAATCAATAAAACCAGAATCGTCTCTCAAACGGGCCTTTAAACGCAATTTCTTTCCGGATCCTTCTTCCATTACATTTACCAACTTCCCTTTAATTTGAATATTCTGTAATTCGGGATGTAATTCACTGATTTTGTAAAAATGAGATCTATCTACATACCTTAAAGGATAATGCTCTATTAAATCCTGCCAAGTATAAATGGCCAATTCCTTTTTTAGTAATTCGGCCTTTGCTGGACCAACTCCTTTTAGGAATTCAATAGGTGTATGTAAAATAGAATCCTTGATGAATTAAAGTTAATGAAATGTGTATTTCGCTCAAAAGATAGCTTGATTATTCTAAAACAGATTTTTCAGATTACGCAGGCTGAGGGGGTAGCAACAACAAAAAAGCCGCTTAAAAGCGGCTTCCTCAATTCTATTCATCATCCTCGTCTGGCTCACGCTCACGAAGAATCTTTTTAATTTCAATTTTCAATCTTCTTTGGTAAGTATCGTAGATATAATTCAAATAAGATTTAGTAGACTTAGTAATACAAGTTGTATAAATCTTTAATCTATGACGAATACTGTCATCCAACTTCTCAATTAAAGTTTCCGCCTCATCAAAATCATTACAGTTATCAGTAATAACCTTGGCGTGATTAGAAATACAGATATCTAATGAATTACTTGCCTTCTCTCCTCTATCCATACAACCTTCATAAATATCCTCAACATCTAGGAATAAATCTTCCGTATTTGTTGGGAACAACTCGATAATATCGTCTGGAATAGTATAGTTAAGCTCTCTTTGTTTTTCTAATTCATCAAAATAGTTTTGATCTAAGAACTTATCAGGATTGTTAAATACATCGTGCCAATCCAAAGGAGCTTCCCATAAACCAAATCGGTGAATGTTATTTCCTAAATCAATGATATTAAAGTGCTTCTTAGTTGGAGTAACACGCGAACCACGACCAATCATTTGGTGGTATAATGTTAACGACCTTGTTGCTCTATTTAAAACAATAGTTTCAACAGAAGGCTCATCAAATCCAGTAGTTAAAATACCAACCGAAGTAAGCACGGCACCGGGAGTATTTCTAAACCAATCTAGAGTATCACGTCTTTCCTGATCAGAAAAAGTAGAATCTAAGTGTTTGATGTTTTCAATTCCGTTCTCTTTGAACATATCGTACACCATCCAACTCACACGAATACCAGGATTGAAAATCAAAGTTTTCTTTCCTTGCGCTCTTTCTCGGTATGCAGTGATTAATTTCTCCTGCATATCAAAACCTCCATATAATCTTTCAGACGAACTAACTGTATAATCACCGTTAATCCCTACCCTTAAAGCACCAAGGTTTACGTCGTAAGTATATGATGTTGGTTCACAAAGGAATTTACCATCAACCAAATTAGAAATAGATGAACCAATAATCAATTCATCGTAATTTTTATTTAATGGAAGGTTTCTGTTACTACTTAAAGGTGTAGCAGTAACCCCTAACATATTTACATTTTTGAAGTACTGGAAAATCTTACGGAATGAGTTGTTGTGCGCTTCATCAACTACAACCAAACCAACATTCTCAATAAAATCTTCATTATCCTGTAAACGGTTATTTAATGTTTCAACCATTGCGATGAAACAACCATACTTTTCAGGATCTTCAATATCCTTAACCTCGCTACTAACAACAAAGTTATCTACCCCAATACCATCTAAACAACCAGATGTTTGGTGTAAAAGCTCTATTCTGTGTGTAAGGATTAAAACCTTTTTATTGGTTTCTTTAATGAATTCTTTTGCAATGTGCGAAAAGATGATTGTTTTCCCTCCACCAGTAGGCAACTGGAAAAGAATATTGTTATTTTGTGGCCCTTGATTTAATCGTTCAACGATTCTTGTGATCGATGTTTTTTGATAAGGATAAAGCTCCTTAACAATAAAATTATGTTCAACTGCCGATTTTTCTTCGCTCATATTTACAAAAAGTAGGCAACAAAAATAAGCTTAAAGAAAGGTAAAACCTAGGTTTTTGAAATTAAAATCAATCTAAATAAAAGATTTGTTTGTAGGAGGGTGATTATCAGGAGTTACTGAATCTATAAACCTAATCGGCGATTAAATATAGTTTCGATTTTCAGCATTAAATCCTGCGGCTTAAATGTTCGCCAAGGAATATCATTTAAATCTCCTCCCCAAAGGATATATTGATCGATTCCAATTTGAGCCATCTCTCTTAAAACATGCTCCTGAAAATTAATAGCAGCAATCCAACCATCATAGGTTTCATCAGCCCACTCTTCATAATAACAATCATCAGAATAATGGAAGTTTAAAATATTCTCTCCAACTAAAAGAAACTTCTCGATCCCTTCAGCAAGTAATAAATCTATAACCTCTCGTTTCAATGTCATGATGTCATTGTACAAACAGTCATTCCACTCGCCTATCATTTCTATGATCGCGAATTTCTGATCATAATTACAATACAAGAGTTTAATGAACAGTGTTGGTGAACCTATATTATCCCATTGCGGATGAATAAAATGATCATATACTTTATCGGAAAATGCAAACTCGCTATACTCACGACCGTAAAAAGGAGAGGCAGAATCCTCTTCTGCTGTGTAGATATGTCTCCAATTATAATGTGGTTCTAGCGTATGCATAGCATAAATTTAATAACAGTCACTTAGCTTTTTAGAATAATTCAATTGTTATTGTTGAATTAAAATTAAACTTTCCTCTATAACTGCTACGACCTGTAATTATTTTAGTTGTATGAAAAAGTCTACCGAACAAAGCTCCAATTACGACAATTTGCAAGACATGAGCGTTTTGGAATTAATCCAAAACATTAATCGTGAAGATAAATCTGTTGCCGGAACAATTGAGGAAATTCTACCTGACATTGAGGCTTTAATCCAGCGAATTGTTCCAAAAATGAAATCAGGTGGTAGATTATTTTACATGGGAGCAGGAACAAGTGGTAGATTAGGGATTGTTGATGCAAGTGAATGTCCTCCAACTTTTGGTGTTGATCATGGAAAAGTTGTTGGAATAATTGCTGGTGGTGACGCTGCAATCAGAAAAGCTGTAGAAAATGCCGAAGACAGTACGACTCAAGGTTGGAAAGATCTTCAGGCTTTTGATATTAACGAAAATGATTCGGTTATTGGAATTGCCGCTAGCGGTACCACTCCTTATGTAATTAGTGCACTAGAAACTTGTAATGAAAATGGTATTCTAACAGGTTGTATAACATGCAATGAAGGAAGTCCTTTAGCTGCAACAGCCCAGTTCCCAATTGCTGCAGTTGTTGGTCCAGAATTCGTAACGGGAAGTACCAGAATGAAAGCAGGAACTGCACAAAAATTAATCTTGAATATGATTTCAACCTCTGTAATGATCCAATTGGGGCACGTTCAGGGAAATAAAATGGTGGATATGCAGTTGAGTAACGACAAACTAGTTGATCGCGGAACTAAGATGGTTATGCAGGAAACTGGACTGGATTATGAGACTGCGAACAAATTATTGTTAGCGCATGGTAGTGTTAGGAAGGCAGTAGAGGCTGTTTCATAAATAAACTCTTCATTTTAGATTACAAGACTGATGTATCTGGAGTGGCCTATGAGAATAGGCCAAAGCAAGTCATTAAGATTAAATCACTAAAAAAGTAATACTTGTTATGGCCTATTCTCATAGGCCACTATTCTACGTAAAAACACTTTCCTCAATTTTTTCAAAGTGCTTCTCTAAGGATTTAGGAGTAAACTTCAACCCTTGCATGGCCATTATATATAGGAACTGATTTAAATAGTTCGCCCATTCGTAATCCAATTCATTCAAACGGTTATTCATAAGATCATCCAATCGTTTTTGAGTTTTTTTATTCTCACGTCCAACCTGAACAAAATCTATCCAAAAGAACCTGTAATCAAACATGGCTTTTGCATGGGCTTTCATAAGTTTTTTGAGCTGCACATCGTTCAAAGCAGTTAGTCTATATAATTGAAGGAACTTCTCCTCCAATGTTTCAAGCTCTTCAAAAATGGAATCAACAATCTCCCCTCTTTTTTCAAAATGATAAGTCAAGTTCCCCGAACTTATCCCTACAACCTCAGCCACCTGCCGAACAGTCACATTCCCTAGTCCTCGCTCATTATAAAGCTTCCTAGCTGCATCTTGAATTAACTTTTTCCTCATACAATTGTTGAAAAGTAAATTTAATAAACTTGTCCTAATTTTAAAAACTCACGTACCTTGTTTTAAAGCGAAGTTATGCGAGTTGTTGTGGTGGCAATTGTGTTTATTATGGCTTTATTACAAAGCCTTTTAGGATAGAGATACCGAGATTATTTCTCTTCCATAGTTGGATATCATTTGATATCTGATCGGCATTTTTCGCTATAGACTGAATAGTTTAATTTAAGCTCAACTTCATTGTGTGGAAGTTGGGCTTATTTTTTATCTACCTTCCTTTTAACCTCTTTTTTATCGCCATCAGATTTCTCAGATTACTCAGATTATTATATCCTTGACTTATGAAAAGGCTTAAACAACTTTTGGAGGAGGAACATTCTAAAAGGCAGAAGGATTTAATTACAAAGGAGATCCTTCAAGGAAATATTCCTATTAGAGAGATTGTTGAAGTTGTAAAGAGCAATGATGGGATTTATGCGCAAAGAGGTGCTTATGTTATTACTGGAATTCATGACGATAACCCTGAGAATTTAAAACCTTTCCTAAACGATTTATGGGAATCCATCCAACCTAAAAGTCACGATGCTATTCCGAGGGCAATTTATAGGCTTTTTGCTAGCATCGATCTTCCAGAGGAATTAGAGGGAGAAGTATTTGAGGAAGGAACTAAAACCTTTATGAGCAAAAAGATACCGGTTGCGATTAAAGCTCACATTATGATTATTCTTACTAATGTTGCTTTAAAATATCCTGAGTTGAAGGATGAGGTGGTGTTTTTAATAAAAGAGCAATTACCAGGAAGTTCTGCAGGGTATAAATCTACCGCCAAACGAGAGTTGAAGAGATTGGGGTCAATTATATCTTGAGATTCTTCAGTCGTACCTCCTTCAGAATGACGGCCCTTTTTCTATCTAAATGCAATTCTGAAGTTTTCGTCATTCTGAAGGAGGTACGACTGAAGAATCTCAAACTAATATGTCCCTCGATCAACAATCCACCCCAACAAAAAACACTATTTTTAGAAGATGGATTTTGAATTAGTGTCGGAGTTTAAACCTACGGGTGATCAACCAAAAGCAATTGCCGAAATTGTTGATGGATTTAAGTCTGGAATACCAGCACAAACACTTCAAGGGGTTACTGGATCAGGTAAAACATTTACCATGGCCAATGTAATCAAGGAGTTAAACAGGCCAACATTAATTCTTTCCCATAACAAAACGCTGGCTGCTCAGTTATTCGGAGAATTCAAAAAATTCTTCCCTAATAATTCGGTAGAGTATTTTGTTTCCTATTACGATTATTATCAACCAGAAGCATTTTTACCTGTTACTAACACCTATATCGAAAAGGATTTATCCATTAACGATGAAATAGAAAAACTGAGATTATCAGCTACTACTGCCCTACTTTCAGGCAGAAGTGATGTTATCGTTGTTTCCTCAGTTTCTTGTATTTACGGTATGGGAAACCCAACTGATTTTTACGACAACTCTGTTAGCCTAAAGGTTGGGGACACACAAAGCAGAACTCAATTCCTAAAGCATTTAGTTGCAGCATTATACTCCAGAAATGATTTAGAATTTGAAAGAGGTACTTTCAGAGTTAAAGGAGATACAGTAGATATTTATCCTGGATATTTGGATTTCGCTTACAGAATCTCTTTTTGGGGAGACGAAATCGAATCTATTGAACACATTGATCCACAAACTAATCACAGTCTAACTCAAGTTGAGGAAATTAAAATATATCCAGCAAATCTTTTTGTAACCAGTCCTGGAAGTCTGCAAAAAGCAATCACTCATATCCAAGACGATCTTGTTAAACAAGTTGAGTTCTTTCAATCGGAAGGAAAAGAATTTGAAGCCAAACGTTTATTGGAAAGAACTGAATATGATTTAGAAATGATGCGCGAACTGGGGTATTGTTCAGGAATAGAAAACTACTCTAGGTACTTAGATGGCAGAGCCCCAGGAACAAGACCATATTGTTTGCTTGATTACTTCCCGGATGATTACATCATGATGATTGATGAGAGTCATGTTACAAGACCTCAAATCAAAGCCATGTATGGTGGTGACAGATCTAGAAAAATAAACCTTGTGGAATATGGATTTAGATTACCAGCTGCGTTAGATAACAGACCATTACAATACGAGGAATTTGAAGCACTTCAACGGCAAACCTTGTACGTATCTGCAACTCCAGCAGATTATGAGTTAGAAGCTTCAGCAGGAGTTGTAGTTGAGCAAGTAATTCGCCCAACAGGTTTATTAGACCCAATTATTGAAGTCCGACCAACAATGAATCAAATTGATGATTTATTAGAAGAGATTGATAACAGGGTTAAGAAAAACGAAAGGGTCCTTTGTACTACTCTGACAAAAAGGATGGCGGAAGAACTTTCTAAATTCATTTTAAATCTAGACATAAAATGTAGATACATACACTCTGAAATAGACACATTGGAGAGGGTGGAAATCTTAAGGTCACTTAGACTGGGAGAAATAGATGTTCTAGTTGGAGTTAACCTATTAAGAGAAGGATTAGATTTACCAGAAGTTTCTTTAGTAGCAATATTAGATGCCGATAAAGAAGGATTCCTAAGATCGGAAAAATCGTTAACTCAAACAGCCGGAAGAGCGGCAAGAAACATTGATGGTCTGGTTATCATGTATGGTGATAAAATAACCGATTCAATGCGGAAAACGATAGATGAGACTAATCGCAGAAGAGCTATACAAATGGCCTACAATGAAGCGAATGGATTAACTCCAAAGTCGTTAGCTAAATCGAAAGAAGAGATTTTAAAACAAACTTCTGTTGTCGACTCTGTTAGAGGAAGGGTTCCGAAAGAATACAAAACCTCAGAAGTAGAAATGGGAATTGCCGCTGATCCTGTTATTCAATACATGTCTAAAGGTCAATTGGAAAAAGCTATTAAACAGGCTAAATCTAAAATGGAAAAAGCAGCTAAGGAATTAGACTTTATTTCTGCAGCTCAGTATAGAGATGAAATGCAGGCGCTTGAGAAGAAGTTGAAGAAAAAATAGGACTGAGGGGATTGACTAACAAGCCTACCCAAAAAGCTCAACCAACTTCGTCTTCCTATACTCGAAAATCTCTTTTAATCGAGGACGCACAATAATAGGTTCAACCATCCTACCTAGAATCCCCATTGGAGGTAAATAATCTACAATATCAATCATTTCAACACCACCTTCAATCTCTCTAAAAAAGTGCTTATGATGCCATAAAGCGTAAGGGCCGAATCTTTGCTCATCAACAAAGAATTTCTTGTCCTCAACGTACTTTATCTCTGTCACCCACTTGGCTTTAAAAAACGGTAATGGGGTTACAGTATATTGAATGATCTGACCAGCAAACATATCGGTTTCTGCTCCACTTAAAATTTTAAATCCAAGGTTATCAGGAGTAATCGTCGCTAAATTCTTAGGACTTGAAAAAAACTCCCAAGCCTGATCTAATGAAATGGGAAGGTTTTGTTTAGCCTCTAGGCGGTAAACCTTCCCTTTGGTGTTAAACTTTAAAGGAAAATCCATAGCAAAATCTGGGTTTAACAATCTTTTATAGCAGTAAATAATTCTCTTTTAACTTCTTCATTTTTGAAGTCTCCTCCATAAAACGAAGTATAAGTTGAAGACGTGTCGTCTTTAACTCCTCTTGAAGAAACGCACAAATGTTTTGCATCAATAATTACAGCAACATCATCCGTTCTTAAAATCTCTTTTAATTCGTTGGCAACCTGATTAGTTAAACGTTCTTGCACCTGTGGACGTTTAGCATAATATTGCACGATTCTGTTTAGTTTAGATAGCCCAATCACCTTTCCGTTGGATTTATAGGCAACATGAGCCTTTCCAATGATTGGTACAAAATGGTGTTCACAATTAGAATAGAATGAAATATTCTTTTCCACCACCATCTCATTGTACTGATATTTATTGTCAAACAAAGCTACACTCGGCTTATTCTTGGGGTTTAACCCATTGAAAATCTCATCAACGTACATTTTAGCCACTCGTTTTGGCGTACCTTTTAATGAATCGTCATTTAAATCAAGCCCCAATGTTTCCATGATTATTGCAAAATGAAAGGCAATTCTTTCTTTCTTTTCTGCATCTGTAAGATCAAAAGCTCCTTCATGCATTGGAGTTTCTAAATTGGTAAGAATATGATTATCACCAATCTCTTCCCAATTTTCAATATGATTCTCAAGCTGGGTATTCTGCATAATTTCTTGGAGTTTCATATAACGTAATTTTTAGATCTAAATGAGATGGAATTCCTGGTCTTAACCTTTCAAAAATAACCCTAGCAATATTCTCTACCGTAGGATTTAATTCTTTGAATTCTTCTACCTGTTGATTCAAATTTTTATGATCGAATGGCAATAAAACTTTCTCCGATATTAATTCACTTAGAATCTTAGTATCAACAACATAACCTGTCTGCGGATCACACTCTCCAATCACCTTAAATTCCACTTCGTAGTTATGACCGTGATAATACTTGTTGTTACACAAACCAAAGACTTCTTCGTTCTTTTCATCCGACCAATTTTGGTTGTGTAATCTATGCGCTGCATTAAAATGCTCTCTCCTGGTTATAGCTGTTTTGTATCCCAATTTAAATCAGTTTAGTTGTGGAACGATAAAGCTAATACAAATGAGGTATCGATAGATCGAATAAATATTGATGAAATATAAATTTGGATTATGAGTCGGTGCTTTCTTACGCTGCCCTTCGACTCCGATCAGTTTTACATTCAGCGCGCAAGGGTCATCCTGAGCGGAGTCGAAGGGCGAGCGAAGGGAATAAAAACTAATGAAAAAAGGGCCTTAAAAAGACCCTTCAAATATTATCTATAAAAGTTACAATTAAGAGTTCGCTAAAACATCAATAGCTGCAACAATTTTATCTTCTGTTTCAGGAATAACTGGAACTAATGGTAATCTTAATACATTTTCAATAATTCCAATTTTGTTTAACATTGCTTTAACTCCTCCTGGGTTTCCATTCGCAAATGTTAGACCAATAAGATCTAATAATTGGTAATGAATCATTCTTGCCTCATTATATTTTTCCTCTAAAGCAAAGTTTACAACGCTACTCATTTCATGTGGAAATGCATTGGCAATAACACTAATTAAACCAGTACCTCCTGAAGCAATTAACGGTAATGTAATTCCATCGTCTCCAGAAATAACTTCAAAACCTTTTGGAGCCTTATTAATAATCTCCATCATTTGCGATAAATCACCAGAAGCCTCCTTTACAGCAATTACTTTCTTTGGAAATTCATTAGCCAACTTTAAGGTAGTTCTTGGTAACATATTCACTCCAGTTCTACCAGGAACGTTATACAAAATAACAGGTAATGGTGAAGCTTCGATAAACTTCTTGTAATGTTCGTACAAACCAGTTTGAGATGGCTTATTGTATGCGG